>NZ_CP129971.1:3498423-3830529 GCF_030503855.1 Marivirga salinae | reverse complement strand
CTTTTCTTTCGTCTTCATATAGATGGAAATCTAACACAATATTAAGCATTTTTATTTCCTCAATTAAATATTAGGCAATAATGCCTATTTCCTGAATTTCTTTATTACATTTGTTAGGCATAAATGCCTAAATATTGAAAATGAAGAACGAAAATCTAGCTATATATTTAAAATCAACTGAGTTTATAAATGCTGACCATCAAGCAGTTCAAGAATTTGCCAAAAATGTAACGCTCGGAACGAATGATGAAACGGAAAAGGTAAAGCACTTATATTACGCTGTTCGTGATGGATTTCGATATGATCCCTACAGATTGGATTTTTCGAAAGAAGCCATGAAGGCAAGTAGTTTGTTGACAAGGGATTATGGCTATTGTGTGGAAAAGAGTTGTCTTTTTGCAGCTGCTTGCCGAGTTATTGGAATTCCTTCCCGACTAGGTTTTGCTAATGTGAGAAATCATATAGGTACCGCAAAATTGGAAGCAGTGCTTCAAACAGATGTCTTGGTTTTTCATGGTTATGCGGAGATATATCTCAATGGAAAATGGATTAAAGTAACACCTGTCTTCAATAAAGAGCTTTGTGAAAAACTAAATGTCATTCCTTTGGAATTTAATCCTGATGGTGATTCTGTTTTTCAGGAGTATGACCAAAATGGAGGCTTATTCATGGAATATCTGCATCAATATGGTCATTTTGAGGATATTCCATATGAATTTTTTATAAGCGAATTGATTAAGAATTACCCGCATTTAGCATCTCAAATTTCAGAAAGAAACCTATTACACATTAAATAAAAACTATGGAAACTAAAGAAAAACAAATCCCTTCACAAACTGGTGGTTCATTTTTAATCAATAAGATCCCAGAAAGCATTTTTATAGAATCTGATTTTTCAGAAGAGCAAAATATGATGGTAGCTTCTGCAAAAGAATTTGTAGAACAGGAAGTTTTACCATTAGCTGATGAATTAGAAAAGAAGAAGGATTTATCTCAAACTATTGATTTATTACATAAGGCTGGAGATTTAGGACTTTTAGGCTTAGGTGTTTCTGAAAATTATGGAGGAATAGAAGTGAGTTTTAATACCACTCTGAGAGTAATTGAGGAAATGGCGAAAACTACTGAGTTTTCACCAGCAATTGGTGTACAAACCAGTATCGGAATTGCTCCAATTTTATTATACGGAAACGAAAAGCAAAAGGCACAATATATCCCTGATATGATTTCTGGAAAGTCAAAAGGATGTTATTGCTTGACAGAACCTGATGCAGGCTCCGATGCTAATTCTGGAAAGACCAAAGCGATTTATAATGAATCGGAAAAAGCTTATTATCTGACTGGGCAGAAAATGTGGATTACGAATGCGGGTATTGCAGATGTGTTTACGGTTTTTGCAAAGATCGAAGATGATCAAAATTTATCTGCGTTTATAGTGGAGAAAGGATATGCAGGGTTGACTTTAGGAGAAGAGGAAGATAAAATGGGGATTAGAGCTTCTTCAACGCGACAAGTATTTTTGAATGATGTAAAAGTACCTGAAGAAAACCTTTTGGGAAAGAGAGGAGATGGTTTTAAAATAGCTTTAAATGTATTGAGCACAGGCAGAATAAAACTTGGAATAGGTGGATTAGGGGTTTCAAAAAAGGCAATTGATTATGCTGTGGGATATGCTAAAGACCGTAAGCAATTTGGTCAATCCATCAGCTCATTTGGTGCCATTCAGCAGAAATTGGCTAAAATGGTAGTCAAAACTTATGCGCTACAAGCTGCTGCCTACAGAACAGGTGAATTAATCGATCAAAAAGAAGAAGAATATTTGAAATCAGGAATGTCTTTAGATGAGGCAAAACCAAAAGCGGTTACAGCCTATGGAATTGAATGTGCTATCATAAAAGTTTTTGGTACAGAGTCACAAGATTTCACAGTTGATGAAGGTTTGCAGATTTATGGTGGTATGGGTTTTTCCGAAGAAGCTCCTATGGCAAGATTGTATCGTGATTCAAGAATCAGTAGGATATTTGAAGGTACAAATGAAATCAACCGCATGTTGATAGTGGATATACTTCTGAAAAAAGCTATGAATGGCGAATTGGATTTAATGAATGCAGCCACTGCTGTTCAAAAAGAATTAACCAGCATCCCTGATTTTTCAGCGAATAAGAATGAAGACACCTTAGAACAAGGTACTCAGGTCTTAGAAAATCTAAAGAAAATCACTTTAATCATTGCAGGATCAGCAGCCCAAAAGCTAATGATGAAATTAAAGGAGGAGCAGGAGATTTTAATGAATGTAGCGGATATGTTGATTCAGATATATATGCTGGAATCAGTATTGGTGAAAACCAAAAGAATAAAAGATACACTTGGGGAAGGAGCTAGTGCTACTCAAGTTGATATCTGTCAATTGTTTATGATGGAAGCCGTAAAGAGTATCAAAAATTCAGCAGAAGAAGCCCTATGGTCTTTTTCTGAAGGCGATGAATTAAAAATGATGAATATGGCTTTAAAGCGATTCACTAAAATGGAAGCCTTTAATGTGAAGGATACAAGAAGGAGAGTAGCCCAAAAGCTTATAGAGGACGGGAAATATAAATTCTAGACATGATAACATCAGTTGTTTAATCTTAGAATGATTTTGGTAGGGTCAAATTACAATTTTGGCTCTGCCTTTAAAATCCGTAACCAACGACTTTTATGGGGGACATGACCTTACCAACATAATTAAGATCTTCTATTTTTGGTTGTTTGTCTTCCTTGGATTCTCTTGTGTAAATTATAGGAAAACTTATTTTAGATTTAACAGGAATACCATTATAAATAGCAGGAATCCAATATTCGGGAATTGATTCTGCAATAGTCAGAATAGCTTCTTCAAAATATTCTTTATCCTCACCAATGATTTTTTTCTCAACAAGCTGACCTTCTTCACTAAATTCTAATTCTAGTAAAAGTATGGTACTTATTTTCTTTTTACTTGCTTTTGAAGAGTATGTGCTTGACAATTCTTTGGCGAAAAAATTATAAAGATGATTATAACTTCCTATGTATCTTAGCTGACGATCAGGCTTTACAGCTTTCCAATCATCATTATCATAAATCAGATATAATGAAGTGTCTAGTTTTAAATAAGATACAGTATAGGAATCGTAATTATAAGTCAATTCCAATTCTTCATTAATACCAAAATATTTCCATTCTCCAACTCTGACACCATTTTCGCCCATTCCTTTTTGGTAGGGCTGGTCAATCTCCTGTTTTTGTGCTAGCAGGTTTAGATTAATTAAAACTAAAATTGGTAAAATAAGGCTCTTCATCTTTGTAGGTTTGGCTTTAGAATCTTTATAAAGTTAAAATTATACGTATTGTTCATGATTATCAAATTTCAAGTATGATTCCATTAGATTCTTTTTCCTTCATCTCCTTTAATGTGGTTCTTTTTTTCCAACTTCCCACTCCCATCTTCCTACTTCTAACTATTCACTCTTTGCAGATTCCGGTCGGACCTTCGGTACTGACCTAAGTGCACGAGTCGCCCAACTTGTAACTCGCTATTTCAAAGTGGTGCCGCCCAAATCCCCCCTTTGAGGGCTAGGGGGCTACTCTGTTAAATTAAAATCCCCCACATAAAAATTAGGATCTACCAAAATTTCCGCATTTTCAGGCAAGTTCTCCAAAGCTTTAAATGATTTGGAATTAGGTTCTAGCCATTCAGGCTCTCCGTTTATAAATATTCTTATGGGCATATTAAATCTTTCAACTGTATTTTCCCATTTGTAAAGCAGTTGATTGCCCAAAACCCTATAAGTGAAAGTAGGAATTTGGGTAGTTCGAAGATATTGGTCAAATACTTTATCTAAAGGTTTTCCATAAGCTTCTGAAATATAATTTTCTATTTGTTCAGTGGTCACGGTCTGATGATAGAATTCTTTATTCAATCCCCTTAATGTTTTTCTCCATTTCTCATCATTATCGAATAATTGTCTGATGAGATGAAGCATATTTCCGCCTTTATAATACATGTCACCTGAACCTTCATGCGAAACCCCATATTCACCGATTATTGGTCTGTCATTCTGAATAGAAGAGCGGACACCTTGCACATAAGCATTGGCAGCAAGTGAATCATAATGATAATCTAAAAACAGATTTTCTGAGTAATGTGTAAAAGATTCATGAATCCACATATCAGCTACATCTTTATAGGTGATATTATTGGCAAACCATTCGTGACCTGATTCATGAATAATGATGAAATCAAATTTCAATCCCCAACCTGTCTGACTCAAATCTTGGCCTCTATAGCCGTTTTTAAATTCATTTCCGTAAGTAACAGAACTTTGATGTTCCATCCCTAAATAAGGAGCTTCTACCAATTTATAGCTGTCCTCATAAAAAGGGTAGGGGCCAAACCAATATTCAAAAGCTTCTAGCATTCTAGGTACTTCCTGAAATTGCTTTTTAGCTTTTTCCAGATTATAACTTAACACCCAGTAGCTGCAATCTAATGGGCCTTTCTCACCTTCATATTTTTCTTTGAAATTCACATAATCACCAATATTTAAATTTACTCCATAGTTATTGATAGGATTGCTCACAAACCAATGATATGTCCGACTGTTTTCGTGCTCTTCAACTTCTCTTAATCTCCCATTGGATACATCCACTAATGGTTTTGGTACATTTACACTGATCAGCATACTGTCCGGTTCATCAGCAGGAAGTTCTTTGCATGGCCACCAAACACTGGCACCAATCCCCTGATTGGCTGTGGCAATAAAGTGTTGTCCATTTTCATCTTTTTTCCAAGTAAAACCACCATCCCAAGGAGCATTTTTTGCCACTCGAGGATTACCAGAATAGTAGATAGTCAATTCATTAATGTCTCCAACTTTTTGGTCTCCTTTCAATTGAATAAAATGAGCATTAAATTCTGTTTTGAATTCAAGTTGTTCTCCATTTTGAACAATGCTGTCTATTGTCATTGGTTTTTGCAAATCGATTTGCATGACATGGTAAGATTCTAAAACTTCGTATTGAATCGTATTACTTCCTGAAATATATTGCTCCTCTGGATTCACTTTTGTTTGCAGGTGATAATATTTTAAATCCCACCAAGTTCTTTCTTCAGTTAGTCCTCCTTTCAAGCTGTCGGCTCTGTTAAAATCTTTTTGAGCAAATAAGATAGATGTGATAAAAAGGGAAAATAATACGAATAGGAAACTGAATTTGAAATTTTGCATAATAAGATTGAAATTTTAGACGATCTTTAAATATAAGTAAGATTTATGTCAATTACATTCAATAATTGAGATACCTAAAATTAGGTATTTCGATGAATTTTTTTCAAAATCCCTACATATTCTCCATCTTGCATAGGTATGAATATCATTAAAATGAAATTTTTAATTTTTATTATTCTATCTGTAAGTTTTGCTCTGCCTTTAAATGCTCAAAACTCATGGGATGAGACATTCACTGCTTTGCAAAAGGCTACAAATAATGATCAGTTGGAATTAGCTGAATCCTTATTAGAAAAAGCGCTATCTCAAGCAGAAGAAACTTATGGAAAAAAACACGAAGCTTATATTTATTCTCTTCATGCAGGAGTGAAATTATCATTTAAAACTCAAGATTTTGAAGAAGGTTTAAAACTTGCCTCAGAAGAGCTGGAGTTGATGAAGGAGGTCACTTTTGATCAACAAACACAGTTTTACATTCAGTTATTGAATTTTATATCCCAACTTAATTTCCAATTAGGAAATATGGAGGAGGCTATGACTTTCTCAAAAGACTATATGGAGGTCTTAAATAAAGAAGATAAAAATTCTTTAAATCATGCTATAGCAGTTTTTGACTATGCTTCTTTACGCTATCAAAATCAAGAAGATGATGCGCTACAATATTTTCAACAGGTTTTGCCAATACTTAATCAATATATATCACAAGCAGGTTCTCAATATTTGAATACACTATATTATGTTGCTAGCTTGTTACAAGAAAAGGGTGATTTAGATCAGGCTGCAGAATTTTATGATAGAGTAATTGGTATTACTCAAGACAATAATCTTCAAAGCAGTGAATTATGGAAAATTTCAGCTTATCAAAGAGCTTTAATTTATCAAGAAAGCAGTCAAAATGATAAAGCAATTTCTTTTTATGAAATATTGAAAACGCAATTGGAAAATGATGATGATACTGATCGGAATTTATATGCCAGTACAAAAAATAACTTAGGAGTACTTTATCAAAAAACGGGTCAAAGTAATAAAGGGGAATCATTGCTTGCTTTAGGTGGAGACGATTTGCAAAGTCAGTTGAATAGCGCAGCAGTTGCTTTTAATAAGGGAGATTATACCACCGCATTAGCACTTTATAGTATAGCTAATGATTCCTTATCGATTGAAAATAAAGCAGATAGTTTGCAGTCTGTAAAAATTCTGGCGCAGAAAGCATTGGTTTTTAAACAAATGGGTAAGCTGGATTCAGCTCTTCAGCTCTTATTATCTGTTGATGAAAATATATTAAGCAACATAGAGGGTGAAAGTGAAGAAAAAGCACTTGCCTATAAAAATACTGGTGATATTTACTTAGACTTAGCCGATTTTGATTCTGCTGAATTGTATTTGAATAAATCATTGCAACAATTTGAAGGCGACAATAAATTCAAAACTGAAATTGAAATTCCGACTCGTAATAGTCTCGGAGTTCTGGAGCAAAACCGAACTAACATTGATAAAGCGACTAATTATTTCACTAAAAATCTTCAATTAATTGAAAAAACCTTAGGAAAAGAAACGGTTGAATATGCTAATACTCTCAATAATTTGGGTTCATTAAGTTTAGAGAATAGTGAGTATGATTTAGCGGAGTCTTATTTTAAAGATGCTGGATATATTTTTCGAACTATATTTGAAAGCAATCATGAAAATAATGCCAAGGTATATGAAAATCTTGGAACTGTAGCTCAAAGCCGGTCTCGTTTCCGTCAAGCTGATTCGCTTTACAGATTAGCGGAAAAAACTTATGTCAATAGCCTAGGCGAGAATCACCCAGCACTTTTAAATGTGTATTCTAAACTAGCCTTAGTCAAAATGGGAGAAGCAGAATATCCTATTGCTGAACAATATTTTAGAAAAACGCTGAATCTATCGAAAACAATTTACGGCAATCAAAGTGCTGCTTATGCTGATGCTTTATCAGGTATTGGGCTTTATTATCAAAATACTGGAAATTTAAAAGAAGCAAAAAATAATTTATTAAGTGCTATTGATATTTACATTGAGAAACTCGGAAAGCTTCATCCTTCCTATGTAACTTCTATTGAAAACCTATCTTCCATTTACCAAAGTGAGGGGAATACTGAAAAGGCATTACCACTTTTAAACGAAGCCTTGGAGATGGATTCTATTATTTATGGAGTTAACCATCCAAAATATGCTACAACTTTACACAATCTAGCTTCCTTATATCTTGCGAATGAAGATTTTGAAAAAGCAGAAGAGTATTATGAAAAATCATTAGTGATTGATGAAAAGGTATATGGTTCTAATAATCCAGTATTTGCAAGTACTCAGTATAATTTAGCTGTCCTTTACCAAAAGCAAGAAGCATTTGAAAAGGCTGATTCCTTATTTTCTAAGGTCTCCAAACTAAGAAAAGAAGTATTGGGAGTGAATCATCCTAATTATATTTTTACACTATATGGATGGGGTATCTTAAAGCAAGTTCAAAATGATATTGACTCTGCTTATACCTTATTCAGCGAGTCAGTTGATAGTTATTTATTCTTGTTTAAAGAGTATTTTCCTTCGATGAGTGAAAGTGAAAAATCAGCTTTTTATCATAAAGTAAATCCTGTTTTTGAGGCCTATAAAGATTTTGCGATTGAAAATTTCCAAACTATTCCAAAGCTTAAGGAAGACCTATTTAATTTACAGCTGACCACTAAGGCCATGCTCTTAAATGCATCTGCAAAAATGAGGAATAAAATTCTGAATAGCGGAGATCAAGAATTAATTGCACTATTTACCTCTTGGCAAGATAAGAAAGAAAAAGCTATCCAATATTATTCTTACACCAAAGAGGAGTTAACTGAGCAAGATATCAATTTAGATGAAATCGAAAATTCAATCAATTCAATGGAGAAGGAATTGAGTGTTAAGTCTAATCTTTTTAATGCTGGCTTTGGGTCTGATAGCATCAACTGGCAAAAATTAAAGCAAAGTTTAGGTCCTAATACTGGTGTAGTGGAGTTGGTTAGGGTTAAGAAAAGTTTGAAAAATGATTCTATTATCTATGCAGGCTTAATTTTAACAGATACAATGGATGAACCTCAAATTGCTGTTTTGCAAGAAGGTAGAAGAATTGAGCAAAAATATTTTAATGCTTATCAAAACCTTATCAAATTTAAATTGATGGATAAAATATCTTATGAAAAATTATGGGAATGGGTAGATAAGGATATTCCTGAAGGTTTAGATAAATTATACATCAGTCCAGATGGGATCTACAATAAAATAAATATCAATACTTTATACAGTGAAAATTTAGGACAATATCTTTTAGAGAAAGAGAATATCAGGATTATTACTAGCGCTCGAGATTTGATAAAAACGGATATGAAAGTATTGTCTAATGATTCAACATCCTTAGCTACAGATTCTACATTTATAGCAGAAAGTGATTCTCTTTCAATCACTGAATACCCATCATTGGTTCTGATTGGTTCTCCAGATTTTTCTTTGGGTAGGCCATCTGATGAAATGAAATTGACATCTCAAAGCACAGGTTTAATGCGAGATTTTAATGGAGGTATTCCACCCTTACCAGGAACTAAATTAGAAATAAATGCTATAGATTCTATGACTAAAGCAAATAACTGGAGAGTAACGAAATATATTGAAAAAGAGGCGAATGAAATTTTAATTGATAGCCTTAGTGCACCTAACATTCTTCATATAGCTACACATGGTTTTTTCAAAACCTATGATTCAGATAAGAAGATTTCAGGAGCTGAAAACCAAGGAAAAGAAGAAAATCCATTATTACGTTCTGGGATCTTGCTTTCAGGTGCGTCCATAGGATTAGCAGGAGGGTTGCCATATGAAGACAGTTTTGAAGATGGGTTATTGACTGCCTATGAAACTATGAATTTAAATTTGGAGGGTACAGAATTAGTCGTGCTTTCTGCATGTGAAACGGGTTTGGGTGATGTGAAAAATGGTGAAGGGGTTTATGGTTTACAAAGAGCTTTCTTAGTAGCTGGAGCTAAAAATCTTATTATGAGTTTATGGACTGTTAATGATTATACAACACAACTTTTAATGACCGAATTTTATAAACATTGGACAGAAGGGGACGATAAATTTACTTCTTTCCGAAAAGCACAAATGAAAATTAAAGAAGAATTTCCTCAGCCTTATTACTGGGCTGCTTTTACTATAATAGGAGAATAATGATGCAAATGAAAAAAATTACAAAGGTTTTTCTTTCAATAGTAGTATGTTTTTTTGCTTACTCATCATATGCACAAAGCCAAAAAGATTCATTAGAACAAGTTCTAGATTCATTATATCCGAAAAGTATTGTGAATGAAATAAGTACTGAAGAACATACCGAATATGCGCCCAGTATTAGTGCCAATGGCCGTACATTAATATATGAGTCTAATAAAGATGGATCATGGAAACTATATTTGACTAGAGATGAAAATGGTAGTTGGGGTGATGAAATTTCATTAGATAGCATCAATAATTATGGAGACTCAATAGATGTTATCTCGGGGCCTAATTTTAGCTACGATGGAAACAGGATTTACTTTCATGCCTCTTTTGATGGCGGCTATGGGTCTGAAGATATTTTTTATTCTGAAAGGGTAGGCGATACCTGGAC
The DNA here is from genome assembly GCF_030503855.1 of Marivirga salinae. Classification (NCBI taxonomy): domain Bacteria; kingdom Pseudomonadati; phylum Bacteroidota; class Cytophagia; order Cytophagales; family Marivirgaceae; genus Marivirga; species Marivirga salinarum. The sequence goes on along the minus strand of NZ_CP129971.1, from coordinate 3,820,635 downwards.
TAAACCTCAAAATTTAGGCCCTGATGTGAATAGTAGAAGTTTTGATGGTTTCCCAACCATTACTACTGATGGAAAAACACTTTATTTTGCCAGAAACAGTAAAAACTCACCTGAAGGAGTTTCTGAATTTTGTTATGAAATTTATGCTACTCAAAAAACAGATTCAGGTTGGACAGAACCTACTGTTTTGCCTTATCCAGTAAATTTAGGATGTGAAAAAGCTCCCAAAATAATGGCAGATAACCGTACCTTAATTTTTGCCTCTCTTAGAGAAGGTGGTATGGGAGGATTTGATTTATACCAAACTCGATTAAATGCTGATGGTGATTGGGAAACTCCTGTTCCGCTAAAGTATGTAAATACTACGGATAATGATTTATTTTCCTGTATTTCTGCTTCTGGTGACCTTATGTATTTTTCTAAGAAGAATGATATTTATAGCGTGGAAATTCCGGAAGAATTCAGGCAGTTCCAGAATGTTACCATTCAGGGAGTTATTCGAGATGCTGATAGTAAAGAAGGTTTGTCCGCCAAAATGAGAATAACAGATGCCAATACATCTGAAATGATTACGAGTTTCGATAATAATCCTTCTGATGGTTATTATTCAATCGTCTTATCAGCGGGTAGAGCTTATAATCTTGAGGTTAGAAAGGAAGATTATAGTAGTGCATTATACTATTATGATTTAAGAGATATTGAAAGTTATCAGGAATATGAGCAAAACATTGATTTATTTACAACAGCTCATTTAAACGTAAACATATATGATATTGAATTATACGATCCTTTAAAAGCTACCATTACCGTAAAGAATGATATTGGACGAACCATTGATGTGGTAGAATCAGATGGAGTAAATTGGAAAACAAGAGTAGATCTTCCTATAGGAAATGCTTACACAATAGATGTAGAAAGTAAAAATTTCAAACCTAAAAGCTTTTCTATTGACCTAACCGGATTGATACTTTACAGAGTTTATGAGGAAGATATAGAACTTGTGCCGGAAAAAATAGGGGTTCCTATAAATGTTAAAGATTTATTAAGCGATGGTTCTGTTTCATCTTCACAACTAATTATTAGAAACAAAACACGAAATGAGGAAATTGTAATTTCTGGAAATCAAACCATCAATTTAAGGGTAGGAGACCGCTACATGGTAGAGGCTTCAAGTGATAGAGGCTATGCCTTTAACTCTACTGAAATTGGAATATCGAGTGAGGGTAAATTACAAACGGTTAATGAAGAAACAGGAGAAATTGAGGAAGACAGCAAAGGAGTAGAATTGAAGCTCCAACCTTTGTCAAAAGATGCAAATCTAACATTAAAAGATATTTACTTTGAGTCTAATTCTTCTTCACTTTTCGAAAGTAGTTTCGAGGAATTAGATAGGGTAATTAAATTGATGAAATCCTATCCAAGTATGAAAATTGAAATAGCAGCTCATACAGATGATATTGGCTCAGCAGCTTATAATACTCGCTTATCAAAAGAAAGAGCAAATAGCGTAATTAATTATATTACTGGAAATAACATTACTGAAGATAGATTGATATCGAAGGGATATGGAGAATCAAATCCTGTTGTTCCTAATGACTCTGAAGAAAATAGAGCAAAAAACCGTAGAGTAGAATTAAAGATTTTAGATATTCAATTGGCTCAAAACGATTAAATAGAGCCAATTAGGCAGTTATACGAGAGAAATTTATATCTATTTGTTATTCAGTACCCAATAATAGATTTTTGTGAAATTAGTTATTAGATTCCATATAAATAAAATGAAGAAATTATTAATCATATTATCGCTTTCCTTCGTCTTGCCCTTTGCAACTTATGCTCAATTGGAATTAGATTATGAAGATGATATTAACCCCTATTTCCTTGGGGATAGTGTTGATTTAGTATTTCCATTATTATATGATTTCTTTAAGTATAATAATGATCATCCTGCTACAAACATACAATTAGCCTTAATTTTTGAAGACCGATATAAAAATGCACATCCCATTTCAGATTATGAAGCTGCTATTGCAAATGCTGAAAGAGCGGAATTGCTTTTCGGACGTTCTCGTGATTTAATTGATGATAGAGAAACCAGAAGAAATGCATGGTATTATCCAAACTTCACAAATGAATTTAAAAGAAATGGCAAGCCAGTAGTTGAATTTGATAGTGTTAAAGTGGTTTTCTATGATGGCTTGAAAGAGGCTGATTCATTTTTAACTCATATGCCTCCTATCCATACTAATTTTATGAAAATGGTAGAACAATATGATTTGGCTACTAAGAATTTTGTACGGATAAATGGTGATTATAATTCTTTAAAAGATGTGTATTTATTATACGATGATAAATTAGAAAGCCGATTTAATTTGGTTAAAAACAGTTATGATTCTACTCTTTATTATTTCAAGAAATATCAGGAAGCTGCAAAAGAGTATCCTCCATTTGATTTGGAACAGGAAATTTCAATCAATAAAATTAAAACATACCGATTAGACGGTTTAGTAATCCAAACAGATTTTTTGGTAGATAACATTGGACTTTGGGATTATGGTGCTTGGGTAGATCAGGTTAAAAAGGTGATTGACACGGAGATTAACCTTTTAAGAAAAGATATTGTGACCATTGAAAAAAAGCTAGATGATAGCTTTGCAAAAATGGAAAACTGGGAGCCTAATGATTCTATAAACCTGGATCCTATTGAAAAGAAATCAATTTATAAAATCAGAAAGTATGATTTGAATTCACCTGTTGCCAATGTATTTCAATATAAAGATGATAAACTCGATTTGATAAGTGAACAGAAAAGCCTTTCAGTTTATGATACTGCTGAGGATATATCCTTTCAAGTTAAATTATATACCATAAACAGGGTTTTTCAACAAACGGTGAGCCTTGAAAATGATTTGAAGAAATATAATTCTGAAATCCCTAATAGTAATTTGAATAAGAATAAAGATTTCTATCAAAAGTATTATGGGGGAATAGATGGAATTAAATCCTATTTTAAAACTGAGGAAGAAGATTTATTGAAAATTAGAAGTGAATCAGCTGAAAAATTAAGATTGCAAATATTAGATCATCTTGAAGAGCCATTTTTACAGGAGGTTCCGACTTATAGAGGTGTTGAATTTGAATGGCAAATGCCAGAATATGAATATGATCCACTAACTAAAAACGTAGCATTTATTAATCACTCCAAAAAGAATGTAAATGATTTAGAATATTTTGGAGGTTTTTATTTTGATAAAGATAGTGTTTCGCAAGCCTTTTATGGAGCAAAAGTTGGGAATAGTGTAAAATGGTATAATGCAGTTCCATCTGTTTATTCTAATAGCAAAGTTTGGCAAAAAGTACCGGATATTAATGTAGTTGGTGGAGGAGATTTGAACTTCTTGGTATATGAAAGCCATGTGGATTCATTAGATTTTGTAAATCGAATTTTAGTTTCAGATGAAAATGGTGAAATTAAAAATGAAATTGAAATAAACACCCAAGAAAAGCCAATTGAATTGACTTCCTTGAGAAACAGCAATTTTCAATTAGCATTTTATCAAGGTGATGGATTGGGCGATGCAGTTTGGCCTACTAATTTAACAGCAATTCGATTCCATCCGGATAGTTCTGATTATTTTATAAAGGAAGTTAGCATTAATGGAAAATACAATGGTGTTTTTCAAACTGAGGCTGGTTTAATTGTCACCTCTTCTTCGGAGGATAAGAAAAACATATATGTTACTATAATGGATAATGAATTTAATGCTCTAAAGAAGAAAACATTTAGTTTTGAAGAAGAAATTGATATTAAACATTACTATCAAGTAAGTGATGAAAGCCTTCACTTGTTCAATGCCAAGGGGGAGAAAGGACATTTGGTATTTACTGATCAATTGGAATTACGGTATTCAGATATTCCTTTAATAGAAGGCGGGATATAATGTTTTTTGTAGTGAAATAAAAGAGGCTGTTCTTTCGAAGAACAGCCTCTTTTTAATTATAGTAATTTGTAACCAACGCTCAACATAAGTTGATTTACCTTAACATCCGCATCCTGTCCTAATACAGCTTGATTAGATAAGTTTCCTTCGTATTTTAAGTCAATTATTAATTTTGAAATATCTACTCCTATACCTGCCTGATAAGCAAAAACTGCAGTTTTGTAATCTTCAACATCTGCATCCTCAAAATCTTCTAAGTTTTTCAAGTTGAAACTTGCTACAGGTCCGGCATTTATTCTTACTGGTCCTAATTTCCAACCAAATAAAACAGGCATGTCAATTTTATTTTGATTAAATTCAACTGGCTCACTTACAGGTCTGTTGGGATCAATATATTGACCTCTCACAGCATTAAAATATAACTCAGGCTGAATATAGAAACCGGCAATTTTAACTCTAGTAAAAATACCTGCATGATAGCTCAAGCGAGCATCACCAGATTCATAGTTATCAGCATTTTCTTTAATGCTCAAAGTAGTGCTACTTACACCTATTTTAGGTCCAATAGTGAATATTTGTGCTTTGGCACTTATTCCAATAAAAAATAATAGTGCGGTTAATGTAAAAAGCTTTTTCATCTTGATTAATTTTAGTGTTTGACTGTGTTATAACGAATATGACGATAAATGTTATATTTTTGCCGATTATTCCTATGAAAAATAAGATGAAACTTGAAAAGCAATTATTAGGTCAACTCGAAAATCGAAAAATTAATGGTGGTTATAGAAGCTTAAAGCAGAATGTTAATAATTTAATTGATTTCAGTTCAAATGATTATTTAGGGCTTTCTAAAGTTGAAGAAATTCATCATGATCACAATGAATTTATTGATAATGGTGCCACCGGTTCACGCTTATTAAGTGGAAATAAAGCATATCATGAAGCAGTGGAAAACTTTCTATCTGAATACTTTAAATCTGAATCTGCTTTGTTATTCAATTCTGGCTACATGGCCAATTTAGGTGTTCTATCCTCTGTACCACAAAAAGGAGATACAATTTTACTTGATGAGCTTTCTCATATTTGCATCAAAGAAGGAGTTCGCTTAAGCAGAGCTAATTATTTTAATTTTAAGCACAATGATCTTCAAGATTTAGAGAAGAAGCTTAAGAAAATTGAAGAAGGAAATATTTTTGTTGTAGTAGAGTCGGTTTATTCAATGGATGGTGATCAAGCACCTTTAAAAGAAATTGTTGAATTATCGGTTCAGTATAATGCCAATATAATAGTAGACGAAGCGCATAGTACAGGTTTATATGGCCAATCGGGTTATGGGCTTTGTTGTGATTTGGAGCTACAAGATCAAATTTTTGCAAGAATTTATACTTTTGGAAAAGCAGTAGGGGTTCATGGGGCTGCTGTAGCGGGAAGTAATATTCTAAAAGACTATTTAATAAATTATAGCCGGCAATTTATTTATACCACTGCACTGCCACATCAAAGTGTTCAAGTCATAAAAAACGCTTTAAATTATAGGGAAAAGCATCCTGAGCTTTGGGGTGATTTACAATCAAAAATAACGCTATTCAACAGTCTTTTAAAGAATGCGATCAATAAACTAGATAGTGAACATCCAGTTCAGGGAATCATATTGGGTGGTGCTGCAGAGGCCTCAAATTTTTCTAAGTATTTGAATGATAAAGGTTTTGATGTTCGTCCGATCCTTAGTCCAACAGTTCCCAAAGGAAAAGAAAGAGTAAGGATCTGCCTGCATGCTTTCAATTCTGAAGAAGAAATAACAAATTTGTGTCATCATATCAATCAGTATTTTCAATGAACTATTTTATTACAGCAATCGGCACAGACAGTGGGAAATCACTTTTTAGTGCTATAATATGTGAAGCCCTGGAAGCAGATTATTGGAAACCAATTCAAGCTGGTTATCCTCGAGATACGGATTATGTTGGAGGTTTGCTAAGCAACTTGAAGTCAGAACTCATACCTGAAAAATATGTACTCAATACCCCAGCTTCTCCTCATTATGCTGCTGAAATTGACAACATCAAATTGGAAGTAGTTGATTTTGATATACCTAAAACTGAAAACGATTTAATTATAGAAGGTGCTGGAGGCGTTTTGGTTCCGATTAATAATAAGGAATTTGTTATTGATTTTCCAAAACATTGGAATATACCAGTTATTCTGGTAGCTAATCTTTATTTAGGAAGCATTAATCACACCTTATTAACAATTAATGAATTGAAAAGAAGAGGAGTGGAAGTAAAAGGAATTGTTTTTAATGGCCCTTCAAATCCTTCTAGCGAAGACATAATTTTGAAACATAGCGGCTATAATTGTTTGTTGAGAATTAAGGAAGAAAAAGAAATTAATCATGCAGTAGTTCGGAAATATGCTGCAGAGTTAAAAAAGAATTTATGAACTGGTTAGAAAGAGACAGTGACAGTATTTGGCATCCGTTTACACAATTGGTAAATGGGTTTGAACATATCATGGTGGAAAAAGCAGAAGGAATGTATTTGCATACCTCTGATGGTCGTAAAATCATGGATGCGATATCCAGTTGGTGGGTGAACTTGCATGGGCACAGTCACCCTAAAATTGCAGAAGCTGTTGCAAAACAAGCTCAAAACTTGGAGCATGTGATTTTTGCTGGATTCACGCATGCACCTGCTATTGAATTAGCTGAAAAGTTACTTTCCATTTTGCCTGAAAATCAATCTAAAATCTTTTATTCCGATAATGGAAGCACTGCCAATGAGGTAGCTTTAAAAATGGCTTTTCAATATTGGTATAATAAAGGGTATGAAAAACGTAGGAAAGTAATTGCATTTGATGGGGCTTATCATGGTGACACCTTTGGCGCTATGGCAGTAGGGGATAGAGGACCTTTTTCTGCTCCATTCTCACCTTTCCTTTTTGATGTGGAGTTCTTACCTATGCCAGTAAATGGGAATGAGGATGAGCTCATTCAAAAATTCTATCAATTAGTTGACACAGAACAAGTAGCTGCCTTCATTTTTGAACCCTTAGTTTTGGGCTCCGCTGGAATGAAAATGTATGATGCTAAATTTTTAGATAAACTCATCAATATCGCTCAGGATAAGGGTGTGATTTGTATAGCTGATGAGGTGTTCACAGGCTTTGGCAGGACTGGGAAACATTTTGCATCTGATTATTTAGAGAACAAACCTGACATATTTTGTCTTTCTAAAGGACTAACAGGCGGTACTATGGCACTGGGTGTTACTTCTTGTACAGATGAAATCATGGAGCCTTACAAAAGCACAGACATCATGAAGACTTTCTTTCATGGTCACAGCTTCACTGCAAATCCAATAGCGTGTGCAGCTTCCATTGCCAGTTTTGAGTTATTAGTCTCTGAAGAAACACAATCGCAAATTGTGAAAATCAGCCAATGGCAGAAAGATTTTCATGATAAATTGTCATCCCATCCTAAAGTGCAAAATAGTAGGGTATTGGGTACTATTTTCGCTTTGGAATTAAAAACTGAAGCAGATACATCTTATGTAAATGAAGTGCGCCATAAACTATATCCATTCTTTCTTGAAAGAGATATTCTGCTTCGCCCTTTGGGAAATGTAATTTATATTTTACCTCCTTATATTATAAAAAAGGAAGAAATAGAAAAGGTTTATGAGGCAGTTGAGGAGATGTTGGAGAGTTTGTAGTACTAACTTAATCCACAATATTTTCAAAATCTTGCGGTTTTTCTAAAGGATATCTAGCTCGTGCTCAATCACAAATGTACTCTATAAATCCTGTTTATGACTTTAAGTGTTTCACGTAAACCCTTTTAGTACATTCCCCTATTTTAATACGCTTAACCCGTATTTTTTTAAATAAGAATCCCTCTGATTTATAGGAGTGTTTATATGACGAATTTTGATATATCATAAATCGGAATTCATCATGAAAAACATCATCATCATCATCGCACTAACAATTTTAGGCCTTAACGCTGGCTTTGCCAATGTTGATCCGGACAATAAACCCGCCAAATTTCGTATATTAGCAATAAGTGCTTCAAATGATTCCATAATGAGCGCTTCTAATATTATTACCTTGTTTCAACCTTTTTCTGTTGAATTTCCAACAGCATTTACTCCAAACGGAGATGGATTAAATGATTCATTTGGAGCTGTTGCTAAAGGAGTAGAGGATTACAAACTTATTATTTATAACCGTTTTGGTGATGTGATTTTCACTTCTACTGATATTGAAAAAAAGTGGGATGGTAAAATTCAAGGAGATTCCGCTCCTTCTGGCGCTTATGTTTATCAAGTTTATGCAGAAGGTCAAGAAGGCACTTCTGTAAATCGTTCCGGTAAAGTTACTTTAATCAAATAATCATCAGCATCATGAAAATTTCTATCATCATAAAAACAATATTTTTATTCCTTTTAGGCAATTTTGGCTTGTTCTATTTTGCTCAAGCTCAAATAAACGCCAATAAAACAGAAGGATGTGCTCCATTAGTGGTCAGTTTTGAATTAGAAAATAATGATTTCCAATCTGTGAATTGGGTTTTTGGCGATGGGCAAACTTCAAATGCTGAATCCCCAACAATCATTTTTGAAGAAGTTGGTGTTTTTGATGTATTGGCTGTTTTGAATAAGGAATCTGGTGAAAAGGATACCATTTCAGTAAGTGATATGATCTCGGTTTCAGATAGTCCTATCGCTAATTTTTCAGTTGAAAGTGAAACTATTTGTATTAGTCAATCTGTAAGTTTTCAAAATGAATCTGAAAATGCCCATGAATATCAATGGTCATTTGGAGATGGTAATCAATCTTCACAAGAAAATCCAGTTCATGAATATGATGAAGCAGGTACATATACTGTAACTCTTACTGCAAAATCTTTAGGTGATTGCCAGGATTTAAAGGTACAAGAAAATATCATTGAAGTAAGAGCGGCTGAAGAAGTTACGGCCTCTGTCAATAGTTATATTCAATGTTTGCAAGATGATACTAATCTAAAATTCGAATTAATAGGAGAAATTAGTGAAGCAATTTGGAATTTTGGTGATGGTGAAAGTGCCGAAGGGATTTCTGTTGAGCATATATATTCAACCATTGGAAGTTACAATGTCAGAGTGGAGTATTTAGATGTGAATGGCTGCTCAGGAACTGTTGAATTGGATTCTGCTATTCAAGTAGGAGAGATAGAAAGCCCTGAAATAGTGGTCGCTAATCCTAATGTTTGCCTTGGGCAGTCTCTTGAATTTTCAGCAAATCATTCCAATTCTGAAGGTTTTAGATGGACTGTTAATGGTAATTCTTATCAAGGTAAAAAGGTGAATATTGTTTTTAATCAACCTGGGCTGCATGATGTTCTGTTAAGCTATACTGCTCCTAATGGTTGTACAATTGATGTCTTAGAGGAAAAATTGATTGAAGTCTCTGAAGCTCCCGATCCTTCTATCGAATACGAAGAATTTACTGCTTGTGCGCCCTTTAATTTTACTGCCACCAACCAAACTGCTGGTGCAGTAGCTTATTCATGGAAGATTAATAAGCAAATTATAACTGGTCAAGAACTTGAGTATACTTTTGAAAAGCATGGAAACTATGAAGTAATAGCTATTACGGAATATGAAAGTGGATGTATAATTGAAAAGAAACTGAAGGATAAGATTCAGGTTTTTAAGAAAGAGACAAACTTGAAAATTGAAAAATGGCAAGGATGCGCTCCTTTTTTAACTGAAGTAAAATTATTAAATGGTGGTGCTAATGAAATTATTTGGGATGATGGTAATGGAAAGAGCTTAGAAGGTCATGAGGTTGATTTTGAATACGAAACTCCAGGAGTTTATTATCCTAAAGTAAGTTATATCAACAATAAAGGATGTGAAGTTGAATATGAATTTGATAGTCCTATTACAGTATTAAATTCTTCTATTAATTTATCCGAACCTGAGGTAATTGAATCATGTACTTATACGGAGGTTCAATTTAGCGGAAGCATGGGCTATGATTATTGGGAATGGGATTTTGGAGATGGTAATACTTCCACAGAACAAAATCCTATGCATGCTTATAGTGAATCTGGAAATTATGAAGTTTCATTGACTACTAATAACCGAAATGGTTGTGCAACTACTATTGAAAGATATAACATCATTGAAATCCCTGATTTAGATCCAAAAGCTGAGTACGAAGTGACGGCTGGTGAGGAATGTGGGCTTTTTAAAGTGGATTTATCAACTGAGATCACCGAAGGGCAAACTGTAAGATGGTTCTATAATGAAAGTCTAGTAGGAAACGATACAGAATTGAGTTTGTCATTTATTACTTTAGATGATGTAAGTCTGACTTTAAGCATTCAAAGTGACGGGAAATGTTCAAAGTCTAAAGCCATAATGATTCCTAACCCGTGGTCAGATTGTGAAAATCCTGAAATTGAAGAAGAAAATGAAGAAACGGATAGTGATAGCCCAATTGGCAGATTTACATTCAGCAGTTGTAATGTACCTTTTTCATTGGATCTCGTAAACCCTGCTCCAGATGCTTCATTTTTCGAATGGAGGTTTGAAGATAAAGATTCGCATTCTGAAAATAAATTTACAGAAACATATACTAGCGCAGGAGAATTTACTATTGATTATTATGCTGAATTCAATAAGGATAGCAGCTTTTTGGTAGAAGATTATATAACCGTTACAATCCAAAGTTCTATCATTGAGTTTGATTATAAACTTGAAAAAGTTTGTGAGGGATTTAAAGTCTATTTAAGTCCTGACAATCCGGATTTTGAAGATTATAAATGGAAAATAAATAATTCCAGCGTTGAATTAGCAGCCGATGGAAGCTATTTATTGGAAAATGAAGGATTGTATTCTGTTAGTTTATCAGCTAGTGGCCAATCTAGTTGTGAAGCCACCAAAATTAAGAATATCTATATAGGAAATCATGAAAACCAATTTACTTATCCCAAAGCCTTATGTTTGGGTGAAGGCATATCAATAACACATAATCTTCAAGGATATGAAAGTTTTGAATGGGACATGGGAAATGGTGAAACTGTTTCCAATTTTAATTCTGATTATGTTTATCCTGAGTCAGGGCAGTATCAAATAACGCTTACTGCAACTGATTTTGAAGGTTGTCAGAACAGCTATGAGTTAGCAAGCCTGGTACATATCAAAAATCCTAAGGCTGAATTTACCGCTAATAAAACTCAAGGATGTGGTGAAGTTCAAGTAAGTTTTCAAAACCAATCTGAAGGGGCAACAAGCTGGTTGTGGGACTTCGGAAATGGTCAGACTAGTACAGAAGAAAATCCAAAGGTTAAATTTCAAGCGGGCAGTTATTCTGTAAGCTTAATAGCCATTAATGGAGAGTGTAGAGATTCTATTTCTTATCCTGACTTTATAAATATTGATGAATTGAGCAGTGAATTTACCTATGAATATGATCAATCTTGCTTGCCAGTGACTGTGAGCTTCCATGATGAGAGCATAAATGCTGCTAATTGGCTATGGGACTTTGGTGATGGAAATACTTCTACTGAACAAAATCCAACTCACACCTATTATGAATTACCCGAATCTGAAGTAAAGCTTACAGTAGAGAACGAGAATGCTTGTAAGCAAAGTAGTAAACAATTGTTAAACTTTATTTTTAGTGCTGAATTTCAAGTAGATGCCAATCAAATTTGTGTAGGATCAGATGTGAATTTTTCTGCAATTAGTGATGATGCTGTAAGCTGGATTTGGGATTTTGGTGATGGAAATAGTAGTACTGAACGAAACCCCATTCATGCATATCAAACTGCAGGAACATACAATGTTAGCTTAATAGCAGCAAACGAGTCTGGCTGTCAAGATACTGTCAATATGAAAGAATTCATTGAGGTTTCACCATATAAGGCAGATTTTGAATTAAAGGAAACTATTAAAAGTTCATGTGTTCCTGTTCAAGTGGAATTCACGGATTTGTCTGAAGGAGCAATCAGCTACCATTGGGATTTTGGTGATGGAAAAACTTCAAGAGTAGCAAATCCAATCCATTTATATCAAAGTGTAGGTGAATTTGATGTTACATTAGTTATCACTAATAAACTGGGTTGCCAAGATACTTTAAGACAGGAACAATTAGTAAAAGTTAGTGGCCCTGAAACTAAATTTGAGATTGAAACGAAAACGGTATGTTTGCCTAATACTGCTAATTTCACGGATGTTTCCACAAGTGCAGTGCAATGGCAATGGATCTTTGGTGATGGTAATACTTCTAATGAAAAAAGTCCAAAGCATTTATATGAAGAACCAGGTGTTTATAATGTGACATTGATTGCTCAAAATGAAGATGGATGTGAACAGATTTTCAAAATGAGTGGCATTAAAGTTTTACCAACACCAGAAGTGAATTTCGAAATGAAAATTTCAGGCGAATGTTATCCTGTAGAAGTGAAATTGACTAATAAAAGCTCTAATCTTCTTAATCCTTCTTACTTATGGGATTTTGGCGGTGGACAAACATCTACTGAAGAAAGTCCTACTATTTTAATAGAAAGAACAGGGGAGTTCAATGTTTCCTTAACTGTAAAAAACGACAATGGATGTCCAGTGAAATATACTCATGATGATCAAATTCTAGTCAGAGATACGGTTATTCATACTGAAGCAAATTTGAATCAAATATTAGTAGAGAATAATAGAGTCCAATTTGATATAGAGCCATTTAATTATAATAATATATCTCACTATAATGTTTACAGAGATAGCCCTAATGGATTTTATTTATTGCAAAGAATTGATTTAGAAGGTCAGGCCAATCAACGTTTGATGTATGATGATGATAATTGTCGTCCTCAAGATATGTCGCATGAATATATCTTTCAGGCAATTCCTTTATGTGAAGATACGGTTACAAAAGAACAATTGACCATATACAATACATTACTATTGAATAAGCAAGCTGAGCTGGAAAATAGAGAAAGAATAATCACTTGGAATTTATCTAAAGGATTTTCTATTGATAATCAACGTGTTTTCAGAAAGCCAAAAGGAGAGGCGCAATGGCAAGAGATTGCCGTATTGGAAACTTATGCTTTAAGTTTCCAAGATAAGGAAGATTTATGTCCTGGCTTTTATGAATATAGAGTAGGTGCTTTTGAGCAAAATTCACTGCGATCTGTAAGTAATTATGTAGAATTTGAAGTGTCTGATGATATTTATGTTAATCAGGTTGCAGATATTCAGAATACAACTGTGTTGGAAACAGGTGAAGTATTTACAGAATGGAGCATACCTAAAGAAGGGAAAAGTAGAATTACGGCTTTTGAAATTTATAGAAGTGAAAATGGGGGTGAATTTAAATATTTTGATAGTGTGGAGCCCCATGAGCAATTCTTTATTGATAAAGAAAGTGATACAGAAAACAACACTTATAATTATCAAGTGAAAGTGGTAAATGATTGCGCTATTGATACAGATACAAGTGATGAAAGTAATACTGTATTACTGAAAAAAGATGTTCAGTTCAGAAAATATGAATTGAAATGGAATGCTTTTAAAGGCTGGGAAGAAGGTGTGAAAAAATATGTGATTCAGCGTCTTAATGAAAATGGCGAATGGGAAACTGTGGAAGAAGTTTCAGGAGATCAGTTGAAGACTATTATTCGAGATACTGAAGATTAATGAGTTAGAAGTGGAGAGATGGAAGTGAGAAGTAGTTCGAAACTTCGCACTTCAAGCTCCTAACTTCCAACTCCCTAAAACCTCAAAGCCTCTTTAAAAAGCAATAAATCATCTTCCAAACTAGTAGTGGCTGTAGGGAAATCAATATACTTTTGCAGCTTAGTTTCAGGGCTAGCGAGCAATTCCCTTAATTTTAAATGCTGATTAATAAAGGTGAATTCCATATCAGGATAAATTGATTTCAAAGCATCAACGATATCCAAAACCTGTAAATTTTGACTCACCACATTATAGTAATCTGAAGGGATATCATTTTTGATAGCTACCTGTTTTAAAATTTCTGTTACTTTCTGAATAGAGATGAAAGGGCGGTGTTGTTTTCCGTCTCCGTGAATGGCAATACGCTTATTGAAATTAGTATCAAACATAAAGCGGTTGATCACGGCATCAAAACGGACTGCGTTTCCATAGCCATAAACATTTCCTAACCTTAATATTTGTGTATTGATTTTATCCATCAAACGTGCCACATGCTCTTCACCTCTTAATTTTGAGATTCCATAGATCGTTCTTGGGTTAGGATGATGGTTTTCCCCAATCATTTCAGTGGATGAACCAAATACAGAAACACTACTAGCAAAAACAAAATGCTCTACATCGGATTCTTCAACTGCATAGACTAATTCAGCTGTGCCCCAATGATTGCTCTGTTCAAAATAATGAGGGTCAGCATCCGCAAAAGGAGTAGTCACCTTTGCAGCCAAGTGAATAACTGTATCAATCCCATTCAGAGCTTTTTTAAGCTTTCTTGTATCTAATAATTCCCCTTGAATAAAATTGATTTTCTCTTGATTGGGTAGTTTTCCTCCTAAAAAGAATTGGTAATTATTGCGGCTCAGATTATCGTAAATCACAATCTGTTCTACTTCGGGCAAAGGTAAAAGCTGTTCAATTAATGCAGAGCCGATATAACCGGCTCCTCCAGTAATTAATATTTTCTTCATGGGTGTTCGGTTTTAAGAAAGCAAAAGTAATGTATTAATGGTGTCTGTGAAAATGTAACTGTATTTATGTTAAACTAGAAATAATGATGTAGAAAAAGGATTCTCAAATAAATAGAAAATATATCTTGAAGAGTAGATTATCGGCCAATATTTCAGGATTTACTAAGCTAAATCTGATAGTTTAACCCTAAAAGTAGTCCCTTTTCTAGGCTCACTTTCAAACTCAATAGATCCCTCTAATTGTTCTACTAACGTTTTTACAATGGATAAGCCCAAGCCAGAAGTGCTTTCTCCGGCCGTTGGTTTGTTACTCATTTTTTGAAATTTATGAAAGATCTTGGGCTGTTCTTCTTTTAAAATACCCATACCTTCATCTTTCACTTCAATTAGAAGATGATTTTCTGCTTGTATAGCTGTAATATGAACTATACTGTTTTCATAAGAAAATTTCAGAGCATTTGAAATGAGGTTATCCATTATACGCTGAAGTTTGTCTTGGTCAGTATGAAATCCCTTCTTTTCGGCTTTAATTTCTTTCTTAAAATTAATGCTCTTTAGTTTTGCATTATCCTCGTGTTTTTGAATGAGTTCATCAAAATAAGTTTCAACATTTATTGCCTCTATTTCAGGTTTTTGCTGTGATTCTATTCGATAAAGTTGCAGTAAATCTTCAATTAGCTGAACACCTTGCCCATTTGATTTTTCAAGTTTACTTAGATAATCTTGTTGCTCTTCAGTTAAATTTTTTGGCATTTTAATCAATTGAATCAATCCTTTATTATTATTTAAAGGTGATTTTAAATCATGAGCTAATACGTGTATTAATCCATTTTTTTCATCATGGATTCGTTTTAATTCTTCATTATTCTGAAGAAGTTCTTTATTTCTCTCATTTATTTCTTTTGTCCTTTCATCAACGGTCTTTTCTAATCGCTGATTTGATTGCTGTAGTGCTAAACTCAAATCCTGATTTTTGATGTATGTTTGATTTTGCCGGTTGGCCAAAATGATCACATGGCTAAATAAATAGAAGAATATACCCAATGCAAAAACCATATCTCCAACAATTTGAGATTGGTGAATAAGAATTTCTATTACGGTAACAGTGAAAAGTAAGACAAAACCAATCAGCGCTATTATGATTTCTCTATTTCCTTTTAGACTTGCTTTAAATATATAATACAATATTGCAGTTCCTATAATCACGGTCACCACTTGCATAATCGGAACTAAGTTGGAATTGTAAACAATAGGGGTGAAAAGGGTAATGATAGAAGCTGAGACTCCGATATAATATGGAACAGAGGCAAAGAATTTGGGTATAAACTGCGGAAAGAGATAATATATGAAGCGGATAGTAAAAGCAAAAATAAGATAAAAACTAATTAGTTCTATCCTCGTGCTCAACCACCAAGGGAAATTCAAATAGTCAATTAATAAATACTCATTGACACTTAAAGCTCGGAGAATTGTAAATAAGCAAACCAAGGCAAAGTAAGTATTCATTTTATTTCTGGTTCGAAAAAGATTAGAACCTAAATGATATAATCCCATAAAGAAGATGGAGCCAATTAAGAAAAATGATAATGATATATTTTGTGATCTTTCTTCATGCAGTAAGTTGTTTTCAGCCAATTCCGGTGGTCTAGACATTCCTCCTTTACGATAATGGAAATTAGAAATTTGAATGACTATCTCAAGTGTATCTGAATTAGGTATTTTGAAAATTTCATTACGGTAATCTGGCTCAGCAGTTTCCGCAGAAGTGCCTAACTTACCTACTTCTCCAATTTCTTTCCCGTTAATATAAATCTTATAATTAGTACTCTGAACCTTTCCGTTTAATGCTAAATTTTCAAGCTCTCCATTTATAATTATTTTTGCATAGTAAGTAGCGTAACCTGTGGAGGGAAGCTTTTCACCCCTGAATTCCATACCGGTCCAAGTATGCGGAACTTCTACAAAAACTGCTGAGTCCAATTCTCGTATTTCTTTGGCTGAGAGTAATTGACCATATTCTATTTGCCATATACCTTCAAGTAATACAACTTCTTTATTGAGGTTGATATCTTGAAAATCGAATACAGCTTGCTGACCATAACTCAAGGAAGTTGTGGTAAAAATAATAATAGTAAAAATGGATAATACCTGTTTCAACATAAATTGTTTTCCTGAAAAAGATAATTGATTGATAATTATAATACAAATTTAAAGCTTGTTTCAAAGATTAAGGTTTGCAATTTGCTTTAAAAAGTACAAGAAGTAGGTATTGAGTGAGATTCAGGATAAAGTAGATCTTTTAAAGATTTTATAAGTTTTATTTTTCAAGTTATGAAATCTGAAAATCTATGAACTGCTATATTGTATAAATCAATCCTATGATTTCTTAGATGAAGCTCAATTATAAATGATCAAATACGTAAGAACTAAAAAGTTGAAAAGACAGTTTGAATCTTGATTTTATAAGCTCAAAATAGAAGGTATTAAGTAAAATTACCTAGAAAACTTTACAGATATTGGAAATCTCACCTAAGTAATACTTGCATGTATATACATGTAAATGGTCTAAATGATTTTCGATTATTTAATTGAACTTTATTTCATGGTCTATTAACTATTTAACCAAATCAGTATGCAACCCACATTCAGTCTTATTCATTCCATACCATCTGCTTTCTCGTTCCTGCATATCCAAATCAAATTTTCGGGTGCAAGGTTCACAGCCGATACTGAAATAGCCTTTTGCTTCAAGCGGATGCTCAGGTAACTGAAATTCTTTACGGTAATCATGAATCATTTTAGAATTCCAGTCCAGCATAGGGTGGAGGCGAGTGGACCCATGAGGTGCAGCTTGTTCTACTTTCATAGCAGATCGGGTTTTGCTCTGGTCAGCTCGAACGCCATTGATCCAAATGTCATTTTGCATCAAAACTGCATCCATCGGTTGAGTTTTATTGAGGTAGCAGCAATAGTCCGGATCCGAAGTAAAGAACATTTTTCCGCTTGCATCTCGCTGCATGTTTTTTGGAGTCAAAGGCTTTAAATCTACTAAATTAGTCAATCCAAAGTCTGACATGATTTTATCCCGAAATGCTACCGTATCGGGGAAATGATAACCAGTATTAATAAAATAAACAGGAATATCTGAATCTATCTTGCTTAGCATATGCAACAATACCAAACTATGAGACTGAAAAGAAGAAGTAGTGAAATACTTCTTCCCTTCTGATTGGTATTGCTTGATTTTATGTTCTAATTCCTTAAAAGTCATAATTTTTAGTATTCAATACTAGGTAGCGAGAATTGAGATTATAGCCCATAACATTGCTTTTTGGCAGGTTTAGAAAGCTCGTTTTTAAACTTACAACTTAAGACCTAAAACTTAAAACTTTGAACTCAATTTCAAAGGAATAGTCTCATCCCATTTCTCAATACTCGATTCTCATTACACACTACGCTATCGTACTTCCTGGATTCACTTCCGCTCCAGGCTGAACAAATTGCAAATTACCTTCTGAATCTTCTGCCATCAAAACCATTCCTTCCGAAACTTCTCCCATCATAGGTCGAGGTGCTAAGTTTACTAAGACAGTCACTTGTTTGCCTACAACATCTTCAGCTTTGAAATGCTTTGCAATCCCACTTAAGATCGTGCGTTTATCCAAACCGGTATCGATTGTCAATTTCAATAATTTGTTCGATTTCTTCACTTTTTCTGCTGTCAAAATCGTACCCACTCGCATATCCATCTTCATGAAATCTTCAAATTTGATTTCTTCTTTCATTGGGGCTACATCAGGGCTTCCGCCTGCATTTGCTTTTTTAGCTTCTTCTAATTTATTGACTTGTTCTTCCACGGTTTTGTCTTCAATTTTTTCAAATAATAATTCTGCTTCCTTGATTTGATGTCCGGCTTCCAGTAAATCGACACTTCCTGCCAAATCCCATTCATAAGCCTCAATATTTAACATCTTTCTCAACTTAGTTGCCGTAAATGGCAAAAATGGCTCACAAACTATGCTTAAATTAGCAGCAATCTGTAAAGCCAGATTCATAATAGTCTTAACTCTTTCAGGACTTTCTTTTTGGAGTTTCCAAGGTTCTGTTTCTGCCAAATATTTATTTCCCAAACGGGCAAATTCCATCATAGCAGCTAATGCTTCCCTGAATTTATAATTTACGATTTTCTCTTCTATCAAATCTGGATAACCTTTCAATTCATCCAAAATTTCCTGATCATATTTAAACCATTCGCCTCTTTCCGGCACTTTTCCGTCATAATATTTATGCGTTAATACTACCGCTCTGTTGATAAAATTACCGAAGATAGCCACCAACTCACTATTATTGCGAGTTTGAAAATCCTTCCAGGTAAATTCACTGTCTTTGGTTTCTGGTAGGGTAGCTGCTAGTGCATATCTTAAAACATCCTCTTTACTAGGGAATGTTTCCAAATATTCATGCAACCAAACTGCCCAGTTTCTACTAGTAGAAAGCTTATCTCCTTCCAGATTTAAAAATTCATTCGCAGGAACATTTTCTGGTAAAATGTAATCTCCATGTGCATGCAAAATCACAGGGAAAATAATGCAGTGAAAAACAATATTATCTTTTCCAATAAAATGAATGAGCGTACTATTGTCTTTTGGATTTGGCTGTTTCTTCCAGAATTTTTCCCAGTCGTTTCCGGTATCTTTTGCCCATTGTTTAGTGGCAGAAATATAGCCGATTGGAGCATCCAACCAAACGTATAATTTTTTTCCTTCAGCTCCTTTTAATGGAACATCCACTCCCCAGTCCAAATCACGGGTCATGGCTCTGGCCTGTAATCCTTGGTTTAACCAAGAACTACACTGCCCGTAAACATTCGACTTCCATTTTCCTTTTTTGCCTTCAATTAACCATTTTTCCATCCATTCCTGATACTTATCCAAAGGCAAGAACCAATGTTTGGTAGTTTTTAATTCAGGAGTTTTCCCGCTCAAAGTAGAAACCGGGTTAATTAAATCAGTAGGGTTTAATGAGCTTCCGCATTTCTCACATTGATCTCCATAAGCCCCTTCGTGTCCGCACTTAGGACAAGTCCCAGTGATATATCGATCCGCTAAAAACTGATTGAATTCAGCATCATAATATTGCTCACTTTCACGCTCTTCAAATTCACCTTTTTCATAT
Source organism: Marivirga salinae (assembly GCF_030503855.1). Classification (NCBI taxonomy): domain Bacteria; kingdom Pseudomonadati; phylum Bacteroidota; class Cytophagia; order Cytophagales; family Marivirgaceae; genus Marivirga; species Marivirga salinarum. Next base: position 3,800,832 of record NZ_CP129971.1, on the reverse strand, counting down.
AACTTGGTAAAAAACTCTTGTGAAAGCTCATGGTGAGAAGGCTCAGAAGTACGGTGATACATATCAAAAGTAATCCCGAATTTCTCAAAAGTGCTTTTATTCAATTCATGATATTTATCAATAATGGCATTGGGCGTAATGCCTTCTTTTTTAGCGCGAATGGTAATGGCAGCACCGTGTTCATCACTTCCGCACATAAAAGCCACTTCTTTTTTACGCAATCGGAGGTAGCGTACGAATATATCAGCGGGCAAATAGGCGCCTGCAATATGTCCAATATGTAAAGGTCCATTGGCATAAGGTAATGCCGCTGTAATGGTATATCTATTATTCAATTTTTGCATTGCTTGTAATTTGTGGCAAATATAGGAAGAATATGAAGAGAACGATAGTTCGAGTACTCAATTTGACCTATATTTAAAAATTACTGGAATTATTGAAATGATTCGCAGAGGACTATGTCGATAATTAAAATCACACCAAAAGGCAGACTATCCACTTTTGTAAAGGAGATTTACAAAACTGATTTTATTAATGAAGAAAGAATTCCAGTTTTAGATGATTGCTGTCATGATTTAGTCCTATTTAAAGAAGCCAATGCTACTTTTTATGCAAAGGAATTTGAATCAGGAATTTCAATTTGCTATTCTATATTTAGTCTATTTAATGTCAGTCCACCCTTTTCAATTGTACCAGCGAATTCCCTAAGTTTTCTGACCATCAAATTTCAACCATGGTGTAATAATTTGATATTTCATAACTACAAAAGTACTGGCGTTTTTGATTTGTCAGAGGAATTTGCAGCTTTACTAAATAAGGAAGAAGTCAATAGCTTTTTTGAGTTAAAGGATCCTTTTTGTGAATTGGAGAATAGACTTTCGCGATTTTTTGGAGATGTACAACTTCAAGAGAAACAAATTCTTATAAAAAGACTAGTTGAAAAAATTATTGAAGAAAAAGGGCAGATTAGAGTAAGTGAACTAGAGATTCATATTGGTTTTAGTAGACAATATTTAAATAAGCTATTTAGGGAACAAGTTCATTATTCCATAAAACATTTTATCGGAATGGTTAGGGTCATGAATGCTGTAAAAATTCAAGTAAATCAACCTGAAATTTCTATGACCGAATTAGCGTATGAAGTGGGCTACTTTGATCAGGCTCATTTTGTACGAGATTTTCATAAAGTAGCCGGGATGTCTCCCAAAAAATTCTTTAATCTGAATGGCGCTTTTTTTAGGAGACACAAGGCTTGATTCTTATTCAATAATAACCCCATCCCATCTAACCCCTTGGAAATCCATCAGAGCTTTCAGATTTCCTTCTTCATCTTTTGTGAAAATAAATGATTCTTTGCTTTTTGGGTCCCAGAAAAAAGTGGAATCATTTTCTGGAATTAATTCCCCTGCCATTTCACCTTTCTGATAGGCATTCAATTTACCATTTTCAAACTTGATGCTAATTATTATATGTCCAGCATCAACAAAGTCATAGGTACCCTCATATTTTTTCATGATAGATTCTGAAATCTTCACTGCTTTTCTATTCACTTCCTTTGGAATTTCTACACTATCTCCATTCATAATTGATATGAGATCTTTGGTGAGATTTGAAAAGGGGATCTGGTCGTAATTCGATAAAAATATAATTTTGTATCCTTTAATTAAATCTGCATAAACCCAAGCTCTTTTACCCTTCGTCCCTCCAGCATGGGTAATAATACCATCCTCCGCTAGTGCATGATAAATTTGATATTCAGTAATGAAGTCAAGAAATTTTTTCATATCCTCAACTGTAGAATAAGTATGGCCTTGTTGCATATCTGATTCATCTTCATTAACCATTTTTATTGAATCCTTCTTTAAAATATGACCGAATGCATAGTTATCTAAATGACCTTTCGGGTCTAAATAATGGCTCCCTGTATTTTTCATTCCAATAGGATCGAAAAAATTAGTTCTCAAATAGTCAGCATATGTTCCTCCAGCTACGTCACCAATGATTTTATATAAAAGTTGAAAGCCCAAATTTGAATATCGTGTATCAGTGCCAGGTTCAAATTCCAATTCTTCTTGATGAATTAACTCTATAACTTCTTCTGGAGATAATTCAGCAGTAAGTCCATCGAAATTGGAGAGCTCTCTACCTAAGCCAGATTGATGGTGCATCAAGTAATCAATAGTAATTTCATCTCCTCTTGGGAATTCAGGAAAAAATTCAGTTAATTTTTGATCAAAACTAATTTTCCCCTCATTTTCTAACTTAATTAAAGAAGCTTTTGCGAATAGTTTTGCTATTGAGCGAAGGTCGAATTGATGTTGTAGGTTTACTTTTAAAGTTGATATTTCTTCGCCTTCTATATTGTAAGCCTTTGAGAAAACATTTCCCAGACTGTCCTCGACCAAAAGTACACCATTGAATTGCTTGAGCTCTGTTAATGCGCTCATATAGGTGTTGATGACACTGAAGATTTCTGGCTGCATTTCTTTTTTATTTGATTTACTTTCTTCTTTGCAGAAAACAAGTGTCAGGCTAACAAGTGAAAGAATAATTAGCGATGTTCTTTTCATTTTATAGAGTATTTTTTCACAAAACTACTTTTGTCTATCCTTCATTAATTGTATAAATGTAAACTATCTACTACTTTTTTATTTAATCAATATGTGGATAGAATTATTATTTAATTTTGGTGAATATCAGTTTTGAGGATTATTTATATGATGCAAGACACCTTCCAAAACCTCATCTTTCTCGTCCAATAGATAGTCTTTAATGTAAATATCAGGAATTACCCCCTCGGCTTTTTTACTACCACTTACTCTTACGATATATCCTTTAGACACTTTTACTTCAATACCGGTTTTGGGTAGTGAATATTGGTATTGTGAGGCATAGAGTGATGGGAATTCTGCTGTTTCTTCACCGACCACAGTAGCAAATCCATAATCTTGTATTTGAGCGGCTGTAACAGCAGATTGGGAATGTGATTGCCGATTCACTAAAACGTACACTTTTCCTTTAAATCTTTTATCTGTGCTAACAGCTTTGTAAGGCTCAAACTCATACGGATATATTTCACCATCATTGTGGATGAGTACGCCTTGCCAGAAATTTTTAGTGGTATCGTAGTTTGCACGAACGTGTTCCTTCAGAATTTTGCTTGTTTTTAAAGAGAATTCAGCATTCCAGTAAAATGGTTTATCCGCAATAAAAGAAACTAGGTAATCACTAAAAGCATCATCACCTCCTAAATTGTTTCTTAAATCTATAATCAAATTTTGAGTTTTTGCCTGATTAATTACGCTGAAAGAAGAATCAATATAATTTTTGTATTTATTAAAATCTCCACCAAAGTTTCCTGGTTTTAAGTAAGCCGATTGGCCGTAAAAATTCATCATCATATTTGGAGTGGAGATATCATTCCTTTTCATCTCATATCCCTCTATAACATCCACAGCTTTTATTGAAAACGATTTAATGGAGTCTCCTTCTTTAATTTCTACAGAAAAGGTATCAGTCTGGCCAAATGCTTGCCAATACAGGCGGGGAAAAGAGAATAATTCTATTTTGGCATGTTTGAAATATCTTCTTTCAGCAGAAATTAGTGGGTATATTTCTTCTAGTATCAGTGAGATGGGCTGATCATTTATGCTGACTAGCTCGGCACCAATTTTGATTGCTTTTTCTGAAGACCAATTTTTTCTCACTAGCGGCTTATAATTTTCAAAAGCAATTTCTAATGGAAAAAGTGTACCTTCTGAATAGGCATATTCTCTATATAATTTACCAGGAAAAGGAATTTCGGTATGTCCATTATTTACTTTTGAAATGACTGCTTGAAATAATGATGTGACAGCTAGTTCAGTTAAACTATCTTCAGTAATTGATGATTTGATCTTTTCAAAATTATCATCAAATGCTTCCTTAGTAGTATAAGTATAAAGGTTATAATGGGTTTCTATTAAGGACTTTTTAAGATAATTTATGTCGGATAAAACTTCTTGCTTGGAAAAGTAATGCTGTGCGCTAAGGTTAAATGTAACTAGTAGTAAGATAATAAAACTCAATCTTTTCATTGAACAGGATTTTAAGATTTAGAATGTTTGCGTTATTAACAATATAATGCAAATCAAGGTCTTTATTCCTTTCTAATCGACCGAATGCATGCTTTCGGACTCTTTTTTCAGCTTTTTAATATATTCTGTCGGAGTTTTTCCAGTTATTTTCTTAAAAGAATCATTGAAGGTTGATTTGGATTTAAAACCGCAATCATAGGCTAGAGAAAGCAGGGTGTACTTTTCCTGTTCTGAAGCATTTACTTTTTGAATGAAATATTTCACTTTGTATTCATTAACATATTCATAAAAATTTTTTTCAAAACAAGTGTTGATGGTTTGAGATACTTGTTTGCTATTCATATTTAGTTGATTTGCCAATTGAGATAAATTAAGATCCGGATCCAGATAAGGTTTTTCGGTTTCCATATGATGCTGTATTCTTTTGGCGTATTTTTCTAGGTTCAATGATGGTTCTGCTTTTGTGTTGAGCTTTTTATTTTGCTCTGTTGGTTCGGGCGTAGAAAAGGTGTAGGATTTAAAAGCGATCCAACAACTGACAATTGCTAATCCTGCAAAACTGGGGAGGAAATAATATTTTCTTAATTCTTCATCAAATATAAAACGATCTAATTCTGTGAGGATATTCCACGAGATCCAGAAAGATCCATAGAAAATCACCGGTAATTTCAACCAATTAAGGGATTTTTTTTCGAGATTTGAATAGCGTTGTTTTAACCAATTTTGATGTTTTATAAGGAGTCTAAATGCTAGGATGGTGTATATGCTAATTGATAAAATTCCTAGCCACTGTTCTCCTAAATAAATTTTGGTATAGGTATGTGAAGGAGATTGATACATGCCTTCAGCTCCCAGACGGTAAAAGGCAGTACGATAAAAAATAAATTCCAAGACAAGAGGAAGGAAGTGAAGGTAATCTTGCTTCTTGAATCTAAAATTAGGATTTGAAATACTTTTAGTATAAAAATATAGTGCTGGACCAATTCCGTAGAGGAGTTCTAACTGGAAATATCTGAAGATTTCAAAGCTGTCAAATCTTATCAATACGTTAATAAAAGCAATATTTAGCGCCATCAGCGCATAGAAAAAAATCAAGAGTGATAAGAATATGTTGGATTGATTTTTAGGTTGCTTAAAAAATACCAAAGCACTTAATAAAATTGCTTGTAGCGCAAAAACCAATATAATTGTGGAAAGTACTGGGCTGGGTGATGACATTATTAGTCAATAAATTGTAATGATGATTTTAAAAGTAAGTATAGGAAAATAATTGTTGGATTACCTGAATCTATATCAAAAATTCTTACCTAAATACTATGTTACTTAAAGTTTACATCCGAATCGATAGTGGCTGCTTTCATTTTTACTTCGGATTTAATATTTTCCAATTATATATCTAATTTCTCCGCTTTTTACTTCCCTTTCTCAGAATCCCTTTTTAAATTCAGCATCCTTAATAAAAAAGCTTAAATACAGACTATACAAAATATCAATATGACAACGAAATTATTTGAAATCAATAAACTATTAGTAGCCAATAGAGGAGAAATTGCAATTCGTGTACTTCGTGCCGCATCAGAACTTCGAATCCGAACGGTATCAGTTTACACTTATGAAGACCGATATTCGCTACATAGATATAAATCAGATGAAGCTTATCAAATCGGGAAAGATGATGACCCACTAAAGCCTTATTTGGATATTGAAGAAATTATCAGCCTGGCTAAACATAAAGGCGTGGATGCTATCCACCCGGGTTATGGTTTTCTTTCTGAGAATGTAAAATTAGCTAGGAGATGTAGAGAAGAAGGAATCATTTTCGTAGGACCTGAGCCAGAAGTTATGAATGCTTTAGGCGATAAGGTTAGAGCAAAAGATATTGCGGTTAAAGCCAATGTACCCATAATTGAAGACAGTAAAATTGATTTAGTAGACACAGATACTGCTTTAAAAGAAGCGGAAAGAATTGGATACCCTATTATGGTGAAAGCTGCTGCCGGTGGTGGTGGTCGAGGTATGCGAGTGGTTCAGAATAAAGATCAGCTGAAAACTGCTTTCTCAGATTCAAAAAGTGAGGCTGGAAATGCATTTGGGGATGATACTATTTTCTTGGAGAAATATATTGACCATCCTAAGCACATAGAGGTGCAAATTATGGGCGATAATTATGGCAATATTGTCCATTTATTTGAAAGGGATTGTTCTGTACAAAGAAGATTCCAGAAAGTGGTGGAAGTAGCACCTTCAGCTAATCTTTCTCAAGAAACAAAAGATAAATTGTATGAATATGCTTTAGCGATTACCAAACAGGTTAAATACAATAATGTTGGTACGGTCGAATTTTTGGTGGATAAAGAAGAGAACATCTACTTTATTGAGGTAAACCCAAGAATTCAGGTAGAACATACCATTACTGAGGAAATCACGGGAGTTGATATAGTTCGTTCACAAATCCTTATTGCAAAAGGCCATTCTTTAGATGACCCTAGAATTTATATTCAAAGTCAGGATGATGTGACTTGTAATGGTTTTGCTATTCAATGTAGAATTACAACTGAAGATCCAGAAAATGGCTTTAAGCCTGATTATGGTACTATCATCGCTTACAGAAATGCAGGTGGGTTTGGTATCAGAATCGATGAAGGAAGTTCCTATGCTGGAGTGAATATTTCTCCTTTCTTTGATTCCATGTTGGTGAAAGTTTCTTCACATGGAAGAACTTTAAAAGGAGCAGCTCAAAGATTGAATAGGGCATTACGTGAATTCAGAATCAGAGGAGTAAAAACCAATATTGGGTTTCTTGAGAATGTGATTTCTCATCCTACTTTTTATAATGGAGAATGTACAGTTAAATTCATAGATGAGCATCCAGATTTATTTAAAATCACACAGAAATTTGATAGAGGAACCAAAACACTACGTTTTTTGGCTGATGTTAGTGTAAATGGACATCCCGATGTGAAAGTAAAGGAAGCTAATAAGACTTTTCGTCATCCTAGCATCCCTGATTATGATAAATACGGTACTTACCCTAAAGGCACAAAAAATATTCTGACTGAACTTGGTCCGGAGAAATTTGCTGATTGGCTAAAGAAAGAAAAGGCTATTCATTATACAGATACTACTTTCCGCGATGCTCATCAGTCCTTATTGGCAACCCGAATGCGTGGCATAGATATGATGAAAGTGGCAGAAGGTTATGCCAAAAACAACCCTGAAATTTTCTCTATGGAAGTTTGGGGTGGAGCCACATTTGATGTTTGCATGCGCTTTCTCCATGAAAACCCATGGGAAAGATTGGCGAAGTTCCGTAGGGCAATGCCTAATGTATTGTTGCAGATGTTGCTAAGAGGTTCAAATGCTGTGGGATATAAAGCCTATCCGGATAATTTGATTGAGAAATTCATAGAGAAATCTGCTGAAACTGGAATAGATGTTTTCAGAATATTTGACTCTCTCAACTGGTTGGAGGCAATGAAAGTTAGCATTAAAACAGTAAGAGAAAGAACAAATTCCATTGCAGAAGCAGCTATTTGCTATACTGGCGATATTCTAGATCCTGAGCAAAAGAAATATACACTTGATTACTATATAGACTTTGCAAAGCAATTGGAAAATGAAGGGGCGCATATTATTGCCATAAAAGATATGGCAGGTTTATTGAAACCTTATGCTGCTAAAGAATTGATTTCTGCATTAAAATCAGAAATTAATTTACCTATTCATTTACATACGCATGATACTTCATCTGTTCAATCGGCTACGTATTTGCAAGCTATTGAAGCTGGAGTAGATGTAGTAGATGTGGCTTTAGGTAGTATGTCTGGATTAACATCTCAGCCTAATTTCAATTCTGTAGCCAGTTATATGAAAGGACATGAGCGCGAGCAGAAACTGAATGTCAAGTCTCTAAATGAATATTCTACTTATTGGGAATATGTTCGCGAATACTATTATCCATTCGAATCTGGATTGAAAGCTGGTACTGCTGAGATTTATGATAACGAAATCCCTGGTGGACAGTATTCAAATTTACGTCCACAGGCAAATGCATTAGGCTTGGGTAATAAATTTGAAACGGTTAAAAAGAACTATGCTTTAGTTAACCATATGTTTGGTGATTTAGTAAAAGTAACGCCTTCTTCCAAAGTAGTAGGGGATATGGCGCTTTATATGACCTCCAATAATTTAACTCCCGATGATATTTTTGAAAAAGGGCATACCCTTTCTTTCCCGGATTCCGTGGTGGATTTATTTAGAGGAGAATTAGGTCAGCCGGTGGGTGGTTTCCCTGAAAAACTAAGTAAAATTATTTTAAAAGGAGAAAAACCATTTACTGATAAGCCAAATAAACATTTGGAACCAATAGATTTCAAAAAGGAAATGGAAGCCTTCAAAAAGAAGTTTGATGGGCATGAAGATGAAGCTGATTTACTGGCCTATTTACTTTATCCAAAGGTTTATGAGGATTTCTATAAGCATCAACAGAAATTTGGTGAGGTAGGCTACATACCGACTTTGGCGTTTTTCTATGGAATGAAAAATGGAGAAGAGATTTTGGTGGAAATATCAGAAGGTAAAACCATTATTATCAAATTGCTTTATATTTCAGAACCTAATGAAGAAGGGCTGAGAACCGTTTCTTTTGAATTGAATGGTCAAACTAGAAGGATTCAAATAAAGGATAATTCTGCTAAGGTCGATAAAGTAACCAACAAAAAGATTTCAAGTGAAAACGAAATTGGAGCACCGCTGCAAGGAAAACTGGCGTCCATCAAAGTGAAGCCTGGAGATGAAGTAACGGAGAATACGGCATTATTTGTAATTGAAGCCATGAAAATGGAATCATCAATTACCGCTCCAAGAGCAGGAGTAGTAAAAGAAGTTCACTTAAAATCAGGTGATATGGTGCAGCAAGATGATTTGGTGGTGAGTTTGGAGTAACAATTTCTAATAAAATAGGTATAATATAGGAGGCAGCTTAAAAGAAGCCTCCTCCATTTTAATTTATATCAACTTATTAAAACTAAAACTTTTCACCATGCATAAAGATCCATACAAAATTGTTAAAGAGCTTGACAGTAAAAAAGGAAAGCTTAAGTATTACAGCCTTACTGAATTACAAAAACAAGGACATGATATAGATAAATTACCTTTTTCCATCAGAATTTTGTTGGAAAATGCGGTAAGGAATTTTGATGATTTTGCCATCACCAAGGAAAATGTTGAAACGCTTCTTAATTGGAAACCTGAGGCCTCGGATAAAGATATTCCTTACAAGCCGGCTCGAGTTTTAATGCAAGATTTTACGGGTGTTCCTGCAGTGGTAGACATTGCCTCCTTGAGAGCTGAAGCAGTTCGCAAAGGTAAAGACCCCAAAAAAATAAATCCATTAATTCCGGTTGATTTGGTGATTGACCACTCTGTTCAGGTCGATTATTTCGGAACTAATTATTCATATGCCAAAAATGTAGATAAAGAATATGAAAGAAATGGTGAGCGTTATCAATTTTTGAAATGGGCACAAAAAGCCTTTGATAATTTTTCCGTTGTGCCCCCGGGAATGGGGATTTGTCATCAGGTGAATTTAGAATACCTGGCAAAGGGCGTAATCGACAGAGATGGGTATGTGTTTCCTGACACTTTAGTCGGCACAGATTCTCACACACCTATGGTTAATGGAATCGGAGTAGTAGGCTGGGGAGTTGGAGGAATAGAGGCAGAAGCTGCTATTTTAGGCCAGCCGATCAATTTCATTATGCCGGAAGTCATTGGACTAAAATTAACAGGAGAATTACCATTGGGTACTACTGCCACGGATATGGTTTTAACCATCACGCATTTATTGAGAAATCATGGAGTGGTCGGAAAATTTGTGGAGGTTTTCGGCCCAGGTCTTGATAAATTAACCATTCCAGACAGAGCTACTATTTCGAATATGTCTCCTGAATTTGGTTGTACGGTCACTTATTTCCCGATCGATGACCAGACTTTATCTTATATGGAGAAAACCAATCGTTCACAAGAGCAAATTGATTTGGTTGAGAAATATGCTAAAGCAAATATGCTATGGAGGGAAGATGAAGATAAGATTAATTATTCAACTGTATTGGAATTAGATTTAAGTACAGTAGAACCTACAGTTTCTGGCCCAAAAAGACCACAGGATAAAATTTTAGTAAGGGAATTTGAAGATAAATTTAAAGGTTTACTCAAAGAAGAACACGGTCGAAATTATCTTGGATTTAATGAAAGACAGGTAAGCAGATGGTATGCAGAGGGCGGGTCTCAGACTGATCAACAATCAGAACAAGTAAGCAATGATGTTGCAATTGAGGAAAAGGAAAGCAATGGTTTAAAAACTGTTAAAATCAAAACTCATAATGATGAGTTTAGCCTGAGTGATGGTTCCATCGTTATTGCGGCTATCACAAGTTGTACGAATACATCCAATCCAAGTGTAATGCTAGGAGCTGGATTAGTAGCACAAAAAGCCATTGAAAGAGGTGTTGATGTAAAACCTTGGGTAAAAACCAGTTTAGCACCAGGCTCCAAAGTGGTAACTGATTATCTGGAAGCAGCTGGATTATTAGATGATTTGGAAGCCTTGAAATTCCACGTGGTAGGATATGGTTGTACTTCATGTATTGGGAATTCTGGACCATTACCACCACATATCGCTAAAGCAGTAAAAGAAAATGATTTGGTGGTTTCTTCTGTACTTTCAGGTAATAGAAATTTTGAAGCCAGGGTGCACCCAGATGTGAAAATGAATTTCTTAATGTCTCCTATGCTGGTGGTGGCTTATGCCATTGCAGGTAGAGTAGATATTGATTTAAATAATGACCCTTTAAGCTATGATGTTAATGGTGAGCCAGTTTACTTAAAAGACTTATGGCCAACCCAAGATGAAATCTTTGATGTCATGAGAAAAGTGCTTTCACCTGATTCTTATAAGAAGAATTATGGAGAAATATTTGATGGAAATGAGCAATGGAGAAGCATGAAAGCTCCCGATTCAGAAGATTATGAATGGGATGATAAATCTACTTATATCAAAGAAGCACCATTTTTTAAAGATATTACTGAGGATGCAGAAGATTTCCAAGATATTAATGAAGCGCATGTTTTATTGAAATTGGGTAACTCTATCACGACTGACCATATTTCTCCGGCAGGTGCATTTGCAGAAGATAGCCCAGCAGGAAAGTATTTGAAAGGCAGAGGAGTGGAGAAAAAAGATTTCAACTCTTATGGTTCTCGAAGAGGAAACGATGAGGTGATGACCCGAGGAACTTTTGCCAATGTGAGAATTAATAATCAATTAGCAGAAAAAGAAGGAGGATATACTAAGCACATCCCTACAGGCGAGGAAATGACTGTTTTTGATGCAGCTCAGAAATATAAAGAAGATAACACTCAATTGGTTGTTTTAGGTGGAAAAGAATACGGTAGTGGTTCTTCCCGTGACTGGGCAGCAAAAGGAACCTATTTATTAGGTATTAAAGCTGTAATAGCTGAAAGCTACGAACGTATTCATAGAAGCAATTTGGTAGGAATGGGCGTATTACCATTACAATATGCTGAAGGAGAATCTGCTGAATCTCTGGGATTAGATGGCTCAGAGAAAATTTCAGTAAGTGGAATTAGTGAAGGGTTGTCGCCATCCAAAAAGCTTTCAGCAGTAGCCAAAAAATCAGATGGGAAAGAAGTGAAGTTTGAAGTATTGGCAAGACTGGATTCTCAAATTGAAGTGGAGTATTATAAGAATAAAGGTATTCTGCAATATGTATTGAGAGACTTCTTACGAAAGTAATTCAGTAATAAGTTTTAAGTAAAACCGATTTGGTGAGGGATTCATCAAATCGGTTTTTTTGTTTAATATTTATTATTGAATTGAAAAATATTTCATCAGTGTGCAATTCTGATCAGATTTCAATTTTCATAAATCCAAAGGAGACCTAAGCTTCGTTTATTTAACTTTAGGAATTAGAATTTCATTCACTTTTGAAAAAACTAGCTAAACAATTTTATAATAATTTTAATGAGAAGGAATTTCGCTTTATGCTTTATGCCGTTTGGCTAATTAGTATAGCATTCTTCATTTCTCAATTTCCCAAGCTTTCTGTTGCTTTTGAATTCGAAAAATTCTTTGCAGATGATAATAAGGATAAAGTATTCTTTGAACAGCATGTGGAGAAATTCGGCTATGATAATGATTATTTATTAGTTGCTATTGAAAATCAGTCTTCAGTTTTCGAAAGTGATTTCTTGATAAAAATAGAGCAATGGAAAAATGATCTGGATACTTTAAAGGGAATAGAAAGTACACAATCAGTTTTTGATTTAAAGCATTTAATCAAATCACCTTATGGAATAACGGCTATTCCATTAATACATACTAAAGATTCAGAAAAACTAAGTAGTGATAGCTCAAGAATCATGCGCCATCCTCTTTATAATAATTTTATTTCTTCTGATGCTAAATCACTTATCATCCAGCTCAATCATAAACATTTTAAATCTCCTAAAAGTGAGCTAGAATTTTTCAATACTTTAAATTCTTCTCTATCTCAATCTGGTATTATAGATTACAGACTAGTTGGGAAATTAGTAGCTCAACAAAGCTTTATTAAACACATTCGATCTGATTTTAGCGTTTTTTTAGGCTTAGGTATTTTGGTAACTATCATTTTACTTTTGCTGATTTACCGCTCCTTCAATATCATGCTCTTACCCCTTTTAATGAGTATTTCATCTTTGGTTTACTTGTTAGGGTTTATGGCTATACTAAATATAGAATTAAGTATTTTAAGCGTCTTAATTCCACCCATCATTCTTTTTGTTTCGACTTCTGACGCCATTCATCTGGTAAATGCATATAGACAAAATGAAGAAAAGGATTTCTTAGAACGATTAAAGAGCTCTATTAAAAAGGTATTTTCTCCCACATTACTCACTTCTGTTACTACTGCTTTAGGTTTTTTTAGTTTATTGATACTACCAACTCAGCCAATACGAGAATTAGGCCTTTTCGCAGCGCTAGGTGTTTTGATAGCTTTTGGCGTTAATTTTTTATTCGGCCCGCTATTAATCAGAAAGAATTACAAAAGCCAAACCATTAAACTACCTTATAAATTATGGGCTGTTAAACTGATAAGAAAAAGAAAAATAGTCTTTGGCGTATATTCGGTGTTGATCATAATTTCCATTATTGGCTTTTTACAACTGAAAACAGATGCTTATTTATTGAAAGACCTGCCTGAAGATTCCCAAGTTAGAAATGATTTCGAATACTTAGATAAAGCTTTTGGTGGTTCCAAACCTTGGGAAATGGCAATTTTGCCAGCTAATGCCCCGGATGATGTATTAGACTATGATCTTCTTAAGGAAGCTTTAAAAATAGAGTCTTACCTTAAAAATTCTTTTGGTATAGAAAAGCTTCTATCTCCATTGGATATAGTGAAATATGCCAATCAAATTGATAAAGGAGGAGTAAATCAGTTTTATAAATTTCCTAATAAAGAGGATTTTAAAAATCAAAAACCGATTCGAAATCAATTAATCAGTAGGGGAGTTGCTGATGGAGTAATGGATTCAAGCGAACAATATGCAAGATTTGCAGGATTCATCCCAGAATGGGGTTCACATGAGACTCAAAAGCGTAATCATGCATTAGAATCATTTATCGATGAGGAGATTGATGAAAGTATTTTGAAAGCAAAAATCACAGGCACTACTTATTTAATTGACAAAAGTAATGAAAGTTTATCTGTTGAGCTTCTGAAAGGATTATTATTAGCGGTTTTAATGATTGCCATTGTTTTAGCAATCTATTTCAAATCGTTTAAAATGTTGTTGATTAGTCTTTTACCTAATTTCATTCCATTGCTTTTTACAGCAGGAATCATGGGTTTCATGGGTGTTCCTTTAAAACTCACCACTGCCATTATTTTCGTAGTAGCTTTTGGGATTGCTGTAGATGATACCATTCATTTTCTTGGAGCTTATAAAAAGCAAAAAGCAAAAAGTCCAATTTGGCGGATCATCAAAACCTTTAAATTTGCAGGCTTAGCAATCCTGATTACATCTGTTTTGATCATTGGGGGATTTGTACTTTTTACTTTTTCCTCCTTTGCCACCACCTTTTATCTAGGTTTTTTTCTTTCTTTGGCTATGTTATTTGCTTTACTGACGGATTTGATTTTTCTGCCTATTATGTTGCTAAAAACAAATGTTTGATTTAGTTTTAGCAACAAGTAAATTTTAAACTTTGAAAAAACCAGCCTTACTACTTTTAATTTCCTTTTCACATCTTTTTTTTGGTTATTCTCAATCTAGCAAGCAGCATGAAATTAATAGTGAGAACGAAAGCCTTGTGCTAGTTTTAGAAAAACTTGAGAACGCTCATAATGTAGTTTTTAAATATAAAAGCGAATGGGTTGATACAATAAGAGTGGACCTAAAAATGAAATATAGGACTATCGATGAAGTCCTTTCTCAAATACTCTTAAGTAACGGTTTCAAATATTTGAAAAGAGATCCCAACTATTATATCATTCTGAAAAACAATTCGCTTGATTTAAACTTGAATCAAAAAGAAAAAAGCAAACAACCAAAGTTGATTAGCTTAGGAAATGTTCAGTTTGAAAACACAAATGTTACTTTATCTGGGTATTTAATTTCTGGTGAGGATAATTCTCCAATAATAGGGGCTACTATTGCCATAGATGGTAAAAATAAAGCTATTTCTGATGAAGCAGGGTATTATGAAATAGCCCTACTTACTGGCTATCATGATTTTGAAGTAAAAACGATTGATACGGAACCCCTTTCCTATGAAATAAATATTTATTCCTCAGCCAAACTTGATCTAACTTTATTTAAAACATATTTACAACTAGACGATGTCGTAGTTAACGCCAAGCGATTAGATGAGAATGTTAGCGAGGTTATAGCAGGTAAGGAAAATATAACTATCGAAGAGATTGAAAAAATCCCTGCTTTTCTCGGTGAGGCAGATGTAATAAGAAGTTTATTATCACTTCCAGGAGTAAATTCAACTGGGGAGGCTTCTACAGGTTTTAATGTAAGAGGAATTGGTGCTGGTAATAACCTGATATTGGCTGATGGAGGATTAATTTTTAATACCTCGCATTTGTTAGGAGTATTTTCTGCTTTTAACCCTAAGGCTGTAAGTAATGTAGATTTCTATAAAGGAGTTAAACCTGCAAAATATGGAGGGCGCATGGGCTCAGTTTTAGATGTTCAGTTTGGCACTGGAAGTAAGGAACGAACAGTTCTAGAAGGTGGGGTCGGGATTTTGGCTTCTAATTTAAATTTTGAGACACCAATCCAAAAAGATAAAAGCAGTATTCAAACTTCATTCAGACTAGCCTACCCAAATTATTTGAAAAATTATGTGCGTAATGATGATTTGAAGAATAGCGCTGCTTTTTTTGGTGACGGTCAAATTAAATATTCAGATAACTTAAATGAAAATAACCAAATCACCCTTTCTACATATCTAAGTAAAGACAATTTTAATTTTGCAAATGAATTGCGATACGATTATAATCAATTGTTAAGCTCCTTAAACTGGGATCATATTTATTCTGATGATTTAATTTCTTCTGCATTTTATAGTTATTCTGCTTATACATCAAGCTTGAATTCTATTGATCTAAATCAGGGGACAGAACAAGTTTGGAATACTTCCATAGAGGCACATCAATTTAACTTAGATTACTCTTGGGACAAATTTGAAAATAATGAAATTAGTTTTGGAGTAAATAATACTTTTTACAGTATTAAGCCAAGGGAGTTTAAAGATTCTAATGGAATATCAAATAATTTACCTTTAGAGCAAGCACTTGAAACGGCAATTTATTTTGACAATTTAATTCATATTAATGATAAATTCTCAACCTATTTGGGAGGGAGATTTACGGCCTATTCAAATTTTTTAAATTCGACTCCTAAAAATTATTATGGCTTTGACCCTCGCGTCTCACTCAACTATTCTTTTGATAAGAACACTGCAGTAAAATTGAGCTATAATCGATCCAGACAATTTCTACATTTAATTTCAAATACTACGTCTATATCTCCAGTAGACATCAGAAAACTCGCTAATCAACAAATTAAACCTTCAATATCTGATCAAATTTCATTTGGGTTTTTTAAGAATTTCTTCAATAACAACATAGAAACTTCTATTGAAGTTTACAGCGGTTGGCTTTCCAATGTAGTTGATTATAGAAACGGTGCTGATCTCGCACAATCAAAAGAGATTGAAGAGGAGCTACTGCAAGGAACTGGAGAAAATTATGGATTGGAGGTTTATGCAAAAAAAATGAGAGGTGATTTTACTGGATGGATAAGCTATACTTATTCACGGTCTTTAAATATTGTAAACGGAGAATTACCCAATGATCGTATTAATTCAGGTTTAGAGTATCCTTCTAATTTTGATCAGCCACATGTGTTAAATGTTTTTACAGATTATAGATTTAATAGAAGGTTAAGTTTGTCTTTTAATTTAGTGTATAGCACAGGAAGACCAGCAACTTTCCCAATTGCAGTTTATAATGCTTATGGATTAAATGTGGCAGATTACTCCACCAGAAACAATTATAGAATTCCAAACTATCATAGAGCCGATATAAGTTTACATGTGGCACCTCCTTTAAAGAAGTATCAAAAAATAAGGGGGAGTTGGACTTTCACTTTATATAATCTTTACAGCAGACGAAATGCCTATTCTGTATTCTTTAGACCTTCTGTTGTGTCTAATCAATTGAATTCATATAAGTTGTCAATTATTGGAAATGTTATTCCTGCAATCACCTATAATTTCAAATTGAAATAATGAGATATACTTTTATCCCCCTATTATTTTTAATGCTTTTAGTTGGCTGCATTGATGAATTTAATACAGATATTTCATCTGAAAGAAGTGTTTTGGTCGTGGAAGCACGCCTTTCCAATAATAATGATTTCACAAAAGTCTTACTTTCTCGTTCTACCAATATAAATGATAACAGTATGCCTGTAGAGGTATTAAATGCTAATGTAAAGATAGTAGATAACTTGAATAATCAATATCAAATGCAAGAAGCAGGTGGGACCGGAAAATATATGTTTGAGTCAAATCCACCCCAATTGATTCAAGGCAATTCTTATCAATTGCATATACAATTAGATAACGGGGAAGAATTTCTTTCGGAATCAGTGATTTATAATGCTCCTATAGAAATAGGAGAAATCAATATCGATTTTGAAATGGATGAAGCTGTGATTGGAGGTGAAGTTATTATGATTCCATTTTTAAATTTCAATGAAACTTTTGAAGTTCAATCTAATGAGCACGATACACTTTATTTTTACCATGATTATGAAGGGATTTATGCTTTTCAATCACCTTATCAAGGAAGTTCTGCTTGCTATCCAGGCGGTACTCGTGATCCCTCTGAAGAAATTGAGGTGACATGTTATAAATTTGGAGAAAGAGATATGCCATCAAATATTAATTATGCAGTAAATAACAGTTCCTACGATTTAAATTTACTCCATATTCGTCCACGGTACAAATTTCTAATTGGGTATAGCATGCGAATTAGACGGCATAGGGTTAGTAAATCATTTTTTGAGTATATGACTAATCTTAAAAAGCAGGCAAACTATGGAGGCTCTATTTTTGAAGTCCCTCCATTTAAAGTAGAAGGGAATGTTGAAAATGTAAATAATCCGAAAGCTCCCGCATTAGGTTTTTTTAGTGTCGAATCCGTTAATTACTCCAATAGAATTTTTATTGATAGAAATGATATTAATGGTCCCATTTATGAAAATACCACTTCAGCTAAATGTGCTAATAATCTGGATAATGAATCTGCTACAGAAGAGGAACTCTTAAGGCCAGCGGCACCATGTTGTGATTGTCGACTTGAGCCTGGGGCTTCAGATCAAAAACCTGAGATATGGCCAAATTAAATCAAATAATGAAAATAACTGCCTTAATTCTATTCACTTCGTCTATAATATTAGGTGCAAATTCAATGGCTTTGGCACAGGCAAATGAAAGCGTACTACTTACGCTAGACAAGCCATTTTATGTGGCAGGCGACTCAGTTCATTTCACTAGTTACTTAATGAATGAGAAAGATGAAAAACTAGGAGGATTAAGTAGTATATATTATGTTAAAATCTATAATGAATCCTTGGATGAAATTGTAGATTTTTCGGGTAGAGCCATTGATGGATACGGCTCAGGGGTAATACAATTGCCCAATAATCTTAATTCTGATACTTATCTAATTGTAGCTTACACCAATTGGATGTTGCAACATAATCAAAGAAGTTTTTTCAAAAAGCCAATTAAAATTTTCGGAAACGAAGTGTATAAAAGTGACGAACAAATTAAAATGAATCCTTCTGAATCTATTCAGATATGGCCTGAAGGAGGAGGTATTGTAAATGATTTCGCTAATAAAATAGGCTATCAATTAAATATTGAAAATTCCGAACCAAACCAAAAAATTGAAGGGTACTTAGTTGATCATACTGCAGATACTTTGCTAAGATTTAAACCACAAAGTGAGCAAATTGGCTTCTTTAGCTTTGTTCCTCAGGCTAGTTATACTTATAGGATTTGTTTTAACATTGGAGGAAAGTGGATTTCTCAAGAATTAGGTCAGTATAGGGATAGAAGGAGCACAATTAAGTTAATGGACAGTGATAAAGAAAAATTACTGATTTATGGTTTAAGCAACAAAGAAATAGTGAATCAGGAATACACTCTTGTTGTCAGTCATAATGATGCACCCTATTTAAAAGGCAAGCAGCAATTTGATGGCAATAGTATTGCATTCACAATTCCCAAAAAGTCATTAAAAAACGGATTGAATTTAATACAACTTTATGATCAAAATATGACCCTCAGCGCTTCAAAATCATATATTTATTTAGAAAAGCAATCTGCAGTTTTAATTGATTTACAGGATTCAACATTTAAGAATCATTCCCATATTAAAATCCCATTAGAGGTCTTTATTTCTGATTCTTCAGAATATATTACGAGTATATCCATAAGAAGTAAAGAGTTGTATTTACAAGGTGAACTTAATTCAAAACCAAGTTATCAAGAATTTACTAGGCTTCTAACCAATTCAGATTTGATGTTGTTGAGTGAACTTCTTAATCAAGAAAAGGATCTAATTCAATCTTTCCTTCTTGCAATGGATAATGATGAGAGTTTTACCAAACCAACTGAAAAGGGTGCTTTACAAAAAATTAATCCACCTGAGCAGCATATCGATTTTAAAGATATTAATGGAAAACTTATATGGCTAGATGAAGCGCCTATAGCAGGCAATTGTTATATAATTTGCTCAGTAAGTAATGCTACAGAGGCTTCTTTATACAGTACCGATATTGATGAAAATGGAAATTTCAACTTTATAATTGACCGCCCTAAGGAGGATGCTAAAATTATAGTGAAGCCAATTTTTAAGGACAAACAGGTTCCATTTGAGCTTTCAGTTCATCACATAGAACCTATAATAAAGGAAGTTGATTTTAAATTAACATTTAATGCAGAAACAGAACAGGTAAATCAGCTGATTATAAAAACAAATGAAAATAATGTGATCAATAGAAACTATAATTTGTTGCTTAAGGGGAAAAATACCTCCCAATCAAATTTAAGTACTTTTTTTGATTCCTATGATACTGAATTAGATTTAAAAGAATATATAGAGCTAAACTCTTTTGCGGAAGTATGCAAGGAATTAATTCCAGGAATAAAAATTTCAGAAATAAATGGAGAAGCTAGAATAAACCTTAAGAAAATGGAGGCGTCTGGTTTTCAAAGCCAGCCTATGAAAGAGCAACCTTTCATGATTATTGATGGCGTACCAATCTCTAATAGTCAAATCATTACCGAGTTACCTGTATTGTCCATTGATTATATTAGGCTGGTTAATCGTGAGGTATATATTAATGACCTTCTGTTTCATGGAGTGCTAGAAATTTCAACAAGAGAGGGTGATTATCTTTCTGATAATTTGAATTCAGACTCTCTTTATTTTGAAAATTATCAAGTGGCAGTATTTAATCAAAAAACATTTAATTTTTCAAATGAGGTAACTGAAAACAAGAGAATTCCTAGTTTCAATCCATTGACTTATTGGAATCCTAAGTTTATCCTGTCTAATAAAACCAAATATATTGAATTAAATTCCGGAGATGATATTGGTGATTTTCTTATTGAAATCAATGGTGTAAATAAGAAGGGAAACACTTTTTCATTTTTAGGCGAAATTCAAATTACTCAAAAATCAACTCAATAAGCTTTTATTTCTTATCCTTACTATCCAAAATAATCGTTACAGGGCCATCATTTACCAAACTAACTTTCATATCACCACCAAATTCACCACTCTGAATTTTCGTAGGAATTGCCATATCTATTGACCGCAGCATTTTTTCATAAAGTGGAATGGCAATATCTGGCTTTGCAGCTTTAATGTAAGAAGGTCTGTTTCCTTTTTTGGTGCTAGCGTGCAATGTAAATTGACTTATTAACAAAATCTCCCCCTCAATATCTAAAAGGCTTTTGTTCATCACACCATCTTCATCATTGAAAATGCGCATGTTGATAATTTTCCGATTTAGCCATTCTATATCTTCCTCATTGTCGGCTTCTTCTATTCCTAATAAAATCATAAGACCATTCTGGATTTGTCCTTTAATTTTATTTTCAATAGTTACTGCAGCTTCTGTTACTCTCTGAATTACTGCTATCATTTCCCTATCTTTTCTAATTCATCTGAAGGAATGATTTTGAATTTCTCTTCACTTTTTTTTGCTGTTTCAAGCATGGCATTTGCAATCGTTTTAGCATGTACGGCTGCATATTTTTTTAACGGACCAGAAAAGATGAAATCAAATTTATCAGCAACCCATAAAGCTGCTTTTTCGGCAGTACGTTTTTCAGCTCTTTCACCAGCTATAAATGAAGGTCTGTAAATATAGGCTTTCTCTAATTTCATTGATTGAATAGCTTTTTCTGCTTCACCTTTTACTTTATTATAAAAAATCATAGAGCTTGAATCTGCTCCCATTGCAGAGATTAAATGGAATGAATTTGCATTATTTTCTCTTGCAATAGCTGCTAAAGTAGCAGGATACTGAAAATCTACCTTTTTGAAAGCTTCTTTACTGCCAGCTTTCTTCATGGTAGTGCCTAAACAACAGAAATAATCATCAGCTTTTAATTCCGAAGCATAACTCTCCATCTCATCAAAATCTTCTATTATGATTTCCTTTAACTTTCCATCATCCCCGCCTAATGTTCTGCGGCTTAAAACTTTTATAGTAGAATAACTCTTATCCTCCAAAAGTAAATCTAAGAGATGTCCGCCTACCAAGCCTGTTGCGCCTGCAATAAGTGCTGTTTTTCCCATTATTTTATATTTTTTATCAGTTGCTTGAATTCTTGAGAAATCGTTTGGTTCTTGTCTACTGAATACCATTTATGGATGCTTTCAATAAACTTAGACTGGTCCAAATCGGGCTTTTCTTTTGCTTCCATTACCATATTTTGAACTTCATCTGGTCTTGGTCCCCAGGTAGCTAAATCATTAAAATTCTCATCCATTATCACGAGAATTGGAATTGAACGAGCACCATTAGTAAGATATTGATCCATAAGTTCAGGATGCTCATCTCTCATTATAAATCTCAAATCTATATTAGGATTTTCGTTTGCCAATTTTGCTATAAACGGAATGTTTTGAGCAGCATCTCCACACCAAGCTTCCGTTATCACCAACCAATTCATCTTAGGCAATGAGACAACACTATTAACAATTTCATCCGCTAAGTTGATTTTCTTATCCCATCTACTCATGCGCTGATCATTCATTTTAGTGTAAGCGATCATAGCTTCTGAATGATTAGAACCAGTCGTCATATTTTCTGACAACAGGGATTTTATCATATTTCGATAAGATGGATAGTCAATACCTTTTGTGAAGGCATCCGTTTTAATTGAAATAATTTTATTTTCAGACATTAATTTACTTTTCTTCTTGCTTACTCTCCCAAGCCATGAATTGTTGCAATTCTTGTCCTAAATGACTGTAAAGCCAAAGAATAAGTGAAGCGTCATCTAAAAAGCCTGAAACAGGAATAAAATCAGGAATTATATCCATCGGAGTAATGAAATAAATTAAAACTCCGACAGTATAAAGCATGCTTTTAACGGAGATCTCTCGGTATTTCCCTTTTGTATAGGCTTTAACTAATCTGATGAGTGTAAAGATTTTATTCTTTAACTGCGAGATTTTCTCAGAAGCTTTAGCACGGCTAGTTAGAGTTTCTTTTGCTTCTGCAACTAGTTTATTACTCAATCTCTTGTCAGATAGAACTTTAGAAGCTCTTTTAAATGCGTTTTTATAATTTAGTCTCTTACCCATCTTCTGATTCTTTCAACTTTTTATTTTTCTGTATCGGCATCCAGATGTAAGCAAATAAAGTATATAAGGTAAATGCTCCTATCAAAATTAAATATAAATCATGCAATAAGTCTTTATAGATAAACAAGCTCCAAGCTACTACTATACTTATAACACCAACCCATAATCTGATATTATTTGCTTTAATTTGACTACTTTTGTGCGGATTATTCATAATACTTTTTGATATTTAAACGTTTGGTAAATTTACAATATTTGAACCGCTTTTGCTTTTTTATATGAAAAAACTATACCTCTTTTGCATGTTTTTATTTTTGACAAAGTTAGTAGCTTTAGGTCAAATAGAAGATCCAAAAATTGAAGAAACTTCAAATAAAACAAGAGCTAAAGTAATAGTCTATACCAAGACGGGAGAGGTCTATAAAGGGTTTTTTGTTAGTCAAAATAAGGATTTTTTGGAGATAGAAACTGAAAATAATGGAACTATAAAAATACCAACACAACGAATTAAAAATATTGAATCAGTAGATGAAAATAGTCAAGCTAACTATGATGAAAAAGAAAGATTGGAGCAAGTAAACCCTGTTAGATATATGCTTGGAACCAGTGCCTTTAATTACGAAAAGGGTGGGAACTATATACGCAATAACCCGATGACTTATCATAGAGGTATTACTGATAATTTTTCAATAGGAGTTGGTACAAGTCCTTGGGCGTTGGTATTTGGGATTCCTATACTTTATTTAAATCCACATTTCACTAAACAGCTTCGTGAAAATGTTCATTTTAAAATTGGTTTAGATGCATTTGCTGGCACTTCAATTCTGGAAGGAGAAGGAGCTGCTGCAGCAATATTAAATACGGGGATTACTATTGGAGAACCTGACTTAAATTTAACTGGAACCATTTATTATGGGGCAATTAGTGGTTTACAAAAAATAAATCCATTTTATTCTTTGGCAGGAATGGCACGAGTATCAAAAAATTTAATGGTGGTTTCCGAAGGACTTTATATACCCTCTGAATTTAATGATGACTTAAGTTTTGTTTTTTATGGTGGCAGATATATAACTGATTTGGCAAGTTATGATTTTGGCTTTTTTTTTAATCAAGCAATCTCTGAATTCATTCCTTTTGGTGTACCTTTTGTAGCTGTTACTGTAAAATTATATTGAGATTTTATACATTTACTAATTTTGTGACTTTTGAGTTTAGAAATATAAATTAAATAATATGAGAATTTCCTTATCTATATTTTTTTTGCTTATGCCGATGTTTTTGTGTGCTCAAACTCCTACAGAAAACATCAATCAATTTATGGATAATTGGCATAAAGCAGCGGCTACTGCTGATGAAGAACTGTTTTTTGGAAGCATGACCGAAGAAGGAATTTATTTAGGGACAGATAAAACTGAAAAGTGGACTAGAGATGAAATGGAAGAATGGGCGAATGAATATTTTCAGAAAGAATCAGCATGGTCATTTATCGCAACCGAGAGAGATGTGTATTTTTCTGAAGATGGAAATACCGCCTGGCTTAATGAAAAACTGGATACATGGATGGGAGTATGCAAGGGTACCGCAGTTCTAGTACTTAAAGAAAATGGTTGGGAAATAGCTCTCTATGATTTATCCGTTACCATTGATAATGAAAAAATCGACCAATTTTTAGAGCTAATCAAGGAGAAATGATTTGAGAAAAGAAATTGTTTGTTTTAAAGATTTGTAAATCATCTGTATTGAGGCTGTAGAATATTTTTTTTAACTTATTAGCTGATGAAATTTTAACTTCTCAATCAAAACTCTTGTTGGATTTCATTTTTAAGAAAACTCAGACCATATTCAATGCTATCTATTTTTTTCTCTAAAGTTTCTTCGTAAATCCTTTTAACCAACTCAATACTTTTAGCTTCGGCATCTATATCCTTGGCAGATTGATTGACCACCATAATAAGCTCTTCCTTGGCGTTTTTAATGATTTTCCATGCTTCATCGCTCATGTAAACTTGTTGAGAAAGATTGTGATTAAACTCTTCTCTAATCTCATTTAGCAATAAATATTGAAGTTCTGCCACATTCATGTCACTTTTCTGTACGCGCTTTATGATTTGATCAGGTGAAATTCTTTCCAAGAATAGGCTCATTCTTTCATAAGCTTGAAGCCTAATGGGCAAAACAATTTCTTTATTCTTGGCTTTTATTTCAATGATCTTTGCTTCATTTTGTTTTTGCAACATAGTTTTTACAGTCAAAAACATGGCATATAAAACAATTCCAGCAGGAATGATGATTTTCATTAAGTCCCAAATTGGCTCCATAAACTCATTTTTATATGATGATACCCAAATTTAGTTAATTTCGCAGCAAATAAAAGCAAGTTGATATGTCAAACTTTTGTTTTTGATCATTCGTACTTAATTAAAATTAATATTTTATGATTCCAGTAAAGATTTCAGAAGAAGCAATAAAGGAAGTTAAAAATATAATGGATAATAAAAACATCCCTGAAGGCTATGGTTTACGCATTGGTGTTCGAGGTGGGGGAGGCTGTAGTGCAGCTGGAATGAATTATATGCTAGGATTTGATAAGCCTAAAGATTCGGATAAAACTTACGAGATTGAAGGTATTCCAGTTTATATTAACAAAAGCCATGTGATGTACATTATTGGAATGGAAGTAAAATTTTATGAAGGTAATGATGCTAAAGGCTTTATTTTTGTGAACCCTGAAACTGAAAAACGTATAGATTAAATTGCCTTATTATTCAATATGTGAGGTTTTCTATTTTTATGATAATTTCTATTATATAATTATTTAAAGTTTAAATATTGACTATTTGTAATATTTATAATTAATTTCGATAAACACCTCTTAAAACCCAATTAAAGTTTTGCCTACGTTAAATCTTTGTTAAGTTTGTTATTGAGTAAATAAATTTTTAACCTAAACAAACAGTAATGAAGAAGATTCTACTAACATGTTTCATGTTGGTGTTCGTGCTACACGCATGGGCACAGGATCGCACCGTAAGTGGTACAGTAACTGACGCAGAGTCAGGAGAAGGCTTACCAGGTGTGAACGTTTTATTAAAAGGCACCTCTCAGGGTGTGAATACTGATTTAGACGGAAACTATAAGATTTCTGTTCCTTCAGATGGTGGTACTTTAGTTTTCACTTTTATTGGTATGGCTAAGCAGCAAGTTGCTATTGGTTCAAGATCAGTAATTGATGTACAAATGGAAGCTGATGTACAACAGTTAAGCGAAGTTGTAGTTACAGCTTTTGGTGTTGAGAGAGAAGAAAAAGCAATTGGTTATGCAACGCAAACAGTTTCTGGTGATGAAATCACTAAAACTAGAGAAACTAACGTTGTTAATTCTCTTTCAGGAAGAATATCTGGTGTTAATGTTACATCAGCATCTGGTCAGCCAGGTTCTTCATCAAGAATTGTACTAAGGGGTGCAAATTCTTTGACAGGTAACAACCAGCCTTTATTTGTTATTGATGGAATTCCTATTGATAATTCTACGAGTGGTTCTGCTAACAATACTAATAATGGTCCTTTTGGTGGAGTTGATCATGGTAATGGTGCAATGGATATTAATCCTAACGACATTGCTTCAATCAACGTATTAAAAGGTGCTAATGCTGCAGCCCTTTATGGATCTAGAGCTTCTAATGGTGTTATTTTGATTACCACTAAAACTGGAAAAGGAACTAAAGGTATTGGCGTATCGGTAAGTTCTAATACTACTTTTAGTACTCCATTGAGATTGCCTGACTTCCAAAATTCTTATGGGCAAGGTGCAAGCCTTTACAATTTTGAATATGTAGATGGATCTAATGGTGACGGTGGTATTGATGAATCATGGGGTCCTGCTTTGGATCAAGGATATGAGTTCACTCAATGGAATTCTTATGAAAATGGTGGAGCTCCATTGCCATGGGTATCTCAACCGAATAATGTAAGAGATATGTATGACACTGGTGTTGATTTACAAAACAGTATATCAGTAGCTGGAAGTAATGAGGGAGGTTCATTCAGATTGTCTTACACTAATTTAGATTCTAAAGGTATGATCCCTAATACGGATTATTCTAGAAATAACATTGGTTTAAAAGCCGCTCAAGTGCTTTCTGATAATTTGAAAGCTGATTTTGGTGTTAACTATGTAAAAGCACATTCAGATAACAAATCTGCAGGTGGTTATAGTGCTGCCAATCCAGTGCAGCAAACAATTTGGTCAGGTAGAAATGTTGATTTACAGGCCTTAAGAGACTATAAAAACTTACCAAGAGCTTCAGCAGGTACTGGTGCTGGTATTGTGCCGATCAATTGGAACACGAGATACCAAAATAATCCTTTCTGGGCTTTGGACAATAATTTAAATGGTTTTGATAAGGACAGAGTATATGGTTACGCAAGATTAACTTACGATTTCACAGAGAATTTATCATTATTTGTAAGATCAGGTATTGATAGCTATAATCAGCAACAATCTACTCAAAGAGCGGTAGGTACTAATGAAAATCCAAATGGATTTTTCAGTACTTTTGGCCAGGTTTTTAGCGAAAGCAATAGTGATTTCTTGTTAAACTATAACAATGATATTGCAACTGATTTCTCAGTTAATGCTTCATTTGGTGGTAACGTGAGAATCAATAATTATTCTTCGCTTTACGGAGAGGCTACTGAGTTACAGATTCCAGGCGTTTATAACTTAAGTAATGTTAGATCTGGAATTACACCAGTTTATCAAAATTACTCAGAGCAGAAAAATGTGCAAAGTTTGTATGGGTCAGCTCAATTTGGTTACTTGAATGCTATTTTCTTAGATGTAACTGCTAGAAATGACTGGTCTTCTACTTTACCATTGGATAATAATTCATTCTTTTACCCATCAGCATCACTAAGTGTTGTGGTATCTGATTTAGTTGATTTTGGTACTGATGCACTGTCTTTCTTAAAAGTAAGAGGTTCATGGGCGCAAGTAGGTAACGATACTGATCCTTATGAATTACAGCAAACTATTTCATTTGCTAGAGATCCATTTGGAACAATTTTGGAGCCAACAGAAGGAAATAGATTGTTAAATCCTGAATTGAAGCCAGAAATTACTACTTCAACTGAATTTGGTTTAGATGCAAGATTTTTCTCAGGAAGAGCAAACTTACAAGCTACTTATTACAATGCAGTATCAACTGATCAAATTGTCCCGGTACAAATTACAGGTTCAACAGGTTATACATCTAGAGTGGCTAACGTAGGTAGAGTAAGAAATTCAGGTGTTGAATTACAATTAACTGCTGATATCATTAGAAATGATGACTTCCAGTGGTCTGTATTCGGTAACTGGTCTTGGATCGACAATGAAGTGGAATCCTTAGGCGGAGACTTAGAAGCCTTAACTTTAGGTGGTCAATGGAATGTTGATGTTCAAGCAAGAGTAGGAGAACCTTATGGTGTTTTATATGGTCCAGCTTACTTGAAAGATCCAGAAGGAAATATTGTACATGACGCAAACGGACTACCAAGAATTGATGAAACTTTCCAAGTATTGGGTAATGTAACCCCTGACTGGACAGGTGGTATAGGAACTTCATTAACTTATAAAGGTATTACATTAAGCACATTAGTGGATGCTAAATGGGGTAATGATATCTACAGTATGACCACCACTTGGGGTCGTTACGCTGGTGTATTGGAAGAAACTCTCTTAGGTAGAGAAACTGGTCTTGTAGGTGAAGGTGTGATTCAGGTAGGAGAGGATTCTTATATCCCAAATAATATTGTTGCTACTGCAAGAAACTATAACAAAAGAGCCTATTCAAATAGTGTTGCTGAAGGTTCTGTATTTGACGGTAGCTTCGTAAAATGGAGAGAATTAAGCATTGGGTATACTTTACCTAATTCACTATTGGGTGATTTCCCAATGAGAGATATCAGTGTAAATTTAATAGGAAGAAACCTTGCTATTTTGTATACAACAATTCCACATATTGATCCTGAAACATCTTTCGGTACGGCTAATGGCAACCAAGGTCTAGAGTTTGGTCAATTACCATCTGCAAGAAGCATGGGATTCAATGTAAATTTCAAATTCTAAAATCTGAATAAATGAAATCAATAATAAATAAAATAAGTATCATGGTACTTGGGGTAGCTATTTTAGCTTCTTGTACCGATAACTTCGAGGAAATAAATGAGAATCCGAACGCTGCATTAAGCGTTCCATCATCTCTGTATATTCCTACCCTAGCAGAAAATACTGGAGATCGTTTATATAGTATGTTCTGGGGTGGAGATATGGGCGGAAATTGGGCCCAACATTGGTCTAAAGTTCAGTACAATGACGAAGAAATGTACCAGCCACGTAATACTGTAATCGAAACCACTATTTGGGAAGGATTGTATGCAGGTACTTTACAGGATGCAAAAAACATGTACGAAACTGCAGTGACGGAAGAAAATGATAAAACAAAAGGCGTTGCCTTAATTTGGCATGCATATGGTTTTTCTATCTTGACTGATATGTTTGGTGATATTCCTTATACGGAAGCACTTTCAGCTAAAGAAGGAATTAACGCTCCTGCATATGATCTTCAATCTGAAATCTATCCTGCGTTGGTAGATAGCTTAAGTGCTGCAGTTACTTACCTAAATGGTGGAGGAACGATTGATGCAACTGCTGATATCATATACGGTGGTGATGCGATGGGATGGATTAAATTTGCTAATTCTTTAAAGTTCAGATTATTAATGAGAATGTCAGGTCAGGTTGATGTGTCTTCTCAATTAACAGCTTTAATGTCTCAGCCAATGTTTACTTCAAATGCGGATCACGCTGCTATTCCTTATTTGGAGACTAATCCAAATACTAATCCATTATGGAATACAGTTGTATTTGGTGTGAGAGAAGAGCATAGAATGAGTGCTACTTTAATTGATGAATTAGTTAATTTGAGCGATCCAAGACTATCTGTTTATGCAGAAGTGAATGCTGATGGTGAATACAGAGGAAAACCAAACGGTATTAACTCTGTACCTAACGATGATTATAACTATACTAACGTATCAGGTATTGGTGAATATTATTTACAACCAGATTTACCAGGTTTGTTCATGTCTTATGATGAATTACAGTTCTTCAAGGCAGAAGCAGCTGCAAAAGGATTCATTGGCGGAAGTCCAGCAGATTTCTATAATAGTGCAATTACTGCAAACTTTGAATGGAATGGGATTGGTACATCTGCTCCGGCTTATTTAGCCCTTCATCCTTATAGTGATGTGGAAGGTATTCACCTTCAAAAGTGGATTGCTTTGTATGGTCAGGGTGTTGAAGCTTGGACAGAGTGGAGAAGAACTCAAGTTCCTACATTAACTCCGGCAATTGATGGTGTTGTGAACGAGGTTCCATCACGATTAAATTACCCAGCTGCAGAGCAGTCATTAAATAGTGGTAATTACAGCTCGGCTGTTTCAAGACAAGGCGCAGACGTTTTGACAACACCAATATGGTGGATGAATTAATTAAAATTAAATTAATAATTATATGAAAACTATAAATTATATATTCTTAGCACTTTTTATTGGCCTAGTGTCAAGTTGTGTGGAACCTGTTGATTTAGTCACAGGTGAGACAAAAGAAGGAGCTTTATTAAGTTTATCTGGTTCTGGGGCTCTTTCAGGTGCACCTGAGGTTGATGTTCCGATTGAAAATGCAAAGATCTCTTTCCAGAGAACAATTTTAAACTATAATGTTAGCGTAGCTTCTAATGCTGAAATTGTTGACCAATTAATTGTAAGCAAAACATATGGTGATCAAGTTGTTGAAATTGGAACTTTCAGCGTTGAAGAAGGAGTTGCTCTTCAACTATCAACGTTAAGCGAATTTCTTCAAGGATTTTCAGGTGTTACCGCTGATGATTTAAGAGTAGGAGATCAAATCGTGTTTAAAACCGAAATGGTATTGAATGACGGTCGTCAGGTAATTGATAATTCTGCTACTTTAGCTGTAAATGTATCTTGCCTTGCAGATTTAACGGGAATCTATTTGGTAACAAATTCATGGTGTTCTCCATCTTTCGAAGCTGAGATTACTCAGAATCCTGATGGATCATACCATTTGACTGTTGCTGATGGTGGTGGACTTTCAAGATGTACTACAAATGATGCATTAAATAACGCTGGTACTATTGTAGAGCAGTGTGGTGAAATTCTTCCTTCTACTGCTTTAGATTACGGTACAGATGGTGGATACGGTATTGGTGATATCACCGGAGGGTCATGGGATGCTCAAAATGGCATCTTAACTATGCAGCACATTCAAGAGTTTACACCAAACTGGCCATCTGAGTGGGAATCAACTTATGTAAGACAATAAACTAGAAACATGAAGACAATAAAATTATATTTAATTGCACTTTTTCTCATTGTAATGGGGACAAGTTGCGAGGATGAAGATTATACAGGAAAAGCCAAGATGGAACCTGTTTCAGGCATTTCGGCTTCTGTTGATGCAAGTGCCATTGCTGGAACTTATCAAGAAGCGGATGGAGATACCCTTAGGGTAACAGTAACTTTAAGTGATTTGCAAAAAACTGCTGATGCCGTTTTTTATGCAATTCAAACTGGAGGAGAAGCTATCTTGGGAGAAGATGCCGAATTTATCAATGAAGATGGATATGGCGTTGCTAAGAAAACCATTCCTGCTGGATCTGGAATCCAAACTGTAACATGGTCATTAGTTATCTTGGATGATTGTATTGCTGAAGGTACAGAAACACTTGAGTTGCAATTCGGTGATGCAAGAACCGCTAATGTAGATGTTAATCCAGCTACTGCTTCTATTTCCATTGCTAATTTCAGAAGCGAAGTTCCTGAGGTTATAATGGAATGGGGTACAAATGCAGCAGGAGAAGAATTGGGTGTTGGCGGCTTAGATGTTGCTGATATTGACCTTGATTTGTTTATTGTAAATGAAGACTTGACAGCTTTTGTAGGTCAATCTGCTGCGACAGGAGGCAACCCTGAATTTTTGACTTTTGCTGCGGCTGATGGTTCTCCTTTAGCAAATGGTACTTACTATCTATACATTGATTTTTATTCTTCGTTTGACTTAGGTCCTGAATTAGATCCTATCGAATTTCCAGTGTTTTTCAACTTTAACCGATGTGGTGGGGAGTTAAATTCTGATGCAATATTCACTGGATTTGATAACAATGGGTATCAAACAGAGGATGGATACGTAGGAGCTGTTATACCTTACGTAGTTACCGTAAATGATGGTAATATCACTATAAATGATGGTACTGTAGATATTGCTTCTGGCAAAATAGAAAAATTGAATGAATTATTGGCTAACGCAAAAAAATAATTCAATTTATATTATATTTAAAAGGTTCACTCTTCAGTGAACCTTTTTTTGTTTTTGTTCATTAACGTAAATATATCTTTATATGTATAGATTAATTTTGTTACTTATTATTATTCCTTCAGTGTCTTTAAGTCAAAATACACTAGGAACTCAATCTCAAGGTATTGATTTTGATAACTACTCTTTTGGTTCAATTGATCAATTTGATGATAGAGATAAGAGTGTAAAAGGTTCTCCTTATTTGTTCGAAGAATTAAATGATATAGTGGTCATTACAGATGCAAATGACACTATTTTATTTGAAAAGTCTAATTTTAATTTAAGTACTATGAATTTAGAATTCAAAAAGGATGATGGTATGCATTATTTCTCATCTAAGTACTTTAATACTTTCTTTAATAATAGTTTTTTTAAGAAAAGATACATTATTAAAAAATTTAGTTCTTTTGAAGAGGAGCAGGTATCTGGTCTATTTCAAATTTTAAATGAAAATGCTAATTATTCTTTATTAAAACATTATAAAATTAAGATTAAGGAATCAAATTATAATGCTGTTTTAGATCATGGAGATAAAAATGATAAAATCCTTATTAATGAAGATAATTACTTGCTTCATGATTTTCAATTAATTCCAATTGATCGATCGAAAAGAAAATTCTCGAAATATTTTTCTAGAAAAAATGAAATATTGAGTTATATTCGAGATAATAAATTATCCTTCAAGGATATGGATGATCTTTCAGAACTCACCAATTTCTTGAATGAAAGAGAATTTGAGATTAATCTATAATCTCACCTTATTTAATATTAATACTTAATATCAATTAAAATGAAAAAAAACTACTTAAACTACGTTTTAGCCTTTTGTTTTTTGGCAGTAGTAGGGTTATTCTTTTATATAAGCCCTACTATTAATCCAAATCAAAATACTAGCGATGAATCAAAGCAAAAAGAATTTTGGTCTACCAAAAAGTCAAAAGTTAAATCAGGTCAGGATTCTTATATGAAACCAGATGGTTTTATTGAATACTATAATTCAATTTCTAAAAGAATAGATCAAAGCACTTCAGATTATGTAAGTGGATATCGGTATAATGAATTATCCAAATCTTTAAAAAATTCTGCACAAGCTAGAAATGCAAATCTTGAAGTTGAGTTCATTTCTCGAGGTCCAGGTAATGTTGGCGGTAGAACTAGAGCTATTGCAGTTGATCCTGATGTTGCTGATAATTGCACATGGATAGCAGGTGCAGCAAGTGGTGGATTATGGAAAACTACTGATTGTGGTGATACATGGCAAAACATTTCACCTGATTTACCAAATCTATCTACTAATTCTATTGCACAAGCGGCTTCTAATCCGAATGTCATTTATGTAGGAACAGGTGAAGTTTTTGCAGCTAATACAACTTTTGTAAGAGGAGAAGGAATCTATAAGTCAACTGATAGAGGTACAACATGGGAGTTTTTACCATCTACTGTTGAAAATAATGATTTTATATCTGTTAACAGAATTAAAGTAGATCCTACCAATGAAAATATAGTAGTAATTGCCACTAATGAAGGAATTTATAAGTCTATTGATGGAGGTGCTTCATGGAACATACAATATGAATCTCCAGCAGGACTTGGAACAACCTATCGTGCAGTACAAGATTTACAAGTCGATCCATCAGATTTTAACATTCAATATGCAGGAGTTAATGGATTAGGTATAATAAAATCTGTTGACGCAGGGGATACATGGAGCGTTTCATCTGATGGAATAGTTGAAGGTGTTCGTTTTGAAGTTGCAGTTGCTCCAAGTGATCCTAATGTTGTATATACTTCAACTTTTTCAGGCTCAAATACTTTATTATATTATTCAAACGATAAGGGTGAAAGCTGGGTTTTAGCAGATGACCCTGATTACGATACCAATTTTTTAGGGGCTCAAGG
This sequence comes from Marivirga salinae, assembly GCF_030503855.1. Taxonomy (NCBI): domain Bacteria; kingdom Pseudomonadati; phylum Bacteroidota; class Cytophagia; order Cytophagales; family Marivirgaceae; genus Marivirga; species Marivirga salinarum. The sequence goes on along the minus strand of NZ_CP129971.1, from coordinate 3,766,961 downwards.
TTGGTATGATAATACAATAGCGGTTAACCCCTATAATCCATATGAAGTTTTTGTTGGGGGAGTTAGTATAGGTAAATATTTGATAAATCCCGACAATGTACAGGAATCTGAAAGAAGATTTCTTGGTGTAGACTTAGAGGAAACAGCTTTTCTTTCATTTGTTAATTTTGAAGCTAACTCTAATGGGGGAGTACTGGATATTAATACCACTTCAGAGTCCGTAAATCCTATGACTGTAGAGATTAGATTTGGCAGTGATAACGTTCAAAAAGCACATAGATTTACTGTGCCTGAAGGGTCAACCTCAGGTGTTGCAGCTAATGATTATACTTATCAGGACTATGTTGATGTTCCTTTCGAAGTATGGGATATTGAAAATGACAGGCAATTAATGGTTTCCTTTCGTGATCAAGAAGGGGATGGTGAATTTAATCTAAATGCTAGGAGTACAACAGATGATGCTTTATCTACTGCTCGTGAATATATTTACATACATGACATCGCTTATGATGCATCCGCTGGTGCAGATATATCTGTAAATGGAGGACATGAATTTAACTATATGTATTTTTTCTGGCCTGTATTGTCAGAAGGTTCTGTATGGGATCCAGCTTTATTCCAAAATTCTATTATGCGTATTAAATACGGGACACAATTAACCGCAGCCACTGAAGCTGAAGCCGTATATGATGCTTATGGTAGCTATGAAGGCCAAAATCAGAATAACCTTCACCCAGATCACCATCATCTTACTATGATCAAAATGGATGATGCTGCGGAGACTTTCATGATTGTGAATGGAAATGATGGTGGATTAGGTATCTCTACTGATAATGGAGATGTTATTTCACAAATTACAGATGGATATGTTACCACTCAATTTTATGGTGCTGACAAAAAACCAGGTGAAGATAAATACATTGGAGGTACGCAAGATAATGGAACTTGGGTGTCTACTGGAAACACAGTTGATGAGACTAATGCGTATAATTTCGTGATTGGTGGTGATGGTTTTGAAGTATTATGGCACCCTACTAATCCTGATTTAGTCTTAGGAAGTATTTATAATAATCTTATTAGAAAATCTACTAATGGCGGACAATCATTTTCTCCGTCTGTAAATGGTATTACAACCGAGGATGGTCCATTTATCACTAGGTTAGCTGGATCAATTGATGCACCTAATACTGTTTATGCTATAGGTGCAAATGGAGTGTATAAAAGTACTGATTTTGCAGGTTCATGGTCTATGAAGACTATAGATAACTCAGGATGGGGAGGTATTTCTAGTTCAAGTGATGTAGAAGTGTCTCAAGCTAATAGCAATATTGTTTGGGCAGGTGCTGGAATGTCAATTGAGTCATCTACAACACCTGAATTAAGTCTATTTGTTTCAAAGGATGCGGGCGAGACTTTTGAGGTAGTAAATAATTACGATCCTATTCCTAATGCATTTTATACTGGTATTTATACTCATCCAACAGATGAAAATACTGCTTATGCATTATTTAGTGTTGCTAACTCCCCTAAAATTTTAAAGACAACTGATTTGGGTCAAACTTGGGAAGATATCTCTGGTTTTGCAGGTAATAATGGAGTGAGTGATAGAGGTTTTCCTGATGTTTTCGTTCACAGTTTATTAGTAATGCCTTTTAATACTGATATTATTTGGGCTGGTACTGAAATTGGATTATACGAATCACTCGATGGAGGCCTCACTTGGAATATTAGAAATGAAATTCCTTCAGTTTCTATTTGGTCTATGAAAATTGTAGATGACCAGGTAGTATTGGGAACTCATGGTAGAGGTATTTGGACTGCTACAATTGATGATTTGGCAATTACTACATTAAAAGTTAGTGCTTTTAGTTATTTAGGGTATGGAAACGCAGAAGTTTCTGTTGAACTTCCTGTGGTATATGATCAAGTTAAAGTTTTAGTTGATGATGTTGAAGTAGGTGTTTTGGAGTCACCAGAAAATGGAACAGGAATCCTTTCAATAACTGAATTTTACGAGTTTAACGGTGCGGAAATTCAAATTATTGGAGTATCCAATGGTACTGAATATAAGTCAACTATATTTGCTGTTGAGCCTATCGATGTAGCTCCTGCGATATTGAATTATGAAACTTCTATAAATGGAGATGTATATCCTGTTACTATTGAAGTGGAAAATAATGAGCCTTTTGAAAAAGTTGAGGTCCTTTTTGATAATCAATTGGTTTATACGGATACTCAAACTTTAACAGAAAGTGCTGGAAATCGTGTTATTAGTTTTGACTATGATAAACAAGAGACGAATAGTTTTCAGATTAAGGCTTATATCAATGATCAGGTATTTACAACTGAAGGAGAATCTGTTATAATTACATCTAACAATGAATCCTTAGATAATGATATTAAGGTTTTCCCGAATCCAACGGCTAGTTATATAAATGTATCATCTAACACAATTTCTGTAGATGAGATTAAAATATATAGTAGTAATGGTGTTCAAGTAAATAAAATTGATATTAATTCTAGTGCTAAAAACACTCAGATTGATTTGTCATCCTTGAATAAAGGAGTTTATTTGATCCAGATTGTGGGACAAGACGGTAAAATGCTTACTAAAAGAATCATTAAGGAATAATGAGAGTTCTCATATCTTTACTTATAATAAGTATTATAGGAGGTTGTGCTAAACAAAGCACAACCTCTTTAAATTCTTCTATGGAGAATTTTAGAAAGTTAGCATATGAAAGTCTAAAAGTTGAACCTGTTCAATTTTCTGAAAATTCAGAAAATGATTATGTTCTAGCGACTTATTATAAAAATGAAAGTAACGTAATAGGTGATGGTACATTAAAATATGTGATCATTAACATTGCTGAGGAGAAAGTCATAAAAAAAGGAAGTTTGCCTCAAGGTAATATCAAGTGGATTTCAGATTATGAAGTAGAAATTTTTAGTCCTCCAGGTATTCCTAAAGATCAGACTGAAACAGCAGATGATTACAAAACCATTTATAATGTTAAGAATGGTACAACCACAAATAAAAAAGGAGCCGCTAACTAGCTCTCCTTTTTTTATTCTATTTCAATATAAAGTCCTTTGATTCTTTAATTATTTCATTGTAAGCTTCAGGTAGTTTATTCTCCTCCCACGGATGTGCTGCTCCAAACACATGATTTTCATTCTCGTAAATCACTAACTCAGTATCAGGTTTCCAATCTTTGATCTGCTTTGCCATCGCTACTGGAAGTGTTTCATCTTCTGTGCCATGAAAGGCTAGCAAAGGCTGTTTCATTTCTCTTACAGCTTTCGGAATGGATAATCTATCAGAATTATTTAGCACATCATCGTAAAGCTGTACATACAATGGCATTTGCTGATTGGTTCTTTTATTCTCAATATATTGTACTCCTTTGGCCCTCCATTCATCTAGAAATGATTGAGGCCATCTTTTACTTAAATCACTAATTGCAGCAAGTGTGATTACTTTATTTATTCTCTCATCTTCTCGAGCTTTCAATAAAATCAATCCACCACCTCTACTATGTCCCATTAGGTTGAGATTGTTTAAATCCAGCTCATTTTCAGAATATTAAACTAGACGAGGAAAATAGATAATCAATAGTGTCCTTTAAGTCAGCGAGTTCAATGGTGAAGTTATTATTGCCAAATGCTTCTAAATCAGCAAAATCGATTAATTGGTCTGGAGTAGTTCCATTATGGCTTAAATTTATCTTCATAAATATAAAACCGTTTTTGGCAAATTCATCTGCCATCAGATTGAAAACTCCCCAATCTTTAAATCCTTTAAAACCGTGAACAAAAAGGATTAACGGTTTCTTATCTTTGTTAGGAATGTATCTTAAATCTGCCGAAATAGGCTTGTTATGAACCGTACTTGTAATAATTATATTTTCTTGAATCATTTTTATTGATTGCATTGCTTAGATATTCATTTGGTAGTAATATTGCATACGCATGGGGAGTAAAATTAAAGAAATACAATCACCAATAGCCAATGAAATGGCAGAATTTGAAATAAAATTCCGTCAATTCATGAAAAGCAAGGTTTATTTGCTTGACAAAATCATGGGCTACATAGTGAAACGAAAAGGAAAGCAAATGCGCCCTATGTTTGTATTTCTTTCCGCAGGGGTTCATGGCCAAATTAATGAAGCCACTCATAGGGGAGCCGCTTTAATCGAATTACTACATACTGCCACTTTGGTGCATGATGATGTAGTGGATGATGCAAATTACAGGCGTGGTTTTTTCTCCATTAATGCATTATGGAAGAATAAAATCGCCATTTTAGTAGGTGATTATTTACTTTCTAGAGGTCTTTTACTTTCAATAGATAATGAAGATTTCGATTTATTGAAAATTGTATCTGAAGCTGTTCGTGAAATGAGCGAAGGTGAATTGCTGCAAATTGAAAAAGCCAGGAAACTTAATATAACTGAGGATATTTATTATGATATCATTAAACAAAAGACAGCTTCCCTGATTGCTTCTTGCTGTGCAGTAGGTAGCCGATCAGTAGTTAAAGATGATGATGTTAGCGAAAAAATGAAACTCTTCGGAGAGAAGGTAGGAATGGCATTTCAGATAAAGGATGATTTATTTGATTATGGTACTAATGACATCGGGAAACCACTCGGAATTGATATCAAGGAAAAGAAAATGACTTTACCATTGATTCATGCATTGAATAATGCTGATAAATCGGAACGTAAGCAAATCATCAAATTAATTAAGAATAAAAGTGATAAAAACTCTACTGTAAAAACGGTAGTTCAATTTGTTAGGGATAAAAATGGTATTGCTTATGCAGAGGAAGTAATGCATAATTATTATAATGAGGCAATGACCATCATTAAAGACTTTCCTGAGTCGGAATACAGACAATCCTTAATGGATTTGGTCAAGTATACTATTGAAAGGAAAAAATAATCTAATCTAATTTGTATCGCTGGGTATGAGAACTGGCAACAGGCTTTTCAGCAAATAAAGCTTTAGTGGCTGGCCATACTTTTCCGAAAGTCTCTGAGTGTCTGTATTGATTTAAGTATTCTTCACTTTCCCACAAACTATAGGTACTAAATACATTTGGCTGATCTTTGTCTTGCCATAGCTGCAGATGTTTACAACCATCTTGATTACGAATAGCTTCTTTATTCTCTTCAAATATTTTGACGAATTCATCAATTTTATCTTTCTGAAAAGTCATTTTCACTATTCTAATTAGCATAATATTAAAAAATATAAGGCCGACAATAGCCGGCCTTTAAATAAAATTTATTTTCTTTTTACTACTTTCTCAACTGCTGCAACAATGTGAGCTGCATCAAGTCCATATTTCTTCATTAGTTCATCTGGCTTACCGCTTTCTCCGAACTGGTCATTGACTGCAACATATTCTTGAGGTGTTGGCTTGTTTTGAGCTAATACTTGCGCTACAGCGTCTCCTAGGCCTCCGTTTCGTTGATGCTCTTCAGCAGTCACTACACAGCCAGTCTTCGCTACAGATTTTAAGATAGCTTCTTCATCTATCGGTTTAATAGTATGGATATTAATTAATTCCACACTAATACCCTTTTCTCTTAAAATAGCTTCTGCTTCTATAGCTTCCCATACTAAATGTCCTGTGGCAAAAATAGTGACATCAGAACCTTCAATCATTTGGATGGCTTTACCTATTTCAAACTTTTGATTATCTGGAGTGAAAATAGGTACTTTTGGTCTTCCAAATCTTAAATAAACAGGCCCTTCATAATCTGCAATGGCTAAAGTTGCTGCTTTTGTTTGATTATAGTCGCAAGGATTAATCACCGTCATGTTGGGGAGCATTCTCATCATCCCTATGTCTTCTAGGATTTGGTGAGTGGCGCCATCTTCTCCTAGTGTAACTCCAGCATGAGAAGCACATATTTTTACGTTTTTCTCAGAATAAGCAATGGACTGACGAATTTGGTCATAAACTCTACCAGTAGAGAAATTGGCAAAAGTTCCGGTAAAAGGAATTTTACCACCTATAGTCATTCCAGCTGCCAAACCCATCATATTGGCTTCTGCTATACCTGTTTGAAAGAATCGATCTGGAAATTCTTTCTGAAAATCCCCCATTTTTAATGAGCCTATTAAGTCAGCACATAGTCCAACTACTTGATCGTTTTTTCTACCGGCCTCTAAAAGCCCATCTCCAAAACCTGAGCGTGTATCTTTTTTTTCTGTAAATGTAAATTTAGTTTCTGCCATTTTGCTCTTATTAGTATATTTTAATATTTAGGGTTTGTCCTGATTGTATATCAAATTCTTTTATTTGAGTGTATTTACTACCCATTGCTCTGTCTGAGCGGAATACATATTTATATTTACCTGGTTGAATACCAAAACTAGCTTTTCCACCTCTTAAATCTAGTTTTCTAATCCATGTTTGTCTCCCATTTTCATCTATGGAATATAAACTGCCAATGCCTTTACTGCTGTAAATGACATTAATTCTTCCGGGTGCAGGTAGATTTATGTTTCGAGTTTCTCCTTGTTTAATTTCAACATTATTGATTTTAATTTTAGGTAATGTTAAAATTTCTAAATCATATTTACCTATTAAGTACTTCTCATCTGAATTTATTGCTTGGTTATTAATTATTTCTGATTGAGATGATTTTTTAATTAACACTTGTACATCACGATCATATTCAAATGTGTTCTCTTGGTTGATTTTTAATTCACCTTGAGGAGTTTTAATGTTAATGACATTATGTGTACCTCCTTTTAAAAAGACATTCCTTTTTACAACTGGCGGAACTGTATTGACAACCACATCATAACTTAAAACTGGATCTACTTCAACTGTGTCAGGTTTTCCATTTCGGTCTCTAAAATGAATGAAATCAAATTCTGAGATGCCTGTAAATGTATTGATAAAGGAAACATTGACATCCTTTTCAACAGCTCTGCCATTTTGATCTAGAAGTTCTACACTAGCAGTGGTCTTACTCAAAGATTGGGTCAATATCCCATTCAAAACTGTCCTGAATGCATTTATATTTTTAGCATTGAAATATTCACCCATGCAATCAAATTCGGAGGCGAATTTTTCTTCCATTCCTAAGCCAATTACAAATGGTCTTAAGAAAATATCTTTTTTCTGTAATTCTAATGAAACCGCACAAGGATCGCCATCGCAAGATTCTATACCATCGGTTATGATAATGATGATGTTTCTGTAGTTATCATCCTGTGGAAAATCCTTTGCGGATTGCAGCAATGAGTAGGCAATTGGTGTAGTCCCTCTTGGATAAATATATTTTAATCTATCGATTATGCGATCATTATTATTGGGCGCAAATGGGATTTCTAATTTTGTATCCTCGCAATTTCTTTCCTTTGCGGGTGTTAAATGCCCATATGGCCTAAGAGCTAATTCAATTTTATCATTCACTCTTAAAGAATCAACTAAATCGGTTAGTACTCTTTTTGAGGCATCAATTCTTAATTCATTTCCCCATGGAGCTAGCATACTTCCCGAGGCATCAAACAAAAATAGTATTCTTGTTTTTTCAGGAATGCTTTGCTCTACTTTTTGTGATTTTGCATTAAACATCACAAAGAATAGGAGTAAGGACGATATGATAATTTTATGTTTCATTAATTGAAATAGACGTCAGAATAATTATTCTGACGCTATTTATCATGTTTTAGTAATCTCCCAAAGTTTCTTCCAATTGAGATAAGGCATCTGCTAATTGCTCATCATTAGGCGCAACACCATGCCATTTATGGGTTCCTACCATGAAATCAACTCCAAAGCCCATTTCTGTCTTCATTAAATTTAATACTGGCTTTCCTTTTCCAGTTAAACTTTTAGCATGCTCCAGTGACTTAACAATTTCCTCCATATTGTTTCCATTGCTTTCGATCACTTCCCATCCAAAAGCAAGCCATTTAGCTTTTAAATCTTTTAAGTCCATCACTTCCGATATAGGACCATCAATTTGCTGTCCATTATAATCAACTGTAGCAATTACGTTATCTACCTTATGATGAGCGCCATACATGGCGGCTTCCCAGATCTGACCTTCTTGCAATTCTCCATCACCCATTAAAACATAAACTAAATTATCTTCATTATTTAGTTTTTTGGTTTGTGCAGCACCTAAAGCGGCCGATAAACCTTGTCCTAATGAACCTGAAGCGATTCTAATACCTGGAAGATTTTCTTCTGGAGTTGGATGTCCTTGCAATCGGCTATCAATTTTTCTAAAGGTACTTAGCTCTGATATGTCGAAATAGCCACTTCTAGCCAAAGTGCTATACCAAACAGGGGAAATATGTCCGTTAGATAAGAAAAATAGATCTTCATTTTTAGCATTCATATCGAAATCGACATTGTGCTTAAGAATGTGGAAATATAATGCTACAAAAAAATCTGTGCATCCTAAAGAGCCTCCTGGATGACCGGAATTAACCGCGTGAACCATTCTTACGATATCTCTTCTTACTTGAGAAGCTGTTTTTTCAAGCTCTTGAATGTTTGCCTGACTTGCCATTGATTATGAATTTAAAATTTGTGCTGTATGTTCTTTTGTCTTTACTTTCTCGATAATATCTTCAATCTTACCTTCTTCATCTATAACAAAGGTAGTGCGTTTGGTGCCCATATAGGTTTTACCGTACATTTTCTTTTCACCCCAAGTGCCATATAAGTTATGAACTGTATGATCCTCATCTGAGATGAGTGGAAATGGTAAGTTTTGCTTTTCAATAAATTTCTGATGAGATTTTTCTGAATCTTGGCTTACGCCTAAGATTACATAACCTTGATTTTGAAGTTCTTCGTAATTGTCTCTTAAATTACAAGCTTGAGCAGTACATCCTGGTGTATTATCTTTCGGATAAAAATAAAGAACTACTTTTTTTCCGGTAAAATCACTCAGTTTAATTTGGTTGCCATCTTGATCTTTTGCATTGAAATCAGGTGCTTTATCGCCTATATTTAATTCCATATTATTTATAGTTTAGTGATGTATTCTGTTTCGTTTCCGGCATTATCTGTTACTTTTAAAACAAACTCACCAGTTTTAGTCATTTCCTCATTTAGCCAATCTATCCAAATCAGTTTATCTTTGGGTTCATATTTCATCAATATCCAATCACCATTAAGGTGAGCGTCAAAGGATTTAATTCCTGATAATAGATCATCAATAATAAAACTAGATTTTGAATTAGTTTCTTTTACGAAAGGAGGAATACTATCTGTTAAAATGGTATAGTCAGCTAAATCCCTAGTACTGAATTTGATTTTTTCTCCGTTCCATTCACCTCCTTCAAAGGAGAAATTTCCAGAGTCATCTGTTTTATAGATATGGCTTTTTTCTGGATTGTAATGGTTCATCATAGGAGAGAATTCAATCTTAACAGAGCTTTTAAGAGGAGATGTGATCGGCCCTAAAGAGAATATTTCTAGAGAATCGGAGGTTTTAATTTCATAATCCGTTTCAAGATAAAGCGTATCAAATAAAACATACGGACTGAATTCTAAATTCATTTTTTCTGTTGATACTGTTTTATTTTCTCCAGGGATGATCTGATGAATTGTTCTCAAATTTAAGCCTTTATCACAATTTAAGATAGATTCAGGAATTCCATTTTTTAAATTCCATAAGTAGACCGCTGTATTGTATAAATAATATTCAGGTTTTATTGATTTGATGGTTTCCCCTAAGTTTAGATTCAATTCCTCGCTTTCATCTTCACAATTAGAATGTGTATAAACCTTAAGGATATTTTCCTCAACCTTATAATCAATTTCGTCAAGTTCAAAATCTAATGATTTATTTAAGAATTTATCGGGCTGCTTACCTTGAATGATTAAATCTAAGGTGCTCATATTTTCATAGGGATCGTACATTTTGATTTTGATATCATATAATTTACCATCTTCTATTTTAAGAGCTCCATTTTCTGATTGGGTTTCATAAAATCGTAATTGATTACCGTCATCCATATATAACTTATGATATCTTGTGCCTGTGGTCATTTTAACATCATAAGGATAATGTACTAAAATATGTCTTTGTAAGCTAAAGCTCATTACGTCAATATTTTGCTTGAAATGAGTTTCACCATTTACCGCTACTTCTATTATGCTAATCCCATTTTTGTTAGCCGAGCCATTCAATTTATCATGTCCCCATAGTTCCAAACCAATTTTTCCTATGGCTGTAATGGTGTCCATAGCTTTATAATTAAAGCCAGTTCTATTAATTCTAACATCTGTTCTTTTAAATTCATTTGAGACTCTTGAATTCAAATTCATTGGTCTGATGGCAAAGCCTTGTACAATAGGAGGGATGTTATCCTTAACTTCATCAAAGCCATAGTGTAAGGGATTTAAGACTCTTTGTTGCGAATCTCTTATCTCAAAGTGAAGATGTGGTCCTAAAGAACCACCTGTGTTTCCAGAAAGCCCAATTACTTCTTGTGACTTAAAAGCAAATTGATAGGGTTTAGGAAATAATTCAATTTCAAAAGTTTGTTGCTTGTACTGCTCCTGTTTTACATATTCTTGAATTTCTGGAGCATATTCATCCAAATGAGCATAAACAGAAGTATTTCCATCTGGATGAAGCATGTAAAGTGCATTTCCATAACCCGAAGTGGAGACTTTTATTCTAGTGATATAGCCTCTTTTGGTTGCATGTACTGGCTCACCTATTTTGCCACCTGTTTTAATATCGATTCCTGCATGAAAATGAGAAGAACGTAACTCCCCCATCGTACCCGATAGAAAATTAGTTTTGTTTGGTCGAATTGGAAAAGTATAAGGGTCAGAATTTTGAGCTAGCACAGCAATTGGCCAGCTGAATAAAAATAGCAGTAGTGATACTTTATGTTTATTTAATTTCAAAATCCAATAATTTTTGATTTTCAATATAACCCTCCAATTTATCGCCTATTGATACTGGTCCAACTCCTTTTGGAGTGCCTGTAAAGATAATATCTCCTGTCTTTAAAGTGAAAAATTTCGATAAATATGAAATGATGTAATCAATAGGGAACAACATTAATGCCGAATTTCCTTCTTGTTTTAGTTCACCATTTACTTTAAGTGAAAAATTCACCTTCTGTAGATCTTCAAATTCCTTTTTCTCTAACCATTCCGAAATGGGAGCAGAGCCATTAAACCCTTTGGCAATGTCCCAGGGTAAGCCTTTTTCTTTAGCTTTCGATTGTAAATCCCTAGCGGTGAAATCAATTCCTAAACCAATTTTATCATAATATTTATGAGCGTGTTCTTCTTTTACAAATTTACCTTCTTTACAAATTCTAATTATTAACTCTACTTCATGGTGAATGTCATTACTAAAAGGAGGATAATAAAAAGGATCATTATTTTTAAGGAGGGCAGTATCTGGTTTTGTGAAAATTACAGGCTCGTCAGGTCGCTCATTTTCAAGCTCTTTTATATGATCTCCGTAATTTCTGCCTATAGCCAGTATCTTCATTTGAGAAATTTTACACAAAAATATGCTTTCTTTTAACTATAAAAATGAAAGCTACGTTAAATATTAAAAGAAATCTTTAAGATTGTGTTTAAGGGATGTTAAACTGTAATTTTACAACCTATCCTGATAAAAAAAGTGATTATGAAAAAAATATTAAGCATTTTAATTCTTGTTTCAATCCTTATGGCTTGCAAGAAAGTTCCGCTGACTGATCGTAACCAATTTAACGTGATTCCCAATAGTCAATTAAACTCTTCAAGTTTTACTTCCTATGATCAAGTATTAAAAGAAAGTAAACTGTCAAATAATACTGAACAAGTTGAAATGGTAAGAGATGTGGGGAATCGAATTAAGAAGGCAGTAGAACAGTATTTGAATGAAAATAATTTTAAAGATGCAACAGAGGGTTTTAAATGGGAATTTAATCTTATTGCTGAGAATGTTGTAAATGCTTGGTGTATGCCAGGAGGGAAGGTAGCTTTTTATGAAGGTATATTACCGGTTTGTCAGGACGAAGCTGGTATAGCCGTAGTAATGGGGCATGAGGTAGCTCATGCTATTGCTAAACATGGTGGTGAGAGAATGAGTCAAGCTTTAATGCAGCAACTTGGTGGTGTGGCATTAAGCGTAGCACTTCAGCAACAACCTGAACAAACTCAATCTTTAGCTATGATGGCTTATACTGGTGGAAGTACAGTGTTAGGGGTTTTGCCTTTTAGTCGGTTGCATGAATCTGAAGCAGATGAGTTAGGGATTAAATTTATGGCATTAGCAGGTTATAATCCTGCTGAAGCACCTAAGTTCTGGGAAAGAATGAAAGCTCAATCAGGTGGTGCCCCACCAGAATTCTTGAGTACTCACCCTAGTAATAAAACTCGAATTGATGATTTAAATAAATTACTTCCGGAAGCAAAGAAGTATTATGAAAGAAGTAATAAGGTTAATAACAATCCTATTCCAAATTTAGGGAATATTTCAAACACTCAAGAAAAGAATAGTGGAGAAAAAACTGAAATAAAGATGAAAATAGAGAATTGATTTCTAATCTAAATTTAAGAATCTAGAATTGATATCTATAATGTTATCAATTCTAGATTTATGCAATAAGTAATAATTATGCTTATGAATTTAAAATAAAACAGATTTAAACTATTCAGGATTGAGTAGTCGAATAGTTTCTGTCCTAATGGTATTACTTCTATTGCCGGCTCTATCTAAAATATAAGCTTCAATATACATTTCGTAATCTCTAAAAATGAATGAAAATCCAGCACTTTTCATCTCATACGTTAAAGAACCATTGAGCGGTCTTTTATAATCTTCAGTATTAAGAATCGGGAACCTCCCATGAAAAGTTTGGTAGAAATTTGGCTCAGATTCCCATTCGAATTGTTCAAATTCATTGCTTCCTGGAAGTTTACGAAAAAATGAAACAAAAATATTATAATGTCGCTCATTAAATTGCACCTTGATGGTATCATTAGTTAAAAGTGTATTATTAATAATGACAGAATCAGGGGTGATATAATAATCGTAAAAATTGAATGGAGGTAGATCAGGAGAGCTTCCAAAAAAAATCAATTCTCCTTCAGGGTTTAAAGGAATGTCATATAAATGGTAGGGAGGATTTAATTCACTGCTTCTTAATCCTAAATCTCCATCGCCATCTTCAAACGAAATAGTCAAGCTTATAAGATCCTGATTTAAAGGTTGTCCACCTGTAGTAGTATCAGAGATTTGGCTATATTCAATATCTTCATATTCTATTTTGGGTACATTATCAAACTCAGGCGGAGTAGGACAAGCAGTTAACAAAAGTGTGGCTGATAGAATAAATATTGAATAAAATATGAGATAACAAGCCTTATTTATAATATTGTATTGCATAATTAATTTAACAAATGTCAGAAAGAGAACGCTTATTTAAGCAATTTGATGCCCTAAATGTTGAAAATTTTCAGGATTTTGCTTTAGAACTGTTCCAGTACCAAAGTAAATACAATTTGGTTTATAAAAAATATATTGATGCCTTAAATATCAATGTAGATTCTATAAATGATTTGCGCTCAATCCCTTTTCTGCCAATAGAATTTTTTAAGCAGCATAAAATAATCACTCAAGTTGAAAACGGCAATAGCTATGAAACGATTTTTGAAAGTAGTGGTACTGGTTCAGGATTAACTAGCCAACACTTTGTTTCAGATTTGTCTCATTATTTAAATCATGCTCAAGATATTTTTGAGCGTCAGTATAGTAGCTTGAATGATTATGTGATTTTAGCGCTTTTACCCTCATATCTTGAGAGAGAAGGATCTTCCTTAGTTGCTATGGTAGATGAATTCATAAAAAAGACAAACACTTCTGACTCTGGCTTTTATTTATATGACTTAAAAGAATTGGTTAGAAAGGTAGAAGATTTAAAAGCAAAAGGAAGTGAAAAGAAAATAATCGTTTGGGGCGTGAGTTTTGCTTTATTGGATTTAGCGGAAAACTATAAAGTAGATTTTTCTGATTGTACTATAATGGAAACAGGTGGAATGAAGGGCAGAAGGAAAGAAATTACTAGAGAAGAGCTTCATGGTATATTATGTGACGGAATGAATGTCAATACAATCCACTCAGAGTATGGGATGACAGAATTATTATCTCAAAGCTACAGCAAAGAAAATGGTGTTTTTCATCCTTCACACAGTATGAAAATTATGGTAAGAGAAGTTAATGATCCATTCGATATCAAATATTCAGATAAAAGAAGTGGTGGTTTAAATGTTATTGACTTAGCCAATATTGACAGTTGCGCTTTTATAGAAACACAAGATGTAGGATTGGTAAATGAAGACGGAAGCTTTAAGGTTTTAGGCCGATTCGATAATTCGGATATCAGAGGATGTAATTTGATGGTTTTTTAAGTGCTCAGTACATGTAGCTAGAAAACAGTCGAATTCCGCTTCAAACACCCTAACACTTCAACACCTATACACTCAATAACTCCTTAGCACTTTGAATAGCCGATTCACTTGGGTTTTCTCCTCCAATCATTTTCGCTATTTCTAAGGAGCGTTCATCTTGGTCAAGTAATTTGATTTTACTTACAGATTTATCCGCAGAGTTATCTTTATAAACAAAATAATGCTGATGTCCCTTGGCTGCAATTTGTGGTAAGTGGCTGATGGTAATCACTTGATGCTTTTCAGCCATTTTTTGCATCATATTCACCATTTTAATGGCAACTTCCCCAGAAATACCAGTATCAATTTCATCAAATATAATTGTAGGCATGGCAATTTTATCAGCCATAATTGATTTAATAGCGAACATTAAGCGTGAAAATTCACCACCTGAGGCTACATTTTTCAAGTTTTGAGGAGCTATTCCTTTATTGGCACTAAATAAAATTTTGATATCATCTATGCCACTCTTATCATGTGGTTTTACTTTATTGTCGATTTTAACAACCGCATCTTCCATTCCTAAGCCAGCTAAAAGTGCTCGCAATTCATTTTCAAGTTTTTCAAAATACTTATTTCTTTGTTTACTTATTTCTTTAGCTTTTTCATTCATTTTGGAATAAGCCTCATCAACTGCTTTTTGCAATTTTAATTCACTTCCTTCCACATCCGCAACAGCTAATAGTTTTTCCTCTAATTCTGTTTTTATTTTAAGTAAATCTTCAACTGAATCAACATGATGTTTTTGTTGTAATGAATAGATTAAGCTGACCCTTTCTTGTGTTTGTTGCAATTCATCAGGCTGATGCTCAAATTCATTAGCAGTTATTTCCAATTCTTTTGCTATGTCCTGAATTTCTATAAAACTGCTATTCAGTCTTTCTGATAATTCCTGAAAGTCCTTTCCGTAAGATTGAATAGTTTTAAGACTTTCTGTTGCTTGATGTAAATTATGAATAGCTGCAAATTCTTGTCCATCAACCAATTGATAAGCTTCTGACAACTTAAGTTTAATCAATTCACCATTTTCCAGAAGTTCTAATTTCTCCTCTAACTCCTCTTGTTCGCCAGCTTTTAATTGTGCTTTGTCCAGCTCATCAAAAAGGAATTGATTAAAATCCTTTTCCTGCTGCATTTGAGAGGCACTTTCTTTAAAGGTTTCAAGACTTTTTTTCGCTTTTGTGTATGATGTAAATATGGATTGATAATTCTTTAAGCTTTCAAGAGTGCCAGCATAAGCATCAATAATTCTAAGTTGAAAATCTTGGTCACCAATTAACAAGGTTTCATGTTGAGAATGTACATCCATCAAATGGCTCCCGAGGTTTTTAAGGATATCCAAAGTGACAGGAGTGTCATTTATGAAAGCTCTTGATTTTCCGCTAGCGCTAATCTCTCTTCTGATGACACACTCTTCATCATAATCTAAATCTTCCGACTCAAAAAATGAGTTTAAATTATATTCTGTGATATCAAATATACCTTCTACCACACATTTTGTGTCTGAGGAGTAAAGAACCTTAGTGTCAGCTCTTTTGCCTAATAATAAGCCTACAGCACCAAGCATTATAGACTTACCGGCTCCTGTTTCACCTGTAATGGTATTAAGGTTGGGAGATGGGTTAATATTAAGTTCTTGAATTAAGGCGTAATTTTTAATCAAAAGCTTTTGAAGCATATTGGCACTAGGTTTTTATGGCAGGGCTAATTTACTCAAAATTTATGGATAGTAAATTCTTTCGCTTTCAGCATTTAATAAATTTTTAATAAATTTTGAAATTGATATTACGATGAGAAATTCTAGAAATTATTTAATCATTACTTCATAACGTTCAGAATTAGAGGGCGCAATTTCTCGCATGATTTCGTAAGCTTTTCTTCTCAAGGCTAAATCTCCTTCTGTAAAAATTTGAACTATTTCATCAGATTTGGTTTGAACTAATAAAGTTATAAAAGGTGAATTAGGATTCAAATCATTGACTTTTTGAATGTTTTCCAGAGCTTTAAGTATTGATTTTCTTGCTTCTTCAGGATTATCCTCCATTATATCCAATCCTTTTCTGTAATAGAGGTAGAGACTTTTGCGAACTGGTTCTAGCTGAGAATTTAGGGTAGATTGAATTAATGCGTATTTGCTTTCCAGATTCCCGAACTGCTCCCATCCAGGCTTAAAACCTTGTTGATTAGCAGATCTTGCAATGTTTAAGGCTTCATCGTAATATTTTTGACCTCCTAATTCCGAAAAACTGTCGAAATCCATTCCTAATAGAAAATTTGCATAAAAGGCTAAAATACTCACCAGATTATCATTAAAACTATTTTGCTTGTAGATTAATGGTTGAGATTCCGTATAGTCAAAGTTAAAATTTCGATCTGCTATATTAATCATGATTGATTCATAATTACTATTATAAACAGGCCGAACGGATTGAACTTGCATTTGCGCATTGTATCTTCCAGCTCTGGGGATTTCAGTAATGTTAATAGCCATTATCCCTTTTATCATTTCAAAGGATTCTAAATCCTCCTCCATCCATTTTGTTTCATTTATGAATTGCCGGAAAGCATTTTCCATATTTGTAAAAACCCTTTTTTCAGAAGTGTTGGCAGTTGATGCATCTACTTTTATTTGGAAAAATAAATCTTGAGCAATAATGGAAGTCAAGCTAAGAAGGGTAATGAAAAAGGTAAGAAAAAATTTAATCATTATTTAGTGCTCAATTTATGAATTTGATTCAAAATAAGGTCAGCTACTTTTGATTTTGCTAATAATTCAGATTCTTCTAATAATCCTTTTTGACCATAAATTTTAACCTTATTAGTATTATGCCCAAAAGCAGCATTTTTATCTCTCAGACTATTAAGAACGACCAAGTCGAAGTTTTTATTTTTTAATTTCTTTAAAGCGTTGGCTTCTTCATTTTCAGTTTCCAATGCAAAGCCTATGTTCAATTGGTGTTTTTGTTTTAGATCACCTAAAGTTTTGGCTATATCGATGGTTTTTTCCATTTCAATTGTCATACCTTCTGCTTTCTTTTTAATTTTTTCCTTAGCAACTGACTTTGGTCTGTAGTCAGCAACTGCAGCAGCGAATATGGTGATATCAGCATCAGAATAGTTTTTTTCTGCTTGCTCATACATTTCTTTTG
Organism: Marivirga salinae; assembly: GCF_030503855.1. Classification (NCBI taxonomy): domain Bacteria; kingdom Pseudomonadati; phylum Bacteroidota; class Cytophagia; order Cytophagales; family Marivirgaceae; genus Marivirga; species Marivirga salinarum. The sequence goes on along the minus strand of NZ_CP129971.1, from coordinate 3,749,357 downwards.
CTGATTTTACTGCTATAAAGTTAGAAGTTCTTGAAGGAATATCTAAAGAGGAGGGGCCAGAGATAAGTGTTACTTGAGCGCCTTCTTTTATAAAAGATTGAGCTAACGCATACCCCATCTTACCTGAAGAATGATTTCCTATAAATCGCACAGGATCAATGGCTTCATGCGTTGGGCCGGCTGTTATGACTACTTTTTTATTCTTAAACTTTTTTTTTGCAGATAGAATTTGTTCTACTTCTTTCACAAGTTGTTCAGGTTCTTGCATTCTACCTTGCCCTTCCAATCCGCTTGCTAATTCGCCAGATGCGGCATGGATTATGGTGTTGCCAAATGATTCAAGTTTCTTAAGATTTGCAGAAGTTGAAGGATGTTGATACATGTCCAAGTCCATAGCTGGAGCAAAAGCTACAGGACACTTGGCTGAAAGATAGGTGGCTAATAGCAGATTATCACAAATACCATTGGCGCATTTGGCTAGAGTATTTGCTGAGGCTGGAGCAATTAATATTAAATCAGCCCATAAGCCTAATTCAACATGATTATTCCATTCACCAGCATCATTTTTAGTAAATTCTGATAACACTGGTTTTTGACTTAAGGTACTTAAAGTCAAAGGAGTGATGAATTCTTTAGCATCATTAGTCATGATGACTTGAACTTCAGCACCTGCTTTAAGCAACAAACGGGTAAGCATTGCTGACTTATAAGCCGCAATACTACCCGTTATACCTAAAATTATTTTTTTACCTTGGAGCATTTCCTAGGTTTATTTACCCTCTTCTTCTTCTCTTTTTCGGTAATATACTTTACCTTCTAAGAATTCTTCCATTGCCATAATAGTTGGCTTAGGCATTCTTTCATAGAATTTAGAGATCTCAATTTGTTCTCTGTTCTCAAAAATTTCCTCAAGATTATCAACAGTAGAAGCAAATTCAGCTAACTTATTGCTCAACTCTTCTTTCACATTGCTTGAAATTTGTCGAGCTCTTTTAGAAGCCACCACAACGCTTTGGTATATATTGTCAGTATCTTTTACCAATTCTGATGTGTCTCTAGTAGTAATTGATGGATTTGCCATATTATTTATGAATTTAATTTTCTAATTTGTTCTAAACTGTTTTCGTAAATTTTTTCTGCTTTTGGTAAATATTTACTGTCTACGTATGAATCAATAAAGTTTTCATAGAATTCAATAGCCTCTAAATATCTTTCCTTTCTCACCTTATAGATACTTACCTCTGCTAATTTATACATTGCTTCAATTTCTAAAAACCTGATTTCCTCAGTAAACTGGGAACCAGGGAAGTCATCCTGAAAATTATCGAACTCTACTAAAGCAGCTTTCAGATATTCTCCTGTCATATGCTTTTTTAAGTCGTAGTATAATAAAGCCTTTTCGTAAGCTTTTCGTTCCAGTTTGGAACGTAATTGACTTAAGGCTGCATCTGCCTTTGGTGCATATTCCGAACTAGGGAAAAGATTTATAAACCCTTGAAGGGCAACAATTGCTTCTTTTGAACTTGTTTGGTCAAGATTGTATCGAGGTGAATCTTTAAAAAGCGAAAACGCAAACATAAATCTTGCTTCTTCTGCAAATTCACTTCTGTTAAAAGTATCGTAGAATGTTTTGAAATAGTGTGAAGCTAACAAATACTGTTCTTGGTAATAATATGTATAACCATAGTAGAAGTTAGCGATTTCTGCTTTTTCAGAACCTTTTATGATAGGAAGAATTTGCTCCAATAATGCATTGGCTTTATAGTATTCTCCCTGCTCATAATAAGAAATGGCAGCATCGTATTTCTTTTCCCAATCATCACTTTTTAAAAGCTTGCGGAAATCAGTGCATGCCGAAATGGCGATACTGAAAGTTAATATTATAAGTAGATTTTTGTACGAATTTCGCATAAGGTTGCAAATATACATTTGTTTTATGGAATGAGCAATTTTTTAGTGCTAACGTATATCGCGTTCTAAGATTGGATTTAAAATTATTTTTTTACAATTAATTTTCTTGTGGCCAAGCCTTCATCATCTATAGTGAGTGTATAGAAATAAACTCCTGGGTTTAAATCCTCGGTGCTAATGGTTAATTTATTTTCTTCAGGGCTGAGTTCATAGGTACTTACAATGGAGCCTAAAACATTCTGCAAGGTGATTTTAGCATCGTTTTCACCTGAATTAATGCTATATTCCATTATAGCTGATTTAACTGTAGGGTTAGGAAAAAAACTTTTTACTTGAACGTCATTTTTGGAAAAGAATAATTCTTGAGTTCGCTCATTACTTACGTTCAGCATTATTTCTTTTTTGATACCTTGATCAACTTCCATATCAATAAATTCAAAATAGGCTGTTTCTTTATAATTTGAAAGACCTCCATTTAAAACAATTGAAATTTCATTAGAAATGCTATTAGCAGGCACATTTACAATTAAGAAACTTGTGCTTTCCTGACAATTCTCACCATAGCAAATTTGTAAAGTAGCTCCACCCTGCAAATTATTGATTTTGGTTTTTATCTTAATTGATTTATCAAGATTTGAATAGTTTTGAATTTGAAATGTTTCGGATTTGGAATTTTGAAAATTTGTAGTGATTTCTTTATCCAGATTTTTAACAATAATATCCTGCGCCTTAGTAGAGAAGGTGATGAGGAAAATTAACGATATGGTAAGAAATATTTTCACTTTGACTAGTAAAAGTAGGATTTTTTTATTTAAAAATCTACTCTTCTAGAAGAAAAAATCATGATTGAATATAATATTTGAATTTGCTTAACGTTCAGAAGGGTTGTGGTTGATTAATTTTTTATTTCGGGACTTAAATTAGTTGGGTTTGGTTTAACTGATTCACGTTGTTGAATTGTAGTTTTCGGAACATAATATTTCCCTAAAACATCAAGTATACTTGGTTTTTTTTCAATTTGCCAATTAAAATCTTTCAGTCTAGTTTCTGGCTCAGCTATTTCATGGGGTGGTATAAACCTACCTTCAGGATCTGTATAGAAGGTGATATCATTCATTTCTCCATCTAGAAATTGAATTCTCATGGAACTGCATAAGACCTTGTTCATGCCTATCAGTTCAAGGGTTTCTTCATCTATTGCAAAATAAATGCTTTCGCCATTACCCTCCACTAATATTTTATCCATCTGATCATTCTTCAAATAGGCTGTCATATTTCTACCTTTTATCTGATTGAAATTCTTTACAGTATCTTGATTGACGGTAAAGGCTCTATTTCGCATGTTAAGCTTGTCCATCTTACCGTTTTTAATTTCCATAAAAATCGTGTCAGCCACTATTTGGTTTCCTTCACTCCATAGAATTGGATCATGATAAAAGAAGATCATAGAGTCTTGCATCATATAAGCCATGGAATCTGAAATTCCTTGCATATCGGACTTATAGATTTTGACATTATTGTATGCTAGAAGCCTACTTAGAGAATCATATTCAGAATCAATAGATATTAAGGTGTCTGCAGTGAGGTATAGAGTGTCATTATCCACGGCTTGTTTTAAAACCGGATTTCCCCAAATCTTGGTAATTCCTTCTTCTTTTTTTGTAGCAGCTTCTTCTCCTAAAATAATGATATCATTTTCTTCAGAAATTACTTTTACATTTCCTTTAGCTCTGGATTGCTGGCTTAGATCATCGAAATAAAGCTCATCGCCAAATATTTCATAAGATTCTGTGGTGATTTTCCCTGATGTGTACTGAGCATTTTTTTTATCGGTATAGAATATCCCACCTTTCTGAGCATCAACTACTTCTCCGTTTTTCAAAATAGTTTTAGTAGGGCCATAAGTGGTAGCGATTTTTGTGGTACGGTGATAAAAAAGTGTGTCAGTTAAAAGTTGATACTCTGGATTCGTTAAATCTACATCTTTATAAAATTTGATTAAATCTTCAGCGTCTACTACAAAGCCTTCCTCTGCAATCAAGGTGGTTTCTTTATCAACTAATTTACCTCCATTGAAAAAATGACCATCTTCAGTGTTCATAAAATAATCTAGATAATTAGTAGTCATACGCATTTCACCATCATCATAGACTACATTGTTTCTTAACTCAGCCTTATTTTCATCTATATAATAATTTAATCTTCGAGAGGTGATATCAATCGTGTCATTTTTAGTGATTACTACATCTCCAAAAACAATCATAATCCCTTTTTTATCATAATAGAGAGCAGAATCTCCTTTTATCTTGACATTTTCTTTTTCAATATCAAACCAGACATTCTTGACCAGTCGTGTAAAGCTGTCTTTTCCTTTATTGATTGTTTCGGAATATCCTTCTGATCCATATTTTACGCCATTTTTCTGCGCATTGGCACTGAGGGATAATATTAGAAAGAAACAAAGGATTAAAATTCGTTGGAAGTTCATACATTTACTTTTGATTGCTTTCATTAGCAAATTCTGTGCAAATCTAAGTAATTTCATAAAGAAATATGTTAAGCGCGTCATTTTTAGAATTTATTAAAACAGAAAACCTTTTTGATAGTAACGAACATTTGCTACTCGCTATTAGTGGAGGGCTTGATTCTGTTGTTTTAGCTCATTTATTGAGCCAAAATAATTTCCATTTTTCGATGGCGCACATGAATTTTCAATTGCGAGGAGAAGATTCCAATAAAGATGAAGAATTTGTGAGGGAATTGGGAAAACAATTAGATGTTGAAATTTATGTAAAAAGAGTTGAAATAGATAAAGATTCTGGTTCTACACAAATCCAAGCCAGAAATTTACGATATAATTGGTTTGATGAGCTGATGGATAAGCATTCATTTGATAAACTCTTGACAGCACACCATGCTAATGATTTATTGGAAACCGCATTGCTTAATTTAAGCAGAGGGACTGGAATCAAAGGCATAAGAAGCATTTTACCACTTCAAAACCGTATTTCCAGACCATTGTTGTTTGCAGAAAAATCTGAAATAAAACAATTTGCACAGGACGAATCAATTAAATGGCGAGAAGATATTTCTAATGCTTCCGATCATTATACCAGAAATAAAATCAGGCACCATATTATGCCTCAATTATTGGAGCTAAACCCTAATTTATTAACTGGATTTCAACAGACAGCTTTACGTTTACGAGCAACTGAATCGGCTTGGAAAGAAAAATTGGAGGAGATTATTGAAAAATATTTTCAATATAAAGGACTAGATATTGAGATTGATAAATCGATTTTAGAAAAAGCTTATGTGGTAGTTTACTTTTCGGAATTATTGGCAGATTATGGTTTTAATTTATCTCATTTACAATCATTTGATTTTAACAGAGTAGGCGCTCAATTATTTAGCTCAACTTACGTTTTGACTGTTGATAGGGAAAAGATTTTGCTTTCAAAGCTAAATGACGATAATCATTCTAAATTTTTTCCGAAAAAAATGGAGATGGAAGAGAGCAAAGTAGCGACACCTTTTGGATCTTTGAAGATTGAATATATAAATAAAGAAGAGTTGAGTTTTACAGACAATCAAAATGTAGCATTTATAGATTTTGAGAGTTTGAAAAAGCCTTTCGAAATTGATCTATGGAATGAAGGTGATAAAATTCAACCTATAGGGATGAAGGGGAAGAAGAAAATTAGTGATATATTGATTGATCAAAAGGTTCCCTTGCCTCAAAAAAAGCGAATAATGGTTTTAAAATCTGGTGGTGAAATCGTTTGGCTGATTGGGTATAAATTTTCTGGTTTATTTAAAGTTAAAAAAGACACTAATAAAATTTTAAGAATAGAATATTATGAAGGTTCTTAATCCATTTAAAAAGACATACGACCATAAGCAAATGGTTCTTTTTCAGTTTTTAAAGGAAATAAAACTGTTTGAGCAGTTAAGCTTCGAGCAATTATCTCATTTTATACCCTTTATGCATATGAGGGTTTATAAAAAAGATGAAGTGGTTTTCTTTCGTGACGATCCTAGTCATGCCTTATATCTAATTCATAAAGGGGAAATATCATTAACAATTGATATACAAGATAGATTTGAAAGTTTGGGCATATTAGCTGGAAATAAATCATTTGGTGATAATGCCTTAATTCCTGAAGCAAGAAGAATTTATAATGCCGTAGTAGCTTCTGAAAAGGCTCAAATTTATGTAATCCCTCAAATTAATATTTTTGAAATATTTGATCATTACCCTAAAATAAAAGCGAAAGTTTTGGAGTCTTACACTCAGCAACAAAATGATTATATGGCTCGTTTGTTTTCAACATACAAGACCAATTTTGGCTTTTTTGATCTTGGCCATGTATACGGGAAAATGTAAAAAAACTTTTTATCAATTTATGCTATTCTAGCCTGTGAAACACTTCAAGAATCACCAAAAGAATAGCATTATTTTTTGTACTTTTGTGAGCGAAATTAAGATTGTTTAACTTATAAAATAAATAAAATGAAAGTTACCGTAGTAGGAGCTGGTGCAGTGGGTGCAAGTTGTGCCGAATACATTGCCATCAAAAATTTTGCAGAGGAAGTAGTATTGGTTGATATCAAAGAAGGTTTTGCTGAAGGTAAAGCCATGGATTTGATGCAATGCGCTTCATTAAATGGATTTGATACTAAAATCACTGGTGTTACAAATGACTACAGCAAAACAGCTGATAGTGATGTAGCCGTAATTACTTCTGGTATCCCAAGAAAACCAGGAATGACAAGAGAGGAATTGATCTCTACTAATGCTGGTATCGTAAAACAAGTTGCTGAAAACTTAATCAAAAATTCGCCAAACGTAACCATTATTGTGGTATCTAACCCAATGGATACTATGGCTTATTTAGCTCACAAATCAACTGGTTTACCAAAAAACAAAATCATTGGAATGGGTGGAGCTTTAGATTCAGCTCGTTTCAAATACAGATTAGCTGAAGCTTTAGATTGTCCTGCGTCTGATGTTGACGGTATGGTAATCGGTGGACACAGTGATACAGGTATGATTCCTTTGACTAGATTGGCAACAAGAAATAGTGTACCGGTTTCTAAATTCATTTCTAATGATCAATTAGAAAATGTTAAAGAAGAAACTAAAGTGGGTGGAGCTACATTAACCAAATTGTTAGGAACTTCTGCTTGGTATGCTCCAGGTGCTGCTGTTTCTGCAATGGTTCATGCTATCGCAAATGATTCTAAAAAAATGTTCCCTTGCTCATGTTTATTAGATGGGGAATATGGATTGAAAGACATTTCTATCGGAGTTCCTGCCATTATCGGTAGAAACGGTATTGAGAAAATTGTTGAAATTGAATTAGATGATGCTGAAAAAGCAAAATTGAATGAAAGTGCTGAAGCAGTAAGAAAAACCAACGGTTTATTATAATTCATTCTATCAAGTAATTAATATTGAAAGCATTCGGCATATGTCGGATGCTTTTTTCATTTTAGATCATAGAAAAAAACCTATTATGCCTGAACAACAACCTAATAATCCACTTCATGGAGTAACGCTTAAAGCTATTTTAGAGCATTTAGTAGAAGTTTATGGCTGGGAAGAATTAGGATATAGGATTAAAATAAATAGTTTTAATCATGACCCTTCCATAAAATCTAGCTTGACTTTTTTAAGGAAAACACCTTGGGCTAGAGAAAAAGTTGAACGGCTATACATCAAAAGCTTGAAGAAATAGATATTTATAAATTCTTCAATATTTTATGATTTTTCGAAGTAAATTATCATTTTTGAATCTCAACTATTGTATTCAAAATAATGTCATTTTCACCAAAACCTACTATCCCCCTTCTTTTTATATTATTTTCAGTATTTAATCTTCAAGCCCAAAATGCGTGGATCAATGAATTTCATTATGATAATGAAAGTACAGATGAAGGAGAATTTGTTGAAGTAGTGATTGAGGATGAAAGTTCTTATAATTTAAGTCTTTTTACCCTACTTCTCTACAATGGTTCCGATGGGGAAACTTATGGGAGTTCTCATACACTAGACACTTTCACTAAAGGTGGTACTGAAAATGGGGTTACAATTTTTTATAAAGATATTTCAGGAATTCAAAATGGTGATGATGCTTTTTCGCTGGATTATAATGGTGATTTAATACAATTTATTAGTTATGAAGGTGCTTTCACAGGAGTAGGAGGTCCCGCTGACGGTGAATTGTCAACAGATATAGGTGTGGAGGAAACCACTTCAACTCCAATGGGGCAATCATTGCAATTATCAGGAAATGCTACTGATTATTCAAATTTTACATGGGAAGGCCCTGCTATAGAAACCAAAGGACAGTTGAATTACGGGCAAAGCTTTGGTGCTGCTTGTACTGATCCTTCTACTCAAGCCATATTTTCTACACCTTCTGAAACAGACATTGAAGATAACCAGATCAATTTAAGCTGGAGCAGGGGAGACGGTGATGGAGTGCTTGTTTTGGCTAAAGAAGGAGGTGTTGTAAATGAGATACCTCAAAATGGAGTAAACTATAATGCTGATGAAAACCTTAGCAATGGGTTGGCTGATGAAATTGGGACAGGCAATTTTGTGGTGTATGATGGAACGGCTAATTCAATAAATATCTCTGGATTAGCTCGAGGGGTTGAATATCATTTTGCAATTTTTGAGTATTTAACCACTGATAAATGTTATTTAACTGAAAGTGAAACGATTTCGGTAACGACTACTACGTCTTTGGATGAGGATAGTGAAATTAATATCCCATCTACTCAAATTCCTTCTAGTGAGATTTCTTCAACTGCAAATTCAGAAACAGATGCAGTAGAGGTTTTCAAATTTGATATTTCGGATAAGGGTAGCGAAGATGGAATGGCAACTTTAGTCAATACTATTTTAATAGAAAAAAGTGCTGATAATGGAGTAGTGGATTGGTCAACGGTTATTAAAGGAGCAAAATTAAATGATGGTAATTCTGATTTAACTATCACTGATTTATCCATAAATAAAGATAATATTGAGTTTGATCTGAAAGAAAATGAATATTCTATTGCAGATGGAAGAACAGAAACTTTAATACTTTCCATTTGGTTGAATGAAACTCAAACTGATGGAGATATTGTAGGATTTGAAATCCCTGAAAACCATAGTTTTGGAACTGATGTTAGTGGTTCAGCCTTTGTTAATCCCATTTCCATCCCGATTACTTCAAATGTATTTGAAGAAAATGTGGTTGCAACTCAATTAAATGTCACAAGTACTGCTCAAGAATATTTCATAGAGGATAATTTTAGTATTTCTGTTTCAGCATTAGATGCTAATAACAATATTGATCACTCAGCTCGGAAAGTAAATATCTCTGCAAATGGAACAGGAACACTTTCTGGAGTTTTACAAAAGGATTTAATAGATGGAAAAATAGAATTTGATAGTTTAAGGTATAATGTTTCAGAAGAGCTTATTGTAACAGTTGATGATGGGGTCTTGAGTGAGCAGATAATGATTAATTTCATTGAACCTCAAATCAATATTGATAGTGCTGGTTTTAAACCTGATTTTGGAATCATTTCTTTTCCAAATAAGTCTGATTATCAGTCTTATCAGCTTTTGGCTAATAATTTAAAGGATACTCTATTTATAAAAGCTCCTGAAGGTTTTCAAATTTCATTGAATGCTGAATTCTCTAATCAAAATGATAGTCTAATTATCATAAGTGATAAAGCTATACAAGAGGAAATATTTGTTAGATTTTCACCTAATAGTACTGTAGGAGAATCCTATCAGGGTAATATTTTAAATATCAGTCAAGATGCTGATACTACCTTTTTAGCTGTAAGTGGACTAGAAGGAACTTTAAATTTATCTTCCATCACATCTGCAAGAAATAAATCAATAGGGGATCGGGTGAAAATTAAAGGAGTAGTAATTGGTGGGAATAATCATTTTGAATCTAAAAGAATAATTCAAGATGAAACTGCTGGAATAGCAATTGAAGGACTCAATTCTACCGATATAAATTTTGGAGATAGCGTGGAAGTGGAAGGTGTTTTATCTGAAGAAGCGGGGTGGCTATCGCTTATTCCTGAAAAGGAAATCAATATTTTGTCTTCGGATTCAATAGTAATAGATCCTATATTAAAAGCTATTGCTGAAATTGATGCTTCTGTGGAATCTCAACAAGTAAAAATTGAAAACCTAGATATTTTAGGTGAAGGTCAATTTTCCGAAGGAGAGTATTATGTAATTGATGAAAATTCCGATTCCCTGATATTCAAGTTAAATAGAGATAATCATCCTTTGGTAGGAATGGAAATCCCAATAGGGAAAGTAAATGTGACAGGTTTTATAGGTATAAAAAATGATACATTTCATATTTACCCTGAGTTTATTCAAAATTTAGAAATAATTCCAAGGGATACAATATTAATAATTGATGCACCAGAAGAAGGCTTGAGTTTTGGAAGTATTCTTTTAGATGAATTTTCAGAATCGAAGCGCTATAGCTTGAAAGCAGAGAATTTACCTGAAAATCTTAGGGTCACCACAAGTGATAATTTTGAAATCAGTTTGTTAGAAAATGGTGATTATGCAAATGAAATAGAATTACCGATCAATGAAATTGGAGATATTCCTGAGATAGAAGTTTATGTTCGTTTTTCGCCAATCAGTGCAAGAGGAGGGCAGGTGTCTGGGGAAATCATTCATATTTCAGGTGGACAGAAACAGCTAGTAAAATTAAATGGAATAGAAGAAATGATTACTTTAAATTATTCTATTCTTGAGCGTAAAATTTTGATTTATCCCAATCCTGTAGGTTTGAAGCTTAATATTGAGTTGATAGAATCAGGAGATTTTCAATTTCAATTAATGGATATTGGAGGCAAAATTTTAATTGAAGGAGAATTAATGAATGGTAAAACATTGAAACTAGATGATTTGAAAAAGGGTATTTATTTATTGAAGATTTCTGATGGTACAGTTGACTACCATCAACGGATAATCAAAAAATAGAAAAGCCAACTTTTGAGTTGGCTTAAGGTTAAAATTCCTGTGGAGGATTGTACTTTCTAAAATGTCCATTCATTTGAATCAGTTCTTTTGATCGTTGAATGTCTCTTAATTTCGGTAATAATACCTTCAAGTGGTCCATTACAAAGCGCTGTCTTTGTCTTTCCTCTATTAATTGTATCAATTCATATTCGGCTTCTGTGGAAAGGCCAATTTGATGTGCAATATCAAAAACCTGAAAATCCATAGAAAGCTTTCTGTTATCTACTTCTACAAGATCGTACATTTCCTGAACAGCTTCATAGATTTCTTCTTTTAATAAAACTTCGCCATTATTTTTATTAGGGATTTCTTCAATTGCACCAATAGCATATTTTTTATTTTGATATGGGTTTTCCATATTTAATACCTTAACAATTCTTTTACCTCTTGTTTTAATGTCATATCTACCATCATCATATTCTTTGCTTACTTCACGGATTTCCATTTCAGTACCATATTCTACCTTATCTTTCACATATGAAGGAATTGCAAATGTACTATTGTCATTTATGCAATCAGATATTAGCTCTTTGTAGCGTGGCTCAAATACATGTAGATTGAGATTTTGATAAGGAAAAGCCACTAATTTTAGAGGAAAGAGTGGAATTGTTCGTTTCATTTTAATGTTCAATGTTGATACATTAACTTTAAAGGATTGTTTAATTTTTAGGTTTCATGTATGAACAAAATAATTTCATTTATCTAAATAAAGTCTAAATATTATAAGAATAGTAATATTTTACTGTTCAGGAAAATGAAAATTGTTAAATAATGATTTGAGTTTAAACTGGATAGCCGATGATATAACTCAAGTAGCAATGTAAAATATTCGGTCTAATTAAAATATTTTACATTGCTACATCTTAAACTTATTGTTTTACAAGTTTTGCATAGCCCATGATAGAGCCTGTTGCTGTTTTGTAAACTGTTCTGATTTGATACACTCCAGTAACCAATAAACTGATGTCTAGCTTTACATCCGGATTGTCTTTTAAGTCAAAATTTTCTTGTATCATTAACTTGCCCATCTGATCATAAATAGCCACATTACAGTTTAAAACATTGCTGTTTTCAAGCAGAATTTGCACCTCATTTTGAGCTGGATTTGGGGCTAAAACGAGTTGTCCATTTCTATTTTGATAATCAATATTAACAATAGGAGAGTAAGAAAATTGACCGTCATAATCCAGTTGCTTAAATCTATAGTATGTCTTGCCAGAATTTACGCTATAATCGGAATAAGCATAGTTTGATTTACTGTTGGTAGTACCATTCCCCTCTACTGTACCTATTGGTTCGAAATTTTCACAATCTTTCGATTTTTGTATTTCGAAATAATCATTATTGATTTCACTAGAAGTTTCCCAGCTTAACTTTGTGTAATTATTTTTTAATTCTCCTTTAAAGTAAAGTAAATTAATTGGAAGAGGTCCTTCTGTTGAAACACCCACAGAAAAATCACTAAAGCTGTTAAGACCACTTCTTGAAACAGTAATAGGGTCTGTAAAACTTCCTCCTGCATTTGCAGAAGAATAATTTCCAACAATCGCCCAATCATCTGCATCTGTTCCTCTTTTTAGTACAACATGGTTGTCTGCAGCGTCTCCATTAGTATGACCTATGGATGTAAGGGAAATGTCATATTCTATAACTGAACTTAAATTGGTAGGTTCTATGGTCCAGAAACCATAATCCAATACTCCTGTGACCTCATTAGAACCAATTGTTAGACCAGTAGGGCCATTGCCTGTAAGTCCAGGATTAAATTCTGCATCTATGCAGGTAGCTGCACTGATAGATGTGAAAGATATGAGTGCATTTTCAAGATGATTAGGTGATCCAACAGGGAAATTGTACGATTGTCCTGCTGTAACACATCGTCTTAATTGACCATTTATATAGGAGGAAGTACTAAATGCGGAAATAGCATTTGGATCTGTGTTTTCTACCCAAATCCTATCATTTGTTGATATCACTCCCTCTGTCAAGCTTAGAATTCCTGCTATTCTCAAATCATTCTGTATAGTTAATTCACCAGCTGTTCTGTTGATTTCAAAATTATTGAAAACATTGTCGGTGGTTGAGATTTGCAAAGAACCTGCAGCACCAGCTCCATTAATAGTTAGGTTGGAATTAATGTTTCCGCTAAGTAAACCGGCAGTAGAATTAATGCTTCCGTTTATGGTCATGTCATTTCCTTCCAATCTCAAACTTCCTGAACTAAGTATCAAATTATCTAAAATGATATTGGCATTGAGTGTAAGTCCGCTTCCGTTATTTAAAGTAAGTGTGTTTAACTGGCTCACTTGAGCTGGTAAATTAATGCCGGCAGTGCTACCTTCCACAGTAATTGAAGAAGTATTTGCAGTTAAAAGATTAGCATTGTTACCATTTATTGGATTTCGAATAGTCAAAGTATTTGCACCTATAGTAAGTGTTCCAGCTGTTAAATCCAGCACCTCCATAACATTTAAGTTGCCACTTAAAGTTACACCAGATGCATTGTTAATATTCAAGCCTCCGGTAATGCCCCTAATGTTTTGAGCAGCGGCACCTCTTATATTTAAAATACCAGAACCTGTAGATTCTGATCCATCATTATAAAAATCGCCATAAACGTCTAAAGTCCTGGTGGCATTTATAGTTAAACGTGCCCCTGCATTTATTCCTAGATTGTTAACATCAGCATCTGCATTGATAACAGGATAATTACCGCCTAAAGGAGCTGCAGGAATTATTGCGCCAACTGTAGAAGAAGGTAATGAGGTAGACCAGTTGGAAGCAGTATTCCAGTCGTTAGTATTACCTAGCCAAACATTACCTACCGATATTTCAAATGATTCTGTTGTGGTACAGGTTCCATCATCAACCGTCACGGTGATAGTAACAGGTCCTGTCTGATTGTTTTCAGGATTTATGGTCAAATTTCGATTTGCGTCAGTTCCACCAATAGTTATTTTATTATTTTTAATGACCGAAGTGTTGGATGAAACAGCGGAAACTGTTAGTGATCCTTCAGGAGTTTCAAAATCGTCTATCGTAAATGTGATAGGAGGGGTAGTTGTATTGATGTCCGTAATCTGATCTGGAATAGCAGTGATGGATGGTGCTTCATTATCAGCTACATTAACCGTAATTGAGCCTGCATTATTACTAAAATCTGAGTCTGCCTGATTATAAGATCTTAGGCTGGCGTAAGTTGTGATAGAGTTAGTATTTTCTCCTACGTTTACTGTGCCTTTCATTTCTAGGCTTACCGTTTCTCCATTTCCTACATAAGGTATTGTCCAATAGCCACTTGATTGGTTGTAAGTTCCAGTACTTGCAGTAGCTTCCTGCAAAGTAAAGCCAACAGGTAAGGCACTGATTACGGATATATTTGTGGCATTGTCTGGGCCATTATTGGTGAGATTTACTGTAAATGTCACTAAACTATTAACACAAGGATTTAAATTATCAGCATTGAAGGAAAGAGCAAGATCCGAGACCTGGGTTGGAGTTTCGCCAAAAACCATCATTCTGTGCATCGCTCTTCCGTTAACAAATAATCTTTCGTTTAGATCATAATTAATTCCGTATGGCTCACTCATGTTTCTATCATCAGGTGTGCCAACAGAATTATTACCATCGTTAAAATCAACATTCTGAGTAAAATTGGGTTGACCTAATACAATGTCTGCTGGAGCACCATTGGATATAGGGATTTCATTGTAAACCAGAACCCTATTATTACGATAGTCTGCAATCGCTAAAACTCCAGATGGAGATACAGTAATCCCTGGACTATTCATTTTATCTGCCGTAGAACCGGGAACCCAGTCTGTAAAATTATTTTGTCCAATAACTACATCAGCAAAAGCACCATCTTCAGTAGGTATATTATTGTAAATGAGAACTCTATTATTTTCATCATCCGCTATCAATAATTTACCGTCAGGTGAAAGCGCAGTATTCCAAGGGATATATAATCCGTTTCGAGAAGCTGTAGCGGTATTAGTTGTAAAATCGGGTTGACCAATTACTAAATCAGCATCAACGAAATTAGTATTGGGTATTTTATTAAAAATTAGTACTCTACTATTATTTCTATCCGTTACTATCATTTTACCATCAGATGTTATTTGTACATCTGTTGGTCTATTAAATCGATTGGCTGCTAAACCTGGATCGTTATCTGTAAAATTATTTTGGCCTAAAACGACATCTGCAGGCTCATTATTAGTGGTAGGAATACTGTTCCAGATTAATATTCTGTTGTTTCCTGCATCAGCAACTATTAATTTATTTCCGTCAGGGCTAAAATTAACTCCATCTGGAGCATTTAAACCAGTGGTGCCATTATTTGCCCCTGTATTAGTAAAGTTTGATTGCCCTACTACCACATTGGCAGCTGTTCCATTTGATGTTGGGACGCTGTTCCAAATCAGTACCCTATTAGTTGTTTGAGAGCCTACCGCCAATACTCCTTTAGCACTTACGGCAGAACTGTTGGAACCTGGAGCAGTTACATCAGAGGCAACAGTGCTGGTGGTATTGAAATCAACTTGACCTACGACAAATTTAGCACTTTCAAAGTTTCCATAGCTTTGTTTAAATACTTCTACGGAAAAACTGGAAGTGGAAGAGCATGATCCATCCGATACCTCAATAGTTACTTCTGAAGTACCAAACTGGTTTAATCCTGGAGTGATGGTAAAACTTCTATTCTCACCACTACCTGAAAAAACTATCCCTGATACAGGAATTACAGTTGTGTTAGAGGAGGTCACAGATAAAATTAAATCATCGGGGGATGTTCCTACATCCGAATCCGAGATTGTGAAGTTTACAGGAGCAGAAGTTTGATTGTAATCTACAGCCTGATTGCCAATTGTACTTATTTCTGGTAAACTATTGTTGCTGACGGTTACGCTTAAATTTGAGCTGTTGTTTGAGGGATCAGGATCTTCGGCAAAAGAATTGGTGATTGCAGCACTGCTGTTGATGGTCAGACCGCCCTGATCGTTATTTACGCTAGCAGAAATCAATAAGGAAGCAGAATTTCCGTTGGTGATGTCTCCGATATCCCAAATGCCAGTAGTTGAGTTGTAAGTTCCATCGCTTGCTGTTGCGTTTTCAAAAGTGAGCCCTGCCGGAATTTCAGATAATACCTCTGCATTGTAGGTGTCATTAGGACCGTTATTAGTTACTTCTACAGTATATTCTATTATCTCTCCTTTACAGGGATTGCTGGTATTAATAGCATAAGATAAATTGAGATCAGCAGGAGGGGTGGAATAGCTGAAGGATAATCCTTCAGTTGGTTTGATGTCTGATGTTATTTCAATTCCTCGGTTTGAAACATCGCTATAAATTGTATTGGAAGTGTTCCAGTTGCCTGGCCCCACATAATCTCTTAGTGAGATATCGTTGTTATTTACTCCAATTATTCCTACCTGTGCAACCAGCTGAATTCCTGGATAATTAAAGGAACCATAATGATATGTGATTTTGTTGGATGTTTCGTGTAGCCTTATTTGGAAATCGTAACTATCGGTTTGTCCATACCAAGTATAGTTTTCCCATTGGATCACGCAGACCCTGTTAGGAGTAGTGCCTTCAGTTTCTATTCTTAATTCTGAACTTGCCTGTGCTGTTAGGTTTCCAGAAAAGCCTGCTAAAGTATTAGGGAAATTATTTATTATTGGATAAGAAGTGGTACTTGTACTTCCTCCAAAATGTACGTATCCATTTTCTGAAATACCTAGTTGAGAATACTTTGTCCCTAAATATTCAAAATCGAAACCAATGTTCTCTCCTGCAAAAAACTCATCATCATCAGCTAAATTATCAAAAATAACAGTTCCACCTGTAATGGGTTCGTAAGTTTTTATTTCTGCACTGAATACATAATTTGAAGCATTCTGACTGTATAGGGTGTGCAAGTTGACTAAAGAGAAAATAAGCGCAACTAATAGTTTTGTATTAAAAAAGGATGAGGTAAAATTTTTCATAATCTATAAAAAGTACTTTTTCGATCTAAACTATTCAATAAAACATATTTCAAACTGTTCTATAAATGGCAAAGGTAATGTAAGTAATTCAAGTATTTAGGCAAAAAATATAAAAATAATCAATTTGGAAGGGGATTCTCTTGTTTTTTAGACTAAATTGCTGTTTTTCAAGATGAAAGGGCTTAATTTTCGTATTGTTTTTTGCTTGAAAATTATACTTATATAATATCCTATAGTTAACAGGGTATGCAGTTTTATTGGAATTGAAAATATTGAAAAACCTTCATAATTTTGTTTAAAGGCCTTATTTGTAGTCTACTATTATTTTCTGTTATTATTAATAATTCTGATTACTTTAAGTGGATATTTGTAATTTTTATGTACTTTTCAGTAATTAATTATACGTTTAGGTGAAAGTTTTTCAGGGGGTTAAACTGGTTGTTGGAGGTGTTTTAATCTAGTTCTTATTGAATTCATTTTTGTAATATAAGAGGATGAATTTAATTGTAGGAACATGTTTTTGTTTTGTTCCTACAATTAAATTCCATTATTATTTTTCCTCTAGACCAGGCAAATTAAACTGTCCAAATGCACTTTCTTCTTTCATCAATTCCTCAATTTCACTGCTTTTCCTCGGGGCATCATCTGATAGTAATTCAATACTCTCTTTTTGAATCAAATAGTCATCTTCAATTCTTACTGGAATGTCCCACCATTTTTCATCACAAGGGCTACCTTCAGGAATGTAAATGCCAGGTTCAATAGTGATGACCATATTTTCTTCCAGTGTTCCATATTCTCCTAAATCGTGAACATCCAAACCGATGTGGTGGCAACATCCATGCGGATAATATCGGTGTCTTCCAGTTGCGGGGTCTATCAAATCTTCTTTATTTAAACTTTTAATTATCCCCAATTCTAATAAGCCTTTATTGATAACTGCCTGAGTAGTGTCCAGTAAATCTGAAAAAGGAACCCCCGCTTTAGCAATGGACATGGCAGCTTCCTGAGCTTCATATACCAAATCATAAATTGCTTTTTGTTCTTTGGTGAATTTTCCATTTACTGGAATAGTTCTTGTCACATCTGCTGTATATCCGTGATATTCAGCCCCCAAATCCATCAAAATTAATTCTCCATCTTCAATTTCTGGTTTGTAGTTGTCTATATAATGTAAAACACAGCCATTATGACCTGCGCCCACTATGCTCGGATAGCCTTCATACTCAGCTTTATATTTTTTATAAATAAATTCATGCATGCCTTGCACTTCCAGTTCAGACATTCCAGGCTCCATTGCACGCATTACTTCGGCTTGACCTAAGGCGGAAATTTTCACTGCCTTTCTCAATAGATCCAATTCCTCTTCGGTTTTTATTCCACGCATTGGGCGTAATAATTCATCTAACAAAGTAGTGTTCAAATTATTCTCTTGTGGTTCAGGCGTGATATCTAAGCTAGTATTATCAGGATAATTTACTTTTTGTTTGAACTGAGCAATCAAATCATATAAATCGCCTTCTTCCTGAGTTTCTCTCACATCATCTTCAAAATCATGAAATAATACCTGATCAAATTTTGAGAAGTCAATTGGGAAATTTTTGAATTCAGGAGTTTCAAAGGCCACTTCTAGTTTTAAGTCTTTTATGGCTTCTTTAGTAGTAATTCTTCCACCATCATACAATTCAGCTAAAGCATTTCTACCTCTTACAAATACAACCTCATTGAAGCTAGCATCATTAATATTTTGCTCTTCTGAAAATATCATGAGTAAGGCATGAGGTTGTTGATGACCTGTTAAATAATAGAAATTAGGATCTTGGTGATATTTGTAATTTACATCATTAGCTCGATTACGAATAGGGTTGGAAAAGAAAACGGCCACAGAATTTTCAGGCATTTTATTCCGTAAAATTTCTCTTCTTTCTTTATGGAAGTCGCTTGATAGAAAGTCTTGTGGTTTTTGCACTTGACTTAAAGCAAGGCTCGGGATTAACATTGAAATGAGAAGTATGTGAAATATTTTCATAATTTTGATTTTTTGAAAAATACGTAAATTCTAATTTTAATATGATAATTTTTATATTAGTGGCGATGAAAACCTAATTTAAATAAGTTTTCTGTAATCTAACGTGAAATTATTTTCATTCTATAAACTTTTTATCATATAAATTACGTTTGTTAATATTCATAGACAATATAAACTTATAGTATCATTCGGCTTTTGCAATGCGATTAATTCTATTTTCCTCTTTTCTCTTTTTTTTTATTTTCTTAGGCTGCGATCCTAAAGGGAAGGTACTTGAACCTGAAGAGGAATTTGAGCTTACTGCTCCATCATATTTTGGAAGTTTCAATGAGCGTATTCCTGAAGATAACTCTTTCACTTCCAAAGGATTTGAATTGGGTAGAATGCTTTTTTATGAAAAGAAATTATCAGGAGATAACAGTATGTCATGCTCAAGTTGTCATCAACAAAGTAAAGCTTTTACAGATGGTAAGGCCTTCAGTCCAGGCATAGATGGGCAAGAAGGGGAAGTGAGTAGTATGTCTTTGGTGAATTTGCTTTGGGCTGAACATTTCACCTGGAATGGTAAAATGCAATCTGTAGAAGACCAATCGACTGAACCAATCCGAAATCCAATAGAAATGCATGAGACCTTTGATAATGCCATTCAAAAATTGGAAGATGCAGGTTACAATACATTATTTCAAGAAGCTTTCGAAACGGATGAAATCACAGAAGAATTAATTGGGAAAGCATTGGCTCAGTTTCAGAGAACATTGATTTCATCTAATTCTAAATATGATCAATATTTAAGAGGTGAATATGAACCAACTCAGTCTGAACGAAGAGGAGAGCAATTGTTTTTTACCCATCCAATTCCTGGTCAGCTGAGAGGTGGTAATTGTGGAGACTGCCATTTAGGGCCTCTTACATCAGGGGCCATAGATGGTTTCCAAGGTTTTCATAATAACGGATTGGATAATGATGAAAATATGGATGAAGGCTTAATGGCAGTGACTGGAGACGAGAAAGATAAAGGTCGTTTTAAGACACCTAGCTTAAGAAATATTGCATTAACTGCTCCTTATATGCATGATGGTAGATTTGAGAGTTTAGAGGAAGTGATTGAGCACTATGATAATGGAATCCATCAAAGTAGTACTTTAGACATTTTGATTATTGAAGGCGGAAATGAAAATCAAGCTCCTGGAGAAAGACCTCAATTATTCCTTACTGAACAAGAAAAAGAAGATATTC
The DNA here is from genome assembly GCF_030503855.1 of Marivirga salinae. NCBI lineage: Bacteria > Pseudomonadati > Bacteroidota > Cytophagia > Cytophagales > Marivirgaceae > Marivirga > Marivirga salinarum. Next base: position 3,729,121 of record NZ_CP129971.1, on the reverse strand, counting down.
TGGCATTTTTGAATATGCTTACGGATGAAAAATTTATAAATAACCCACAATTCTCTAATCCATTTGAAAATGAAAACGATTAAACCACTTTTTTATATTTTACCTTTTATATTATTCGCATGTGGGGATGATATTGAAGAAACAGCTTCTTTAGAATTAGAATTTATTCATAAGTCAGGAAATGAAAATTTTGAATATGGAAAGACTTACACAAATAAAGCTGGGAATGAATTTTCACTACGTCTTTGGAGAACATATATTAGTGAAATCAGATTGATAAAATCTGATGAAGAAGTTTATGCAATTCCTGAAAGTTATCATTTAATTGAGCCGACCAACGCAAATAAATTTAGGTTAAACTTAGATCAGATACCATCTGGAAATTATAAAGCCATTCGTTTTTATGTAGGTGTTGTGGGTGACGAAAATTTGTCAGCGGAAATAGTGGGCGATTTAGATCCTTCAAACAATATGGCATGGAATTGGACTACAGGCTATAAATTCATCAGGATGGATGGAGAATTTCAGGATAAAGAAGAAAATAGAAGAGGAGTGGTTGTTCATATTGGAACGGAAGTGAATTTAAAGGCACAAGTATTTGAATTTGATCAAAATATAAATTTTGCTGGAGATAATAATAAATTGGAATTTGAACTTGATTTACTAGAAGCTTTTCAAAATCCTAACACCATCGATTTTGAAGTTTTGAGCGATTTTCAATTCAATAATGAAGCGGATTTGATAGGTGAAAATTATGAGGAAGGCTTTGTGAAGCTAATTGAATAAATTTTATTCCTTATAGTAAAGATCTAAAACATAGTGAATTCTAAATGGTTGAAATCAGTAAATTAAAATAAATTGACTTATGAATTATTTAAAAAGAGTTCTATTTCTACTTCCAATTATGTTCTTAACCCTTGCTTGTGAAGAGGATGTTGATGATTTAGTTGATGATGACGATGATAATTCTGTCAACATAGTGGAAATGACGATAGGGAACTCAGGAGCCTCAGCTTATTTTGTAAGTGAGACAAATGGAGATGAGGATGTTACTACATTAAATGAAGATAATAGCACTTGGGGTCTAACAGTGGGCACACGTTATGAATTAACCGTAACGGGTGCCAGTTCACACCCTTTTGCTTTAAGAGATAGTGAGAATAATATACTGTTGAGCATGAATAGTGTCGAAGGAAGTTTTGAAGGAGATTCGGATGTTGATTTCCAAAATGATGGAACTAGTTTTAGTTTTACTTTAACACAAACTTTAGCAGATGAACTGGATAATTATGTTTGTACTCTCCATCTTGGAATGACAGGAAATATCACAGTTAATTAAAATAAAAATAAAGTCTCCAATACACTTAAATCAGTAAAGGAGACTTTTTTATAATACCATCATTGAAATAGTTAACCTAAAGCTATCTCTCCCCAATCTGCATGCATTTCATCAAAACGGTTCATTACTTTTTTGATGAATTCTTCAGAGATAAGACTTTTTAGTTCATTAACATCTGCTACCTCATACTCATCAATCTTAAAAGTTTGCTCGTATAAACCTAACTCAAATTTCACTAAATATTTTTCATTCCATTGGAACAAACTGATTTTGCAAAAGTTGTTGGGAAGTTCACCTATTACCCTCATTTTTTTATATTTTTAATTTTTCAAAGTTAAGCCCTTATTATTCATGGCAGAATTAAATGAGCGATTTTATGATTTTTTAACAGAGGAAGATGAACCCAGAGCATGCAAAGCCATCCCTGATGATGCTTGTACTAATGTTCCTAAAAATTTTACGCTCAATATTGCCAATGGAACACTAACTAAATTGGCAGAAAAAATTATCAGTCCTAATCTCACACTTGCCTGGATCATGGATTTCTTTGGAGCTTCTTCAGCTATGATTGGTGCATTAGTGCCAGTTAAAGATGCGGGCTCATTATTACCACAGTTAGCCGTTTCAGGTAAAATTCGATCTTTCGCCATTCGAAAGTACTTTTGGGCAGTCAGCGCTTTGGTTCAAGCTTTTGCCTGGCTGGCCGCTGCAGGTCATATATTTTTTGGTGATGAAGATTCTATTCCGATCGTATTACTCATTTTGTTAGCTGTTTTCAGTTTTGCTAGTGGAGTTGCGTCTGTTGCCTACAAAGATGTGATAGGAAAAACCATTCCTAAAAATACCAGAGGCCAAATGTTGAGCTATCGTTCTACTTTTGGCGGTATATTGAGTTTGATTGCTGGGGTAGTTTTAGTCTTTTTCATACAGGAAGAAGCTGATAAATCCATATACGGATTTATGTTTTTATTTGCTGCTTTCCTATGGTTTATAGCTTCTATTCTATTCTTTATGATAAAAGAAGAAAGAGGGGCCACAGACGGAGGAAGAAATCCATTACAAGAAATTAAAGCAGGAATTGGGCTTATAAAAGACGAGACAAATTTTAGAAATTTTCTGTTTACAAGGGCTCTATTAATGGCAGTTCCGCTATTACAACCCTTTTATGTTTTAGTTGCCAAAGATATTGGGAATCCTGAATGGAGTTTATTGGGTTATTTAATTATAGTGAATGGATTGGCTAATGTAATAAGCAGTCCTTTCTGGGGTAAAATAGCAGACCAATCGGCTACTCGTTTGATGCGAATCTCTTCGTTTATTGCAATTGGCGGTGGAGTGTTTGCTCTATTGTTTTATTATGCTTCTGATTGGAATTTAGGATTCTTTGCCTTTTTACCTGTCTTTTTTATCAATGGGATTGCCTATAGCGGTGCAAGATTAAGCCGAAAAACTTATTTGGTTGATTACGCGCCTGAAGATAATAGAGCCACTTATGTTTCCGTTGCCAATACTTTTATAGGTTTATTTACCATAATTGCAGCTGGTTTTGGAGTTGTAGCTCAACTTTTTGGCTTACCAGCCCAAATCATATTTTTTATGAGTTTGTTGGTTTTGGCAATTGTTTTAAGTTTTAGGTTGAAGACCGTTTGAGGATATTAAAATCTTGTTGAGAAAGGTGACTCTTACGGAGCTTAGGTTGCATTTTATTTTTTTAGTTACCATAAGGTCATGCCTACGGCATTTAAGCGTGGAATTTCCCATGGTCGTGTGGCACACCGATCATTCTTCCTTTATTTTAGTATCTCTAATCTTTTGTGCTCTTTGAGAAACCTTAGTGAATCTTTCTGGTTCAAAAAATAGACATTTCTGTATGCGTGGTAAATAATTCCAGGGCGTGCATGCCTTTAGCTGAGTTGCCTTTTTCATTCAGTTTCGGACTCCAAACCGCTATGCTGAATTCGCCAGGCAAGACGGCTGCAATTCCTCCGCCAACACCACTTTTTCCAGGTAATCCCACGCGAAAAGCAAACTCACCTGACTCATCATAGAATCCGCAAGTCAACATCAGGGAATTAATTCTTTTGATTTGATTGGGTTCTAAGAATAAAGTACCATCTGGAGCGCATTTTCCATGCTGAGCAAATAACTGGAAAGACCAAGCCAATTCCACGCAACTCATATCTATTGAGCAAGTATAAAAATAGAAATCCAATACGTCTTCTGGATTGTTGTGGATATTTTTAAAGCTCTTGATGAAATTAGCCATGGCTACATTTCTATAGCCCATGCTTTTCTCCGATTTAAAAACTTCTTCATTGTACTGAATCTTATCTGTCCCTTGTAAATCATGCATAAACTGCAAGTAATCATCCTTAGGATTGTCTAATTCTGAAAGTAAAATATCGCAAATTACGATCGCTCCTGAGTTGATAAATGGATTTCTGGGAATACCAGCTTCATGCTCTAATTGCACTAATGAATTGAAAGGATCGCCTGAAGGCTCTACGTCTACTCGATCCCAAACTTTATCGCCTATGCATTGAATAGCCATGCTTAAGGTAAAGACTTTGGAAATACTCTGAATGGAAAAACGCTCATCATAATCCCCTGCATTGTATGTTTCACCGTTTGCAAATTGAAGGGAAACACCAAACTTAAATGGATCAATTTTAGCTAATTCAGGAATGTAGGTAGCTACCTTCCCTGGAGTGTCTACGGAATTTACCGTATGTAAAATATCATCGAGTATTCTGTTATAGTCTTCCAAATTATAATTTTTGTTTCTTCTCTATTACGGCAGGAATGAAAATGAGATACGAATATTAAATTTTTACTTGTAAAGCTATTGTACGGCTACTGACGAAAAAATTAGTGAGTTATGCATTGCATTATCTTATTATTAATATGCATTGACATTCTAAAGAGATATGATTTTAATTTAAAAATGAACCACTCCCTTGGTTATTCTTTTTAAAAACCGAGGGGGAAATGCCTGCTTCTTTTTTAAAGGCACTAGTAAAATGCGAGAGATTTTCAAATCCTGAATTGAAACAAGCTTCAGAAATACTGCAGTTTGGTTTTTTTAACCACTTTTTAGCTAGCTTAATTCTTTCCGACAGTACATATTGCCCAGGTGTGTAGCCAAAAGCTTCTTTGAATTTCTTGAAGAAGGTAGCCCTGCTCATACATGCGGCATTTGCTAATCTATCAAAATCAATTTTCTCGTTTATTTTATTTTGAATAATATGAATGGCATAAGCTAGTGGGTGATGTGTAGCCAAAGCTTTAGGTGAGGAGGTGAAAACATGTCTGGCTTGTGTCTGCATTAATCGGATAATCATCTCCTTCATGGCCAAATCCACATATAAATCTTTGGTAGTGCTGTCTTCGGTTCTTGAAATTTTGATGATCCGATCTACCGTATTAATCAACTCCTGATTATTAATAATATGATGAATACTAGGATCAATTTGCCATTGCTCTTGTTCCATTACTTTCGGATGCTTTTCATTTAGCATCTCCAATGTGAAATCTATTAATTGCTGCGAAATAGCTAATGCAATGCATTGGGTCGGTCGACCTATTTTCGCTTCTGGGAAATCAATTTCCATCACTTCATTTGGGCCTACTATTACGGATTCTCCTGGTAGATAGTCAAATGATTCTTTGTTTTCCAAATGCATGATCTTTTTGCCTCTTAGCATTGAAGTGAATACAAAATCATTGAAAACCAATTTCACATCCTTTGCCTGCTGATGGGTTTCGAAAACATTTAGTTCGCAACTGTCATAAGTATAAGCAGTCCGATTTTCCACTAAAGTGAAAAGCGAATTCTCATTTCCTACAGGTACTTGGTATGGTCGGATTGCATTGTTCATAGCTAAATATTTTCCTACTTTCTATTACCTATATGTTAGGTTTCTAAATCCTGACAGAACTCCTGACATAATGCGGAGAAAGCGGTCTTACAATTTAGTAAAATTTATGATATTCTAAAAATTAGATGGAAAGCAAAATGATTCATACGCTTAACAAAATAATTAAGAATTATAAGAAGGAAATTAGAGGATATTAAAAATTAAAAAATTACTATGGAAACTTTAGAAAAAACTCACAAAACAGTAGAAAGGCCTACTTTCAAGGCACAATATGACCACTTTATTGGTGGTGAATGGGTAAAGCCTGCCAAAGGAGAATATTTTGATAATATCAGTCCAGTTGATGGAAAAGCCTTTACCAAAGCAGCCAGAGGAACCAAAGAAGATGTAGATAGGGCAATTGATGCTGCACATAAGGCGTTTGAAACCTGGTCGAAAACTTCGGCAGCAGCGCGTGCTAATGTGCTCTTGAAGATTGCTGATATTATTGAAGAAAATCTTGAAATGCTGGCTAGGGTTGAAACTATTGATAATGGTAAGGCTTTAAGAGAATGTAGAGCTGCAGATTTGCCACTTTGCGTGGATCACTTCCGTTATTTTGCGGGAGCCATCAGGGCAGATGAAAGTAGTATTTCAGAGCATGATGAGCATACTGTTAGCATTAACTTGCAAGAACCTTTAGGAGTTGTAGGACAAATTATTCCATGGAACTTCCCATTATTGATGGCGACTTGGAAAATTGCTCCTGCTTTGGCAGCTGGGTGCTGCACGGTAGTTAAGCCAGCTGAGCAAACCCCAACTTCATTGATGATTTTGATGGAATTGATTCAAGATGTATTACCTGCTGGCGTATTGAATGTAGTAACAGGCTTCGGTCCGGAAGCAGGTAAGCCATTGGCACAATCTGATAGAATTTCAAAAGTGGCTTTCACTGGTGAAACTACTACAGGGCGCCTTATCATGCAATATGCTTCCGAAAACCTTATTCCGGTTACAATGGAATTAGGTGGTAAATCTCCAAATATCTTTATGAAATCTGTGATGGATAAAGATGATGAATTCCTAGATAAATGTATTGAAGGAGCTGTGATGTTTGCCTTAAATCAAGGGGAGGTTTGTACATGTCCTTCTAGAATTTTGGTACATGAAGACATCGCTGATGAATTTATGAAAAGAGTAGTAGAACGAACCAAAGCCATTAAAATGGGACATCCATTAGCGGAAGATACCATGATGGGAGCTCAGGCATCAAATGATCAATTTGAGAAAATTCTTTCTTATCTGGAAATAGGTAAGCAAGAAGGAGCAGAGGTGCTTTGCGGTGGTGTAAAAGCGGATCTAAATTCTGGTTTAGAAAATGGATACTATATAGAGCCTACAATTTTCAAAGGCCATAATAAAATGAGGGTGTTCCAGGAAGAGATTTTTGGTCCTGTTACCTCGGTTTGTACATTTAAAACCACAGAAGAAGCTATAGAAATCGCCAATGATACCATGTACGGATTAGGTGCTGGATTGTGGAGTAGAGATGCACATGAATTGTATCAAGTGCCAAGAGCTGTGAAAGCAGGTCGTGTTTGGGTGAATAACTACCATGCTTATCCTGCACATGCACCTTTCGGAGGCTACAAGAAATCAGGTTTCGGTAGAGAAAACCACAAAATGATGTTGGATCACTACAGACAAACTAAAAATATGTTGATTTCTTACGATAAGAATAAATTAGGTTTCTTTTAGTAGATAGTTTTAAGTAGTAAGTTATAGGTTGTAAGTAAGGAAACTCATTTACAACCTATAACTTTTTTTATTTATGACTTAGAACCTTAAACTTAAAACTGTAAAAAATGGAACGAGTAACAATAAGCGATCGTGCAATTGAAGTAATAGATGAACTTAGGGACAGATTTGGTGAACTGATGTTTCATCAAAGTGGAGGCTGTTGCGATGGTTCTTCGCCTATGTGCTTTGAAAAAGGAGATTTCAAAGTCGGTGGAGGAGATGTATGGCTAGGACAGGTTTACGGTTGTGATTTCTTCATGAGCAAAGATCAATTTGAATATTGGAAACACACCCATCTCACTCTAGATGTTACAGAAGGCCGAGGCTCAAGCTTTTCATTGGAAATCCCGATGGGAGTTCGTTTCATCATTCGATCCAGAATTTTCACCATGGAGGAAATGGAAAAATTAGAACCTACTATGACTGGGGAAGAATATTTAGAAGCAGATTCAACAAACTGAATTAGTAACATTTCCATTTTATAGCGGTTATATTAAGTAAAATCGACAAAGAAATGGCTAAAAAGAATGACATACCAACCGTAAAAAATGAAGAGCAATACGAAGCTTTAAGGGACAAAGGCATGAGCAAGGAAAAAGCTGCTCGTATTGCCAATACACCAGATTCAGGTAAAAAAGGGGGACAAGCACCACCTTACGAAGAGTGGACAGTAGACGAACTACAGGAACAAGCTCAAAAAGTAGGTATTGAAGGACGTTCTAAAATGAATAAAGCAGAATTGATTGACGCATTGAGGAATCATTAAGAAATGGTAGTTCCAAATAACTACCGGTCCAATCTGCGTTACTTGACCTAATTAGACTAAAGTAGCAAGTATCTAGTATCTAGAAAAAATCGACCTCACTTTCTACTTCCAACTCTAGCCTTATGAACCTGAAAACCTCAACACTTAAAAACCTCAAAACTTCCGCACCTGATAATAAACCAAAGGCACAAAATACAATGCCGTAAAAGTCCCTATTGTCAAACCGCCCATAACGGCTAATACTAATGGTTTTTGCAATTCAGCTCCCAATCCACCTGAAAGCAATACCGGACTTAGGGCCAAGAGCGTTGTGATGGAAGTCATCAGAATAGGTTTCAATCTGATTTTTCCAGCTGAAAAGATGGCTTCATAAACGCTTTCTTTATCTTTCTTTTCTAAGGCTTTTAAATTGCGGTTCATGGTATCTACTTTCAAAATGGCATCATTTACCATAATTCCCAGCATTACGACCATCCCAATAGCCGACATAATATTGATACTGCTTCCGCCAATCCAAAGCATTATCATAGCACCCAAAATCCCGAAAGGCAATGTAAAAATTACGATTAAAGGCTGCCAAAAACTTTCAAACTGAGCCGATAAAATGAAATACAAAAGCACTACAGAAATCAACAATATAAAAGCTAACTCCTTTAAATTTTCCTGATCGGTAAAATACCTTCCTGATATCTTTTGGATCAAGCTGTTGTCATTAGCCCATTGATTGATTTTCGTAGTCAGTTTTTCAGGGTTCTTTTCTAAAACTGCATCTTGACTTAAGTTTATCGAAAAATAAGTCCCTGAAACATCAGCAGTAATTTTCTTTAATCTTGTGCCCCATTCATAATCCACAAAATTTTGCAAGGCATAGCTTTTGCCTTCGCTATTTTTTACTTTGGCAATTTTCAATAAATCAGCAAAAGCTTTTTCATCAGTCTCTAAAACCACTGGGGTGATGATGGCGAACTGCTTTAATTCTGAAATCTTATAATTGCCTAATACTCTTTGTAGTTGACTAATGATTTGCTCTGGAGCAATGCTGTATCTCAACAATTCCTTCTGCTTTATGGTCATAATCATGCTACTTTCTTCTTCCAAAGAAGGTCCCGCTTGAAAATTATCAGTAGGGAAGTTTTCCAGAACAGGTTTCACGCTTTCTGGATTGGCATTTTTTAAGCTTGGGTCTTGCCATTGCACCCTGAAATAGGGTTCTTCACTGGCAAACAGCATATCAAAAGCATTCTTAGCATTTTCTTTTTCAAATGAAGCTTTGGGATAAGATTGTATTACTTGATTTTCCAGAAAATTCAATTGCTCATTTTTAACTTCCTCACTTTCAAATTGAAGGTAAATCAAGCTTTCTTGCAATTCAGCATTTTCCAAACTTAGCAGATATTGAGGGATGCCGGCATCTGTTTCGCTAAACTGAAGTTGTTTATTTAAATTATCTAATAATTCCTGACTGCGGTTTGCATTTTCAATGACATCAATCGGTTCATTCCAATTGATTTTAACTACCGCATCATTTCTGGTGATTTCAGGTAAGCCCTTTTGCTCCATATTCCAGAAAGCCAAAATCCCAAAAGGAATAATTAAAATGATTAGGAATAAGCTCAAGCCTTTATTTCGGAATGACCAATGATGTGATTTTTCAAATCCGCTGACAATGCTTTTAAAAAAGCGGCTGTCCTCTTTCTTGAAATCTTTTTTATTTTCAAAGAACAGACGATAGAGCAGTGGAAGCAATACAAAAGAAACACCCAAAGAAACTGTCAAGATAATACCCACAGAAACGGCCTGGTCGAAAAATAGCACTCCACTTACACCGCTTAAGAAAATCAAAGGGACAAATACTGCCAAGGTAGTCAAAACCGAACTGATTAAAGCTCCCTGCACTTCTGCCACTCCAGCCACGCAAGCATCCAATAAGTTTAGACCTTCCATGCGTTTTCGGCTGATGTTTTCTAATACGATAATAGCATTATCAATCAGCATTCCCAAACCTAAAGCTAAGCCGCTTAACGAAATGATATTGATGCTTAAACCAAATATTTCAAAAAACAGAAAGGATAAAATCAGTGATAATGGCAAGCTAATTCCCATGATAACGGGCAAGCGAAAAGAACCCATGAATAGGAAGAGAACTCCAAAAGCAAACAATCCACCAAAGAGCAAACTTCCTTGTAGATTATTAATGCCTGCTTTCAAAAAAACAGATTGGTCTTGAGTGATGGCAATATCCAAAGTCGGGTAATCCTTTTTAAACAGATCAATGGATTCTTCAATTTTAGGCATTAATTCCGTCATTACCGCTTGTGGTTGCTTGTGAATATTCATCACTATGCCTCTGTTCTGATTGAAAAAGTGGAAACCACTGACTTTCTCTTCTCCGGTTATTACTTCTGCTAACTGATGTATCGGAATGTATTTTTCTTCATTAATTTTGACTGGAATTTGCGCAATGTCTTCCGCATTATTCAATCTTCCTGCCATGCGCATATAATATTGGTATTGCCCATCTTTTACTTCCACACCGCCCAATTCCTGATTGGCAGATTGAATAGCCTGAGAAATGGCTTCTATTTCTAGCCCTGCTCTTTCTAGGGCCTTTAAGTCAGGAATGATTTTGATTTGTTCATCTACCGTTCCGTTCAAATCGACTAATGAAATACCTTCTATTTGCTCGATTCGCTTTTTAATCACATTTTCTGCCAGCCTAGAGCTTTCCACCATATTGGAAGCGTCCTTTGGAATCAACTGAATTTTTGCAATGGGAATATCCGTATAATTGACCCTAATCACCCTAGGTCGAGACATATCAGCCGGAAATTGATCCGTCAGCCGATCAATTTTCTCATTGACTTCCACAAAAGCCAAATCCATTCTTTGTCCATAGACAAACCGTAAGCGCAACAAACCATTCTCATTGGAAGCGGTGGACTGTAAATCGGACAATCCCTGCATGGTAGCCAAAGATTCCCGCATGGGTTTAAGGATGTTGTTTTCAATGGCTTCAGGAGAGGCATTAGCATAATCAACTCGAATGGCCATTTCGGGCACATCAATATCGGGTAGGAGGGAAACAGGTCGGTTCAGCCAAGCTAATACGCTCAGTCCAATGAGCGCAACAAAAGTCATAATAACAGCTATGGGCCTTTGGATGAAATAGCGGGTCATTAGTTGTCAGAATTTTGGATGCTGATAGGGGCATCATGTGCCAATTGCAAATTGTTATTGGTAATCACCAACATTCCAGCTTTCAAGCCATCCGTGATTTCCACCATTTTGCCATTATCATATCCGAATTCCACATAATTCCATTTTGCCAGATCTTTTTCGATGGAAAAAACTACTGGTTTGCCAGAGCGCAATACCAAACTGCTTTTAGGTACTTGCAATCTTTCGCCTTTTGGAATTTTGATTTCTACATACACATTCATGCCAGGCCAAAGTGCATGTTCTCCTTTTATTAAAATATGAGTTTGCACTAATCCATTTTCATCCACTTTAGGATTAATGCTGAAAACTTCTCCTTGAAAACTAGTGTCCTTAGCAGGGTTACGAATCTCGGCAGGCATGTCTTCTTTTAGGTTTAAGGCTTCGGATTCCAATAAATTCACTTCTACCAAAAGGCGGTGGTTAAATTCAGAAAATAATTCATCCCCAGAAGTAATGTGTTTTCCCTTAAAAGCTTTTACATCATATAGTGTACCCGAAAAAGGTACCCGAATCACGGTTTTTTGCAGTGCTATTTTGGCTTCTTGTAACTGAATACTGCTTTCTTGCATTCCACTACCTATTTTCAGTTTTTGATAAAGACTGTCTTGTTCTGGATTTTCCTGAGCTAATAGTTTCGGGAAACCAATGAGGCTGTTTTCAAATTCCAGTTTAGCTTTTTCATAATTGATTTCTGCCGATTGCAATTTCAATTGTGCTTCTTCAGGATTTAAGCGAATTAAAACTTCTCCTGCCGAAACTTTCTGTCCTGATTTGATATTGGCTTGCTGGATAGTGCCAGTAGTTTCGGCTAAGACTTTCACGTCTTTGTGGGCTTTAACCTTTCCAGCGCTTTCAATCAATAAATAGAAAGGTGCTGAAACCACTGTATCCACCTTCACCATTGTATTGGGAGCTGTATTTTTAACGTTTTCAGTAGCCGTTTCTTCATCTATTTTTTCTTCGCTACCACAAGCCCAGGAAAGGATAGGAATAAGCAGTAAAAATAATTTTTTTGACATATCGATTTTGGTTCAAAATTAAAACTACTACTTTGGTAGTTTAATATCAAAAGAAATAGGATTAAAACTAATGAAAATTTTGTTATAGGTTTAGGGAATTCACTATTCTATTTATGGTTAGTGAGTATTATGGGTTTGATGAAAAAATTGATGTAATGGATTGAGGACTATTTAACAACTCTGGCTACCTTTAATATTGTTTTAACAGCCAAAGAATGCATGTGTGTCTCCATTAGTCATCCTGTAACCCTTCAAAATAGGGTTTTGATATTTTTAGAATTATATAATTATTTACATAAGTTTTAGTTACGGTTAAAAACTAATGTAATAAGTTTGGTTTTTTTTATTTTTCTGACTACACTTGTACCATCAACTCAGTAATACTATTAAATGTAGTAACTGATTCAGAACAGCACCCGCTAGCTACAGCTGTTTTGAGCAAAACCTGCAGAGTGAAGAAATTTGACTTGTCCCACCTTATTAGGCCTTTGGTAGTTCAATGAAGGTTTTTTTCATGATTTAGTTTTTAGGGTTGATGTTTAATTTATTTTTAACCTTTTACTTTATTTAGTTATGAGAAAGAAAATTTTTAAAAAGAAAGTATTAATACCAGCTATAATGGGAGTATTTGCATTGGGGATGTATTCATTTGATGCATTTACTACTCAGCAAAGATTGATTGCGCCTGTAGGTGATTTATGTGCTTGGGACTTACAAGAAGGCTGTTCCATGCCTAAGGCAAAATTAAATTGTTCTTGCGAATAAATAATAACAGGGGATAAATTCCCCTGTTTTCATGTTTCTTTTTTAATGGATTAAAATTTATGAATAAGTCTGTACTATACCTGGCAATTATTTTTACTTTATATTCTTGTACAACCGGAAATAAAGATGTTGAAAAAAAACATAGTAAATTAAATTTTTCTTTAAAGGAAATAAAAAAAATTTCTATCGATGATTCGGTGATCAACACTAAGAATGTAGATTTTTTTATTCACGATAATGGTATTTATATTTATTCGGTTGAAGATTTTGATAATTTTTACGAATGCTTTTTCTACAGTTTAAATGATTCCACCAAAGACTTTACTTTAAAGCTGTTCAAAGAAGGTCCTGATGGAGTGGGTAAATTAAATTTACCCATACTTCCTGAGTCACCGGATGCCTTTTTTGCGCTAAATACAAATTCAGAATTTATCCAATTCAACGGCAAAGGTGAAATTATTAAAAAAAGTAAAATTATGATGCCTGATAGCATTAAAAGGCCTGAGGTAAAAGAATTCGCAAAACTTCAGAGATTTGGAGAATATTTCATAATGGAAACTATACCTATTAATTGGGATGGGTACTATGAAAGAAACTTGACGATTAAATACGATTTTGATAAGAATAAATTTCAAACTATACCTAGCCATTACCCGGATTTTATGCGACAAGGCGATAGTTTTGGTGTTAGTAGTTGGAACTTTAGCAGGACTATTAACAAAAAGGGTCATTTTTTATACAGTTTCAATTATGACCCAAATTTATATGTGTTTGATCAGTCCAAAATGATTAATGTAGTATCTACTAAGATACCGGATTTAAGAGAGGGTGATAAGTCTCCAATATCGGAAGAAGCCACATTTAATGAGCAACTAGAATATTTTATGAAAAGATCACAATTTCTTGAATTATATACTGATGAAAAATCTGGGAATACAATAAGGGTGGTTCATGATGGTATGACAAATGAAAAACTTGAAGTTGATCGAAATTGGTGGGAGAAAGATTTATATATTCAAGTATTTGATTCAGATTACAATTACGTTGGCTATGAAAGGTTTGATGCGAAACAATTTAGTTCAGAAAGCCTATTCTACCACGATGGATTATTGTATATGCCGTTTCATAATAAATCTAATGATGACACTGTAGAGGATAAATTTATTGTTCATGTTTATGAAATAAATCATTAGAGTAAATATTTAAAATTGATAGAAATGAAAGCAAAAATGTAATTGAGATTTTTAGTATATATTGTTACAGCTTTTCTGTTTTTAGAATCTTATTCAACTGAAGCAATTACGAGATAAGAAGTTTTGAAAGAACCAGAACGTTGTTATTATGTTTTCAAATTGGGTGCAATTGGGATGACATGGGGTTTGAGTACGGTTGTGATTAATACACAGAGTGTGGCCTCATCACAAGGTTTTTTTAATTTAATGCATTATGAATAAATTTGTGTTTTATCTTCTAAGTTTGATGATTTTATCTTCTTGTAATTCAAAAAATAGTGAATCCAATAAACTGCTTTTGGATTCACCGATTTTTGAAAATGATGGTAAATATTTGATAATCCCATTACTTTATGGTTGTGATGGTTGTGTTAAAAAAACTTATGAATTTGTAGAAAGCAATCATGCTAGTATTAAAAATAAAAATGATTTTTATGTTGTTTGGACTCAATTGAAAAATAAACGGCAAATAGAGAGAGATTATGATGAAAAATTTTTAGAAAATTTTATCATCGATTCATTAAATGTTTTAAACAGTGAAATAGATAGTTATCCTGTTTTATTTGAGGTGGAATCTGGTTATATAAATAATCAAATCACCCTTTCACCAGACAATTTGAATAGTGAACTTAAAAATCTAAAAGACCATTTAATTGAATAGATTTATTGTATTAAACTAAAGTATTCTTAAAATTAATTTATATGTTATTTAAGACTAAACAATATTTAATATCTGTTTAGTCTTATTTTTTATTTCACGTTAATTTCGATTAGCGAAAAACATAATTGGCTAAGTTTCTATCAAAATTATATCCTGAAAAAAATAATACTTTAGAGTCCTGCCATATGGAAAAGGAAAAGGCAGAAGCTGTAAAGGAATGAATCTAATATGTTTATATAAAATAGAGTTATAGGAACCTCATCAATAACCTAAAACCCTAGTTCCCTTCTTTCCCATCCCCCAATAATTCCTATCTTTACCGCATGACCCCATTTCGAATTATTATCACATTTTTAGTCGTCAGTTTAATGGGATTGGCGCTTATTCCCAAACTGTCAGTCAACCTGAATCCTACTTATCAGACACCTGAGATCAGTTTGCAATTTAGTGTGCGCAATGCGGATCCAACACAAGTGGAGAAACTGGCTACAGCACCATTGGAAAACATTTTATCTCAGCTCAGAGATTTGGATGAACTGAATTCCCAATCGCGTTATGGAAGCGGAAATATTACCCTTCGCTTTTCCAAAAATGCAGATTTAGCCTATAAACGCTTTGAAGTAGCCACTTTAATTCGGCAGGTCTATCCTCAATTGGATGAAAAAGTGAGCTACCCCATTTTGCAAAGCAGTGGGGGAGATGATGAAGAGGAGGAAAACAAAACCATTCTAAGATATACGGTACGAGGGCCTTTCGCATCCTATAGAATTAAAGAAATTGCGCAGGAATCCATTGTAAAACCCTTGCAGAATATTGCTGGAATTGAATCTTTACCGGTTTATGGAGCTAATAATTTGCAAATCAGCATCAATTTTCATCCTAAAAAATTGGAAGCCTATGGTTTGAGTCCTGCAGATTTAAGAACGACTTTACAGCAAAGTGGGCAGTTGCGCTATCCGGGCTTGGCACAGAGTGCGGGCAATGAAAAATATGTTTTAGTGCTCGATCAGAGGTTCTCTGACATTCAGCAAATTGGGGAATTAAAAATTACGCAACCTGAATCAGGAAAAAGCTATCGATTAAAAGATTTAGCGGAAATCAATTTAGAAGAACAGGAAGCTACTAGTCACTACAGAATCAATGGTGAAAACTTTGTCACGCTGGTAGTGGAGGCTAGAAAGGGCGTAAATCGAATCAACTTGGCCAGAGAAGTAAAGTCTCGATTAAATCAGATCGATGATAATTTGGCTGAAGGTGTAGCACTCCGTTTGGTGTATGATGATACCGAATACCTGGAAAAAGAGCTGGATAAACTTTACGAACGCTCCATTCTTTCCATCAGCATTCTCATACTTTTTATATTTCTGATTAACCGTAATTGGCGCTATTTACTGGTGCTTTTTGCTGGTATTTTAGTGAATGTTTCGCTGGCCATCATTGGTGTTTGGGCTTTGGATATAGAAATCCATCTGTATTCATTGGCTGGCTTGACCATTTCCTTTGGATTGATTGTGGATAATGCCATTGTCATGATCGACCATATTCATAAATATAAAAACAGACATCTGTTTTTGGCACTTTTAGCGGCTTCTTTAACGACTATTGCTGCTTTATTATTGGTTTTCCTTTTGCCGGAAGAACAGAAAATGAATCTGGTGGATTTCTCCAAAGTAGTAGCTTTGCTGTTGGGTGTTTCTTTATTGGTGGCTTTGTTTTTTACACCATCACTTTACGCATTGCTTTTTAACGCTCAAAACCAGACGCGAAAAGGCAATTCCATGAAGCAGTTGCGCAGAAAGGTGCGCTGGTTTAACCGTTATTCCAATGCCATTCATTGGTCAGCAAAGTATCGAAAATCCTTTTTTGTATTACTTTTATTTGCTTTTGGGTTACCAATATTTATGCTTCCCGCTAAATGGGAAGATCACGAATGGTACAATAAAGTCATAGGTTCTGATATTTACCAAGATGATATTCGACCAATATCTGATAAATGGTTGGGCGGCAGCTTAAGGCTTTTTGTGCGCAATGTTTATGAGCGCTCTAGCTACAGACAAAATGAAAAAACAAGGCTTTATATCAATGGTAAATTACCTTATGGCAATACGCTGGATCAAATGAATACCATTATGCAGGATTTCGAGGATTTTCTGCTCCAGCAAGAAGGAATCGATATTTTTACTACCCAAATTTATTCTGGTCAATATGGGAGCATTGAAATCATCTTTAAGGAAGAATATGAGAAATCAGCATTTCCTTATCAGCTGAAAGCTAGATTATCTTCTAGAAGCACAAACTGGAGTGGCGTAAATTGGACTGTTTATGGAGTAGGACAGGGTTTCTCAACTGGATCGGGAGACCGAATCCCATCTTTTAGAGTTGCTTTGAAAGGCTATAATTATTTCGAATTGGAAAATCAAGCGGATAAATTTGCTGAGATGTTGTTGGAGCATCCTCGAATTCAAGAAGTGAATACCAATGAAAGGATGAGCTGGCGCGATCAAAAAAGTAAAGAGTATATCATTCGACCGGATTTGAAAGAGTTGGCTTTTAATAATATCAGTCTATCGGATTTCACCAATGCTATTCGAATGCACGCTCCTGCAAATGGAGCCACTGCCTATTTACCCATCGGTGGAGAGCAATTCCCAGTAGTTTTAGCCTCAGCCCAAGCAGATAATTTCAATAAATTTGCTTTAGAGCAATACAGCTTGGATTATGATGGCAAAAGAATTCCAACCGGTAATTTGAGTAAACTCCAATTGGAAAACACCGTCAATGCGATTTATAAGGAAAACAGAAGCTATATAAGGGTTTTAAGCTTCGAATATTATGGTTCTTCCCGCTTTGGGAGTAAATATTTGGATGAAGTTTTGGGTACTTATGACCAAGTTAAACCATTGGGCTATAGCGCTGAAAAGCAAAGTTTTAGCTGGGGTTCAGATGCTGCCAAAAAGCAATATTCCTTATTGTTATTATTGATAGTAGCAATATTCTTTATTTGCAGTATTTTGTTTGAAAGCTTTAAGCTTCCATTCTACATTTTACTATTGATTCCACTCTCTTTTATCGGCTTGTTCCTTACCTTCGGTTGGTTCGAATTTTATTTTGACCAAGGTGGTTATGCTGCTTTTGTGATGTTGGGCGGGTTAACCGTCAATGCAGGGATTTATATATTGTATGATTTTAAAAATAGAAAAATTCAGGACAGCAGAGGTTTCCTGAAATCAGTCAGTACTAAAGCGGCCCCAATTTTACTAACCATTTTTTCTACTTGCTTTGGTTTAATTCCATTCGTGATGAGTGGCCAAAATGAAGTTTTCTGGTTTTCCTTAGCGGTTGGTACAATTGGAGGTCTTATATTCTCCATGATAGGGGTCTTTTTCTTTTTTCCGCTTTTAGCAGTTAAAAAAGCGAAGTAAGGGAATGTGAAGACCTATATTACAAAATCTAAATTTTGGTAGTAACCTAAGTCAGAGCAGAATTAATATTTAGGTTTTGAACTAAGTATTTGTTACTAGTCCGAGCATTCAAAAGATAATTTGAGTAGTGTGTTTAAAATCCTCTTAATATAATTATATAAAGCACATAGTTTAACCATTGCCTTAAATAAACCCATTAATTGTATATTTTACAGGCCATATTTTCGATGAACAGCTAGATTTTGATGTCCAAATTCATATTATTTAATTTAACTTTATAAATGACATCAAAACCTGCAATTCGCACTGTATTCTCGTTTTGATTTTGCAGTGATTAATAATAATGAATATTGATTTAAAACTTGATGCTGAACAACTAAACAGAGCAATTCATTTTAATCAATTAAGCTTTTAAAGATGCAAAGAATAATATTATATATAGCACTTGTATTTTTTGCTTTAGAAGAACTTAAGGCTCAAGAAAGCATGAATACTTCTGGGGGTGACGCCAATGGTACCGGAGGTACAGTCAGTTTTTCAGTAGGACAGCTGATGTATTCTACTGCTTCTGGGACAAATGGAACAGTAGAACAAGGAATCCAACAACTGAATATAATAAGCTCTGTAGTTTCAGGAATAGAAAATTCTGGTATTCAAATTAAATCAACTGCTTACCCAAACCCTACTTCTACAGATTTGAAGTTAGAAGTTGATAATTTGAATGGTTTTTTATACCAACTTTTTGATATAAAGGGGAACATAATACATACTCAGCATGTGAGAGGGAAAAGTGTAATAATAGATATGAAAGACTTTCCTCAAGCAATCTATATTTTGAATGTGATAAGTTCAGGTAGTCTAGTAAAAAAATTCAAAATCATAAAAGATTAGTGATATCCAAATTGAAATTAAATGAAATGTGATTATGAAAAATATTTTGGTATTAGTAGTTGTCTTATTGATTACTGAAATGGCAATGGGCCAAGCTCCTGAAAAATTTAGCTTTCAGGCAGTGATCAGAAATGCGGAAAATGAAATAGTAAAGGATCAATCTGTAGGTATTCAAATAAGCATTATTCGGGCTTCGGTGTCGGGTCCTGCTGTTTATGTTGAATCACATCAGCTTTCTACAAATGGAAATGGTTTAGTGAGTGTTAAGATTGGAGAAGGAAATATTATTTCTGGTACTTTTTCTAATATAGATTGGGGTGCTGGTCCATTTTTTATTAAAACGGAAACAGATCCTGAAGGTGGTGAAAATTACACTATCGAAGGAATTAGTGAATTATTGAGTGTACCTTTTGCTTTAAGAGCAACTACTACAGATAGTATTGTTGGAGGAATAAGTAGTAAAGAAACTGATCCCATATTTAATGCTTCCTTAGCTAGTGGTATAACTGAATCAGATACTATAAATTGGAATAATCATACAATCGATACAAAGCTTAATGCTTCTGAAATCGCTGACTTTGGTTTTGTTGAAGGACCGCATACAGATTCTACAAATATAGCTGATTTTGGATATGTAGCAGGAGCCCACCTTGATTCTACAGATATAGCAAATTTTGGTTATGTAACGGGTGAGCATGTTGATTCCACAGCTATAGCGAATATGGGATTTATATCTAACGATATTGAATACAGCATAGGCGATTTTGTACATGGTGGTATTGTTTTTTGGTTGGATGAAACGGGGCAGCATGGTCTTGTATGTGCCAAAAAAGACCAAAGTTCTGGTACCAGATGGTATGCTGGTACATTTGGTAGTACTCAAGCAAAAGGAGATGGTCCATTTGCTGGTAAATCAAACACCACAATAATAATTGCTGCTCAAGTTGCAATTGGAGATGATGGAGATACCTATGCTGCAAGAATTTGCAATGAATTGCAAATTACAGAAGATGAAAAAACCTATGGTGATTGGTATTTACCTTCTAAAAGTGAATTAAATTTAATGTTTTTGAATAAAACTATAATTGATGCGACAGCTACAAGTAATGGAGGGGATGCTTTTGCTTCCGATTTTTATTGGAGTTCCACCGAAATAAAAAATAATGCCGCTTCAGCTCAACAGTTCAATGCAGGTGTGCAATTAGGTTTTAATAAGAACGTACCTCGAAATGTGAGAGCTATACGGGCTTTCTAGTTTTTAATTCTTATAGCATTTATTGAGTTTATACTTCAAAGAATCAACTATGCTTATGTTAGACATTTCTATCCTTTAGTACATGCCAATAGTTCAAATGTCCGCTTGGACTTTTGATTTATCAATCCACCTCATTTTCACTTCTTTTTTTAAAAATCAATTA
The DNA here is from genome assembly GCF_030503855.1 of Marivirga salinae. NCBI lineage: Bacteria > Pseudomonadati > Bacteroidota > Cytophagia > Cytophagales > Marivirgaceae > Marivirga > Marivirga salinarum. Next base: position 3,708,732 of record NZ_CP129971.1, on the reverse strand, counting down.
AAGATAAATGACCAACCTTTTAAAGCAAATGAGTGTCTATGTAGCATGAATCCTCTAATAAATATGAAAGCTAAATTTTTATTTGTTATAATTTTAATAATTTCAGCTTCTTGCCAATTAAATGATCTTGAGCCAGTTATAATAACAGATGGAACCTATACTGGATTTTTCGGCAGATCTAGCCCAAATGCCAAATATCAAGCATCCGATGTGACCTTAATTTTCAAAGGAAATACTTATCAAGGTCAAAGTAGTATTCAGAAATATCCAGCAATTTGCAGAGGAACTTTTACAATGAAGGGTAATAAAATTGAATTTACCAACGAATGCCCATGGACTGCAGAGTTTGATTGGACTTATATCTTAACTGGAGAGTTTGATATATATAAAGAAGGAGAAGAAATAATCATTCAAAGAAGTTATGGCGAGGAGACTTATGACACCTATCGCATGACAAAACAATAAACTGCATAAAGAAAGCTTCCGAATAGTTCAAGCCTCCGCTTGGGCTTTTGGTACCAAATCAATGAGATTTAATCAAACTTTTCGATGAATAGTGAAATTTCCATGCCAAAACCCTGATTTTTCACCCTTATTAGCAGTTCATACATACAATCAAAACCTGCCACTACTCATACAATTTACCGTTAACCTTCAAAATAATATTTTCCTATATTATCATCCTTTCCACCAACTTCTACCCCCAAACCCCTAATTTCTTCCATCCATTTCCCCTATATTTGCAGCACTACAAAAGACTATAAGAAATGAAAATATATACCAAAGGCGGAGATAAAGGAAAAACCTCTTTATTGGGTGGTTCACGGGTATCTAAAGCGCATTTGCGCATAGATGCTTACGGCAATGTGGACGAGCTGAATTCTTGGATGGGCGTATTGCGTGACCATAAGGAAAACACTTCTCGTAACCTGCTTTTTATTGAAATACAAGATCGATTATTTACCATTGGTTCACAGCTTGCTAAAGAGCCGGGGGAAAGCAAATTTCCTATTCCAGATATCTCAGAATCGGATGTAGAGCGCTTGGAAAAGACGATAGATGAAATGAACGAAAGCTTACCGCCTATGAAAAATTTCATTTTACCGGGCGGTCATCAGCTGGTTTCTTTCACTCATGTGGCGCGTACTGTTTGTAGAAGAGCCGAAAGGGGAGTGGTAGCCTTGAAAGAACATGAGGATGTCAATGATTTGATAATCACTTATTTAAATCGCTTATCCGACTATTTATTCATGTTGAGCCGTAAGTTAACGCAGGAATTGAATGCAAGCGAAGTGCCTTGGGTACCAAAAAAGTAATTGGAAATACCCCCTTTTTTTTGTACTTTCGTGCAATTTTAAACTAAACCGACCATCATGTTAGATACTTTAGATATTTCTATACAGAAAGTTCAAAATTCCCGAATAAATGAGGTGGATTTTAACAACATCCCTTTCGGGAGAGTATATTCTGACCATATGTTTATTGCGGACTATGAAGATGGTCAGTGGAGCGATTTAAGAATCGTGCCTTACGAAAAGCTTTCTATGGCTCCGGCTTCAAGTGTTATTCATTATGGTCAGTCTGTTTTTGAAGGCTTAAAAGCTTATAAAAATAAGAATGGCGAGGCAGTAGTTTTCCGTCCGGAGGCGAATGCCAAAAGATTGAACAAATCAGCCGAGAGAATGTGCATTCCAGAAGTTCCGGAAGAGCTATTCATTCAGGCTATGACCGAATTATTGAATTTGGATAATGCATGGATTCCGAACAAGGAAAATACTGCACTATATATCCGTCCTTTTGTTTTTGCAATGGATGATTATATCGGCATTAAGCCATCTGAAAAATACAGATTTATGATTATCACTTGTCCTGTTGGCGCTTACTATAGCGAGCCAGTGAAAGTGAAAATCGAAACAGAATTTACCCGAGCAGCCAAAGGCGGTACAGGCTATGCAAAAGCAGCTGGTAATTATGCTGCTTCATTATATCCAGCAAAATTAGCTCAGAAGCAAGGCTATCACCAATTAGTTTGGACAGATGCTACAGAGCATAAATACATTGAAGAATCAGGTACCATGAACATTATGTTCGTGATTAATGACACTCTTATCACACCTGAAGCAAGCTCTACTATTTTAAGAGGGATTACTCGCGATTCTGTATTGACATTAGCCAGAGACTGGGGAATGAAAGTGGAGGAAAGAAGAATCAGCATTAAAGAAGTAATTGAAGCAGCCAAAAACGGCACATTGCAAGATGCTTTTGGAGCTGGAACAGCGGCTACTATTGCGCATATCGAATTAATCGGTCATGATGGAGTGGATTATAAATTACCTCCGATTGCAGAGAGAGCATTTTCAAACAAAGTACTAAAAGCAATGGACGCTATTAAATTAGGCGAAGCAGAAGATAAATTTGATTGGATTTTTAAGCTTTAACTTATATCAAAAATATTGACTTTGCCGTACGATGAATGATTGTGCGGCTTTTTTTTGCCCCCTTTATTTTCCAAAAGGGTGTCAATGCAATTAAGTTAAGTTAAATTCTCTTAACTAGTTTTTCGCTTTAGCGAAAACCCTTTTGTGTTCTTTTGTGGTTAAAAATACTGTTTTTAATATGTACAATCGGTAATATCCCCACCACAAAAGAGACAAAAGAACACATAAGAAAATAACCAGGGTTATTTTTTTAGGTTGTAGTTAACAATGAGGCTTCAAAAGAGATGACAAAATATTCTCATTGCGAAAACTTTGCGCCATTGCGGCTTTGCGAGAATTTTTTAGCGTAAAAGACGCCTAGCGTACGTTCTTTTATATAGTAGAAAAAAGGAAAGCAATTGAGCTATAAAAAACATAACTTTGAATTTAAGAGATTTTAAACTAATAAAGCTTCTTAATTTTAAAATTTTAAAACAACATAAAACAAAGTCCTAATGACTAGTGACGATTTAAAAGACTTAAAGGCCCGAGTGGAAGCACTTCGGGGGTATCTTTGACTACGACAAGAAAGTTGAAGAAATAAAAGAACTGGAATTAGTATCTTCTCAACCTGATTTCTGGAATGATTCGGATGAGGCTGAAAAAACCATGAAAGTCATTCAAGGTTTGAAGGATTGGACTAGACATTTCGAAGAGCTGAGTGAATTATATGGTGAGGTAGAGACCTATTATGAATTTCTAGAAATGGGAGAATCTACTGAAGAAGAAGTAGATAAAGCCTATAAGAAAGCGCTTACCAAAACAGAAGAATTGGAGTTGAAAAAGATGCTTTCTTCTGAAGAAGACCAACTTTCAGCTATGTTACAGATCACTCCTGGAGCTGGCGGCACTGAAAGTAATGATTGGGCCGGAATCTTGATGAGAATGTACATCATGTGGGGAGAAGCCAATGGTTATAAAGTAAGAGAAGTAGATTTTCAAGAAGGCGATGTTGCGGGTGTTAAGTCTGTTACTTTGGAATTTGATGGTGCCCAAGCTTATGGATTCCTGAAATCTGAAAATGGCGTACATCGCTTAGTCCGCATTTCACCTTTTGATAGTGGTGGAAGGAGACATACTTCTTTTGCTTCTGTATATGTTTATCCGGTTGTGGATGATACCATAGAAATTGATATCCACCCTAATGATGTAGAATTGCATACATCTCGTTCTGGTGGTGCAGGTGGTCAGAACGTAAACAAAGTGGAGACTAAGGTGCAGTTAACGCACAAGCCAACTGGAATAGTGGTGATTTGTCAAGCCAACAGAACGCAATTAGCGAATAGGGAAGAGGCCATGAAAATGTTGAAATCCCAGCTATATCAAATTGAAGTAGAAAAGAGAAGCGCTGAAAGAAATGTAGTAGAAGCAGGTAAAAAGAAAATTGACTTTGGATCTCAGATCAGAAATTATGTATTGCATCCATACAAATTAATTAAAGATGCCAGAACGGGTGTAGAGAGAACAGATGTTCAAAACGTATTGGATGGTGATTTGAATGATTACATCAAAGCTTATTTAATGGGCAGTGATGAAACTGTGGATTGATAATATTTCAATTAAATACTTAGCTAGAATAGATCGTCATTCCTGCGAAGGCAGGAATCTTGTCTTATTGAAACGAAGTTTCAATACTCTTATCCTAGCAAAGGCATAGATGGATTAATAGTTGATTAGATTATTTTCTAGCTTTCTTGATATTTTAACCATAGGTTAAAATCATTAGATCCCTGCCTTCGCAGGGATGACGCCCGGAAAACACTTTTTCAAGTTTATTTACTTCATCTGTTTTAATTTAGAACAGTAATATTTTAATTAAAGCATTAAACTAGATTAGAACGTCATCCCTGCGGAGGCAGGGATCTTGTCCTATTGAAACGAAGGTTCAATAATATTAATCATTATTTCATATCAGCAACCTCATCATATAAATCCCTAAAAGTAGGATTCATTTCTTTAATTAGGTTAATTTTCCATTCTCGTTTCCATTTTTTAATTCTTCTTTCTCTTAATATGGCTTTATCAATAGTTTTGTGAAATTCATAATAAATTAGATCAGTGCATTTATAAGTAGTAGTGAATTCGGAACCTTCTCCATTTTTATGTTGGAAAGATCTATTACATAAATTGGAAGTAGAGCCTACATATAAAACGGACCGAGAGAAATTACTTTGGATATATACATATCCTCCTTTTGCAGTCATTTGGGTTAGTTTTTTTGGTGAAATATTAACTAAAGTATGTGAAGTTTAATTCAAAGCAAAATATTTTAGAAATGAATTTTACTGGAGAATCATTTAATAATTTAACTTCAATCTTGGCTAGAACCATCATCTCTACGCAACCTGTCCGGTTCTTTAGTCGAGAAGCAGAGATCTAGTCCTATTGAAACAAAGTTTCAATTCTCTTAACCCAAGTGTATGGTAGATTACTCAACTAGATAGTTCGATAGCCTGTTTTCATAGTATTTTAACCATAGGTTAAAATCAACAGATCCCTGCCTTCGCAGGGATGACGCACAGAAAACACGATTTCAAATTTATTAACTTCGTTTATTTTAATCTAGAATAGGAATGTTTCCATTAAACTAAAAAACAAGATTAGAACGTTCTCGACTTATAGTGCGGGACAGGCTATCCCTTTGAAGAAAGGGATCTAGTCCTATTGAAACGAAATTTCAATACTCTTAACTTAAAACTGGCATAGAGGAATTGATTGGTAATTAGATTTGTCTCTAGCTTTCTGGATATTTTAACCATAGGTTAAAATCATTAGATTCCTTTCTTCAAAGGAATGACGCACGGAAAATATATTTCAGATTTATTAATTTCATCTGATGTAATCTAGGACTATAATGGTTTAATTAAGGAATGACGCCCTGAATTTAGTGAGAAGTAATTATTACTGTATTTCAATGATCTATTGACAGAATGTTACCATTTGGTATTGAGATACTTTTGAGCAGTAATAATTTAACTTTTTAAAATTATGGGAGATTGCTTTTAAGGATTAATCTGAGAAATTATTTCCTCAACATTACCTTCAAAGTGGAATATTGATTCCCCTTTCTTAATTTAATCAGATACAAATTATTTGGTAGATGGGAAATGTCAATCGATTGACTGCTTTCAATATTTGTTTCACTTACTTTTAAGCTGCCTTGTAGATCATATATTTCAATTTGATCTACTTGCTTTGTGAATTTTAAAACTCCTCTGCTTGGATTAGGATAGGCTTTAATATCAAGTTTTGGGTTGATCCTTTTGTCATTGGAAACCTGTATTTCTTTTGTATCAAATACTGGTCGTATCATCACACTCCCTTCAAGCGTAATATTAGGTTCCCAATCACCACCTTGATTGTAAAATAATCTTGTTGCGCTATTGGTGTTTTTATCAAAACCTATTGAAAGTGGGGCATCATTTTCTTCTCTGTAGCCTATAAAAAATTCACCACTTAGCAATATTGGTCTATCAAAAGTAAATCGTTGAAATTGGTTTAATGACACACTTTGATTTATCAGCACATTTTGTGCTCTTAATATATCATCTGTATTAGAAGTTAAATTATTCCAAACTAATAGTGTTATGTTTTGAGTTGAGGCGTTTTGGCCAATATTAGGAGCGTAAATTTCAATACCAGTTAAAAATTGTTCGCCAATTACATCAAATGATTGGGCTAATTGATAGTTTCTTGAATTTAACTGCACTCTGGATTCTGCAGAACCGTCATCAAATGCATAATAATCATGTAATGGAATGATGGTCGATACCGTGTCATTTTGACGAAAGCTCAGTTCAGGATAATAGACCGCAACACCATCAATGGTTTCAAAGAATAAACTATCATTAGTACCTAAATTGAATTGAAAATTCAGATAAACGGAATCTTCATTTTCTTTTTCCGATAATAAGTGGTTTATAAATTGACTTTTGTTTTCTGGGTGATAGATAAATTGAGCAGTATCCTGTAAATCAGTTAAGAACACTCCATCTACTTCTAATGAATCAATGATTTGGTTGGGTTTTAGAGTATCATATACTGTGCTGAAAAATTCAGTACCAAAGGAGAAATTATTGGCATTGCCAGCCCATAGATTATTGTAAATGAATGTTGCGGTATCGATATTTTCTTCTAACCAACTTTCATTCAAATGCTTTAAGGGTAGAGCATAATAATCAGCAAAAGGGCTTTTAGGCTTTTCAGAAAAAGTTCGATCCTCATAGGAATCATAGGCATTACCTTGCGTATTAACTGGCGTATTTCCAGCATTCAGATAAATGTAATCCAAATTCCAAGTATCAAAATCGCCAGCTAAACTACCTGCTGATTCAAATTTAAATTGAAAACCTGCATGCAAGAAGCTACTATCATTTACTCTTTCAAAGTGCTGGGAAAATAAAGTTCTTTCTATGTTTCCGCTACCGCCAAAACCATGAACCAGTATCCATTCTCCTTCCGCATTCCTGAAGCTTAATTTTAGTGAATCCTGAGCATCAGGAGCATTTCCTCCAAATCCTTCTTGCCAAAAAAAACTAAGATTAATATTGGAATTTTCATCATAGGCAGATAAATCTATTGGTTTGGATACCAAACTATCTCCAATCCCATTTGCATTTTCTTCTGTGTTATAGGCTATACCATTGCCATCAAAACCATCTAAGGTAGCCACATTAAAGGAAGGAGGGAGGTAGGCAAATCCATTATTGACAAACACATGTTCCCCATGAAGCCAAATGTTTGAATCGGGTTCTTGACTATTATATGTAAAGTCATCCCAAATTGGCATACTGATGGTGTCTTGACTTACAGACAGCCTCATTTGTATGTTAGAATTCTTTTTATAAAGATGACCAATAGGGCTTTCAGTTATTTGCCCATAAAAAAGCATTGATTGAAAAAAGAATCCAATAATAAAAAATATTTTCAGCCAGCTTGACCTCATATCTCTTCTGGTGTCAATAATTCATCTTGATTTTTTGGTGCCACAACCCAGATATCTACATGATTACCAGTTCTAACTGAAGTTCCAGCTTCAGGATATTGCTGTAAAACAATGCCAGCTGCCTTTTCATCATCTTCGCGCGTTCTCACTTTACCAATCTGTAAACCGCTGCCAATAATAATAAATTCTGCTTCTTCTTGATTGTTCCCCACTAAATCGGGTGTAGGAAATGGTCTTCCTAATCCGTTTCCAATTACTAAATCAATGGTAGAACCTTTGGCTATATCTTCCCCTGGTTCAATTTCTTTCCCATCTAATTTTTGCTTTAAAACGGCATTTTGAAATTCATGAGGTTCATAAGTGATCTCACCTAATAAAAGTCCATAGCTTTCTAAAACCATCTGCGCATTTTTTAATGAGCCATCTACTAATTTTGGCATTTTTACATCTGGTGGGCTTGTCGCATTCAGCGAGACGTAAATCTTTCTATTTTCTTTTACTTTTTTACCTTCTTTAGGGTTTTGGCTTAATACTGTTAAAGCTGGATATTCAGCAGAGTAGCCTGAGTCCGCAGTTACTTCAAATCTCAAATCCCTTTCCAATAAAAATTCATCTAATTCATCCAAATGAACACCTTCCAACTGTGGAACTGTGATGCTTTCGCCATGATGGGTAGTTACTGGTAAATAGATATAGAAAAAAGTTAATACGATTATGACACCTAGCCCAATAATAATACCTAAGTGAATGAATACATCTTTTAAAGAATTAGCTGTTAGCTTCATTTTGCAATGGTTTGTTTTTTCATTTTTTCAGTTCCGAAAGAAAGTATTTTATCAATAAAATCATAGGGCTTGTAGCCATTGATTGCTGTTTGATGAAAAATACAAGTTGCCGGTGTCATGCCTGGCAATGAGTTTACTTCAATAATAATGGTTTCAACGCTCAAATCCTCATAAACCCTTACAAAAGCATCAATTCTTGCATAACCTGTGATATCGAGTACTTCAGCTGTTTTTTTCAATGTGGCTTTCACTTGCTCCGCTACTTTACTGTAATTGCCGGCATCAGGTGTATATCTTGCAGGTGTTATATTTTGACCTTCCCCTGCCAAGAATTTTTCCTCCAGACTTAAAACTTCACCTCCTGCTAACGCTTCTGAGGGCTCAAATATTTCATATTCGATGCTTCCATCTTCTTTGAAATGTGTTAAAAGTCCGCCAGTTATTTCTAAAAAGTGTTTTGCATCTTTCTTTTCAATCAATTCTTCCAATAAAAAGAAATTCTTCTGAGGAAACTCCTCATTTTTCTTGAGTTTCAAAATATTGGCTAAATCCTCTATAAACTCAGCTTGCGGTCGGAACATCATACCTGCAAAAGCTTCGAGTTCAGCTCTGGTTTTTATTTTCTTTACTGCCGAACTGCAACCATCATCAGCAGGTTTGGCAATCAATGGATAGCTTAATTGCTTTTCAATAGCCTTAATTTCCGCATCCTTATTGCTTTGCCATTTGTCTTCATAAACCAATCGATGATCGGCTACTGATATGCCAGCATTTTTCAGTATTTCATTCGTATCGTACTTATTGATGGTGATTTTTGAACTTTCTACATCTGAACCATTATAAGGGATATTCAATTTCTCCAGTTCAGTTTGAACCGCCCCGTCTTCTCCTGGCCTTCCGTGAAGTGCAATAAAGGTCACATCAATTAATTCTGGTAAATCGGAATAAGATATTTTCTGTAACTGAGTGTTTCCTATGCCTGAATATTTTTCTGTAATCTCATTACTTTCAAATTTGATTTGAGAAATAATTGGATGGATCTGGTAATTCTGAACTTTCTCTTTAATATCGTCTGCATTATCTTTTAACATAATGTTGATTGGCAATACATATAGCTCATGCTGATCTTCATTTCCACTTAAAAAAATCGGAATAGGTAAATATTTTTCTGAGGAAGATAACTTTTCATAAATATTTCTACCGCTCTCTACTGAGATATGCCTTTCGGTAGAAAATCCGCCCATAATTACGCCAACATTTATTTTCTTTTTTGCTTCCTTTTTTAATCCCTCCAAAGCATTATCCAGCTGTTTTATCATTTTTTGCAATTCAAAATGATGCTTTCCTGTAGTTAACCTTGCCTTTAAGGAAGTTCTAATAATATAGCTCAAGAATTGCGAAGGATTCAAGCCAATTTCAGCTGCTTGATGAAAGAAAAATGAAGAAGGTAACATGCCTGATGTTGTATTCGGATCATTCAGGAATACTTTCCCTTCTTTGGTGATGAAACCATCTATTCTTGCATAAACATCAATTTGCAACGCTTTAAATAAAGCAGCACATTGAGTTCTGATTTTTTCAATGATGTCTTGTGGTGCATCAATTGGTGTGATTTTTCTGCTTATACCGGGTAAGTATTTCGAACGATAGTCAAATACATCTTTACCTTTTCTGATTTCGGTAGGAGGCAATGCAATCGGTCTTTCAATCTCATCTTGAATGACAATACATGAAAATTCTTTTCCTTCAATAAATGACTCAATCAAAAGAGAATTCTCTGAGTCGATGGCTTTTAATTTTATGCTTTCTTTCTGCTCTGCAAAAGAATCATTAAGGAAGTCCAATAATTCATCAGGGGTGTAAAGAATGTCATCCTCAATAATTACAGGCAAGCCAATGCCTTCTCTTATATCTACTAATCTGGCAATAAAACTAATTTTGTCTTCTTGACTGTAGTTTTTCCAATCGCTTTTCTGAATTTCTAATTCAAAGAAACTTTTTTGAACCAGTTTTTCAAATTCTTCTAAATTATCATCGCTTAAAATGCTAACCCCAATGGAGGATCCCTGATGAGGAGCTTTTATAACCAAAGGCAATCCTAATTCCTTTTTTAAGCTGTTATAAACATTTTCATGAGGTTGCTTATTCCAATCGTATTTATTGAGAATATGGCTTTTTGGCCCTTCAAATCCAGCTTGTTTTAAGAATTGTCTTTGCGCAATTTTACTGATTCCTATAGAAGAAGGTAGGATGCCAGCCCCGCTAAAAGGGATTCCATACCATTCTAAAATCCCTTGAATATTACCATCTTCCCCATAAGGCCCGTGGAGTGATAAGAAAGCAAAATCTATATATTTTTTGAAGTCAGCAGGATTGAGTTTTTGTCCAACCTCAGCAATTAATTGATCCCACTCTTTGTCTGATAAATTTTTCAAAGATTCTGCATAAATCTGAACAGGCAGATTTGATTTTGGCAAGAAATCAACCGGTGGATAAAAATCGCGGATAGTCCCTTTGTAAATATATTGCCAATCTAACAATATGAAATGTCCTTTGCTATCTATAAAAATAGGAACAGCTTCAAATATGGATTTATTAAGGTTGTCATAAACCGTTCTTCCGCCTGCAAATGATATTTCTCTTTCTCTTGACTGCCCTCCAAAAAATATTCCGATTCTCATATTTATTTTATATGGATTTTATTGAACTGTATGAAGACAAACTTTTTAATCTCAAAATCTGATAAGTTTGTTCTTATACATTAATTAGCAAAGTATTATTAAACGAAATGTAAAAATAACATATCAATTAAGAATTCTACCCATGATTTGTAATTTGTGAATTTAAAAAGTGGAATATTTTTGAAGAAAGCTATTTCTGAATCATGAATCTTTCAGTAGCAGAAAATCTATTCGTTCTAAGCCTCAATATATACATTCCTTCTGCTAATTGAGAAACATCAAAACTAATGAATTGATTAAGGATTTTAGGTTCTTTAAATTCTAATATTACATTTCCTTTCATATCTAAAATTTGGAAAAACCCTTCTTCTGCAACATCCAAATTTAGATGTAAATTCACGTCATTTTTAGCCGGGTTTGGATAGATGACAATTGATTTCCTAACATTTGGAAAGGGCGGAGGTGGAGACTGCCCAACAAAAAATGAAATGTTTTTTAAATAGATGTTTTGACCATTATCATGTGTGACCTTAAAAGCTAGTCTTATTTTATCTCTGTTAACATAAGGCGAAAGATCTATGAATTCATTTCTCCATGTCAAGTGATCTGTTATATCATTTCCATATGAGGTAGCTAAAGAGTCTCCTGATTTAGAGTAAATTAAAGTGTTGAAATTTTTACCATTATCATTGGATATATAAACTTCAAACTTCTCGGATTGTCTTAATGCTTTTCTGTAAGAAAGATCAAAAATTAATCCTAGGTAATTAGTATTACTAACATCCATCAAAGGGCTTAGGAGCCAATCTTCGGAGGATTCTTTAGTGATATAAGAAGAGTTGCTGTTGACAGCAAAATTATTCGAACTATAAGTCCAGCCTGCATCTTTATCAGGGTTGAATTCAAACCAATTATCACTATTACCATTTTTTAGAATTAATCTTAATGGTGGAAGTTCCTCAAGGCAATTAATCTGAAATGGCACATAAATATTGTTGATAATTTCTTCTTCCTCATTGTTGATTATAGCTCTTATCTCAAATTCTCCATTCTCCCGTTGTGGTTGAGGAATTATAATATCTACCTCTGAATTTTGTCCCGAAACTATTACTTCATCATTTATAATATATTCTTTTATAAGTTTACCATTGTCTAATATCTCTAGTTTGTAGTTGCTAATATTTTCTCTACCTATATTTTTAACGGTAAGTATTCCCTCTAATTCTTCATCACAAAATAGAGGGTTAATGTTTTTCCAGTTTAAAACGTCAATTTCTTTATTTTTTTTCGTTGATTCTTCTACATTAAATTCACTTATATAGAAATTATTGCCGAGTCTATTTTCAGCCACTATGTTAAAACAAACAGATTCTTGATCTCTTAATCGATTTAGGTCTATTTTAACGGTATCCCAATCCAAGCGAAATTGAGGGGTAAAGATGGAATCAACTTGGTAGGCTGTAGATAAATCAGTTATATTATTAGAAAAAATCAAATCATTGAAAGTTCTTCCGCAATCATAAGAAGCATAAATACTTACCCTGTTTGGGATAGAATCTGCCACTTGTGCAAATACAAAACTTAATTCGGGAACATCTATAGTCGTGAAATCAAATATTGGTGAAATGATTTCTTCTTTTTGCCCAAAATTCTGACGGTTTTCATAAAAAGGAACTCCTATTGCATCATTAAATTGTTGCCATGTTTCTTCTTGATCGGCATTTCTGATAAACCAAGAATCGAAATTATTTTGAAACTTCTTTTTATATGGTAGATTTCCCTCTTGAAGTTTTTGATAATATTCCGTTTTTAGATTGTTTTCTAAGCGATCATCCTCAAAAGCTCCTTCTAGGTTGAGGCTGTAGGAAATAGAATACTCAGCTGTTTCTATAAAATTTAAAAGTGGAAAATAAACTACTTTTTCATCTCCACTCTCCAAGGTATCGGTAAATTCCAAGGTTTCTGTTAAAAGCTCATTCACATATAAATCAATACTATATTCTTTAATCATGAACAGGCCTTGATTTTTGATGGTAATTTGTGGACTAAAATTCCCACTACAACTACCGGTGAATTGTGAGTTTATTTCAGTCAGTCCTAAATCACGATTGAAAACAGGCGGTTCTTCTAGTCCTTTTGATTCGGTCAGGCTTTTTCTTCTTGGGCTGTTTTCAATTACCGTCCTTACTCTGGATTTTTGGTCTTGGGTAAAGAGGTTCATACATGCGTCATTGGTATAATCCATGAAGTTTTGGACCATGTCTAAACTTTCGCAACTGGTCTTAGTGATATTACATCCTGTACTTGAACCGCTTGCACTGGGTGTGTCTGCACAAAAATCATCCACAGTGCATCCACCATCACCCCAAATATGCCTTAGGCCTAAAAAATGCCCCATTTCATGAGTAGCTGTTCTTCCCTTACTTTCGAAAGAAGGACTTTCTGGATTATCTCCAAAATATACGTAGTCTAAAGATACTCCATCAATTAATCTATTATTACTAGCAGCATCTAATCCTGCTAAATTTGAGACAGGAAATTCAGCCCATCCTAAACTTCCGCCTGCTAAATCAGTAACCCAAATATTTAAATATTCTTCTGCAGGCCAGTAACTTTCTGCACTTAAAATTCCTCGATCTTGATAGCTGTAGCTTGATTGGCTTCCAGGTATTCTGACTATTCCATCTGTTTCTGTTCCATCTGGACTTTGTTTGGCATAAATAAACTCAATTTCAAGCGAGGCAGCCAAATCCTGAAATTCTTCTAAGGTTTCAGATGCGTCTTCATTAAGCCTATTGAAATCCTCATTTAATACTTCTAATTGGCGATCAATTCTACTTTTAAGTAGATTTCCTCCAATTCCAACTGGTTCACCATTATGAATGATATGAAAAACTACGGGGATTTGTACCAGTACTTTCTGATTTCTTTGGGAAGTGGTATTTTTTAATTTCTGTTTTTCAGCTATCCAGTTTTCGAACTTTTGTGTGCTTAGTTCAGGATATTTCTTTTCTCTCTCTTCTAATATTTTTGGTACTGCGCATTTTTCTTGCGCTGAAAGATTAAGAATATTAAATAATAGGGAAATAAAAATACCACTCCTGATGAGGAATTTCAAATAAGAGTGGTATCGTTTTTTCATTGGGTCTAAATACTTTTGTCTAAATTTAAATATACCTAAAATTAAAACCAAGCATTAAGTTGCAACAGAATTGAGTTTAAAATTTTCTTTCGAAAATAATATAAATTCAAAATATTATAATTAGCGCATTGTTTGCGGTAATTCAGCATTAGGGTCATCAGCCGAGGTTATATTTATTGCTTCCACTGCAGTTACTTCTGGAACAGATTTTTTAACAGCTTCTTCAACGCCAGCTTTTAAAGTCATGGTGGACATGGGGCAATTGCCACAAGCGCCTAATAACTCTAAACGTAATAATCCCTCATTAAAATCCAATACGCGTACATTACCACCATCTGCCTCTAAATAAGGTCTTATGGAATCTAATGCTTTTTCAACTCTATTTAAAATATCCATATTTTATTAATTTCAACTCGTCATTTCAACTGTTTTGGTACCCGCTATGCTTGCATTTCTTATAGCAACCTGACGGGCTAATTTTTGTGCTAAATCCTTAAAAGCATCTGCTGATGGACCTTCTTTCATTGCGGTAGGATAACCAGAATCTCCGCTTTCACGAATAGATTGCACTAAAGGCATTTGGCCAAGAAATGGAATATCATATTCCTCACTCATTTTATAACCACCGCCTTCTCCAAATATAAAGTACTTATTATCTGGTAATTCTGCTGGTGTAAAGTAAGCCATATTTTCAACCAATCCCAGAATAGGGACATTAATTTGTGGTTGCTTGAACATTCCAATAGCCTTTTTAGCATCCGCCAAAGCAACTTTTTGTGGTGTTGTCACTACCACAGCACCTGTAACAGGAATGGTCTGTACCAAGGTTAAATGAATATCACTAGTTCCTGGAGGCAAATCAATTAATAAATAATCTAATTCTCCCCAATCCGTATCTCCTATGAATTGTTTTAAAGCAGAACTTGCCATTGGTCCTCTCCAAACCACCGCATTATCCGGTGGAGTTAAAAACCCAATGGAAATAAGCTTTATACCATATTGCTCAATAGGTACGATAATATTTTTACCATTAACTTGCTTTACTTCTGGTTGCTCTGCTTCACAATTGAACATGGTAGGAATTGAAGGACCAAAAATATCTGCATCAATTAATCCCACTTTTGCACCTTGTTGTGCTAAAGATACTGCAAGATTAGCCGTGACAGTAGATTTTCCTACTCCTCCTTTACCAGATCCAATGGCAATGATGTTTCTTACATTGGGCAATAAAGGCGCGGTACTTCTGGTTGAGGTAACATTAGAAGTCATATTTGGAAATACCTGCAAATCTTTGTCTACTTGCTGATGAATGGCATTAATACAGTCATTTTTGATGATTTCTTTAAGCGGACAAGCTGGAGTGGTTAATACAACAGTGAAATAAACGGCATTTCCATCAATGCTCACATCTTGTATCATATTCAGCGTTACCAGATCTTTTTTGAAATCCGGATCATCTACTGTGCTTAATGCTTTAATTATGCTATCTTTAGTAACAGCCATATATAAATTTTATGATTTAAAAATCGTAGTTTTGCATTGAAATTGTTGCAAGTTAAACTTTATCAATTTAGCTAACAATTCATACGGTAATTTAGTTGGAATTAGTTTAAATAAATATTAAAAATCCTTAGAAAATAGTGGGGTTAAGTCCAAAAACCATACAAGAAGTTCAAGATAGAGCCGATATAGAAGAGGTGGTAGGAGACTATGTGCCACTTAAAAAGAAAGGTCAGAATATGTGGGCATGTTGCCCTTTTCATGAGGAGAAAACACCTTCTTTTTCGGTTGCGCCAAACAAAGGGATTTACAAATGCTTTGGGTGTGGAAAGGCCGGTGATTCCATCCAATTTATTATGGATTTGGAAGGGCTTAATTTCCCTGAGGCTATTCGTCAGCTAGCCGATAAGTACCAGATTGAAATTGAAGAAACCGAATCTTCTCCTGAACAGCAAGAGGCTTATAATGAAAGAGAAAGCCTTTATATCGTTTTAAATTTCGCTTCCGATTATTTTAAAGATTTATTACATAATCACCCGCAAGGAAAATCTATTGGTCTAAGCTATTTCAAAGAAAGAGGTTTTTCAAATGCTACTATTGATAAGTTTGATCTAGGATATACTTTAGATCAATGGGATGGCTTAATAAAAGCAGCTAAAACAGCTGGTCATTCTGAAGAATTACTTGAAAAAGCAGGTTTAATCATCAAAAAGGAAGATAAAACCTACGATAGATTCAGAAACAGAGTCATTTTTCCTATTCATTCCATTTCCGGAAAGCCGATTGCCTTTGGTGCCAGAATATTAATAAATGATAAAAAGCAGCCGAAATATATAAACTCACCTGAAACGGATGTTTACCATAAAAGTGAAGTTCTTTATGGAATAGCTCAAGCGAAAAAAAGCATCAGGGATGAAGAAAATTGTTTTTTGGTAGAAGGTTATACGGATGTTATTTCACTGCATCAATCAGGAGTGGAAAATGTGGTAGCTTCTTCAGGAACATCTCTGACCACGCAACAAATTAAACTGATTGGGAGATATGCTCAGAATGTCACTGTTTTATTCGATGGTGATGCCGCAGGTTTAAAAGCTGCAATGCGAGGAATCGACTTGATTTTAGAAGGAGGCTTAAATGTAAAGGTTGTTATTTTTCCTGATGGGGAAGATCCTGATAGTTATTCTCGAAAAATGGGAGATGAAGCTTTCAAAAGCTTTTTAGAAGACAATGCTAAGGATTTCATTCGCTTTAAATCTGATCTTTTATTGGAAGAGACCAAACAGGATCCAATCAAGAAAGCGGAAACCATTCAGGATATTGTGCGCTCCATTTCAAAAATTCCTGACCCTGTAAAAAGAGCAATTTACATTAAGGAATGCAGTGATATTCTGGAAATAGATGAAGCGCTATTAATTGCTGAACAGAATAAAGTTGTTCTTCGAGACAAGCAGAGCAAAGGAGATATAACTAAGCGTCAAGCTAATTATTTAAGCGAAAATTATAACCAAGCGCCTGAGCAAATTCAAAAGCAATATAGTCCGTTTGATGTAGCAGCTTTGCAAGAGAGAGAAAGCATACGATTATTGCTTACTTATGCTGAATTACCGCTGGCGGATGATAAATTGGTAATAGATTATTTATTACAAGAACTAGCCGATACGGAATTTATTCATCCTGTTTATGCTGAAATACTCAAAGATTTTGTTTCTCACTTGAAGGATGGGGAAATTTTAAATGAAGCTTATTTTATTAAGAATGGCTCAGAAGAAGTTAGAAAAGTAATATTTTCATTATATACCGATCGATATGAATTGAGTGAAAATTGGGAGAAGAAATTTGAAATTTACACTCCCCACGAACGCCATATTTTAAACGATTCCATTTATATTCATGTATTGAGATTAAAGCATCGCTCTATTCTTCATCTGATGGAGAAAAACACAGAAAAACTGAAGGATACTGACTCCCAAGAAGATGAAGAAACGATATTACAGTATTTAATGCAGCTCAATCAGGCTAAACTAGAAATTGGCAATTTATTAGGAATGGTGGTAGTGAAATAATATTCAAACACTTAAAGCATGTATTCGTTTTAATTTTTGTCGGGTAATCATGAAATATTGGCTACCTTTGTGATTTATTATTTTTCAAAGATTTATGTCGTCAGAAAGAATTCAATTAGATACTATAGAGTCAGCTATTGAAGCGATTAAAAAAGGAGAAATCATCATTGTTGTAGATGATGAAGATAGAGAGAATGAAGGTGACTTCATTTGTGCTGCCGAAAAAGTAACTCCCGAAATTATAAACTTTATGTCCAAGCACGGAAGAGGATTAATTTGTGCCTCTCTTCCTGAAGATAGATGTAATGAATTAGGTTTAGAATTGATGGTAGGTAAAAATACCGCTCAGTTTGAAACACCATTTACCGTTTCGGTTGATTTAATAGGAGAGGGAACCACTACAGGGATTTCCGCTAGTGATAGATCGAAAACCATTCAAGCTTTAGTAAATCCAAATACCAAACCTGAGGTATTAGGTAAGCCTGGTCATATTTTTCCATTAAAAGCCAGGCAAGGTGGAGTTTTGCGAAGAACAGGACATACAGAAGCTGCAGTTGATTTTTCAAAATTAGCAGGCTTAACTCCTGGTGGGGTTTTAGTTGAAATCATGAATGAAGATGGTACTATGGCTCGTCTACCGGATTTGAGAATAGTAGCGGACAAATTCAATTTAAAATTAGTGGCGATAAAAGATTTAATCGAATACAGATTAAATAATGAGTCATTAGTGGAAGAAAAGGTGGACGTTGAAATGCCTACAGATTATGGTGATTTTAAATTGGTAGCTTTCGAGCAAACTACTACAAAAGATAACCACTTGGCTTTAGTTAAAGGTGAATGGAAAGAAGATGAGCCTGTTTTGGTTCGAGTGCATTCTTCTTGTTTAACTGGAGATATCTTCGGTTCCTGCCGATGCGATTGTGGTCCTCAACTTCATCAAGCTATGGAAATGATTGAAAAAGAAGGGAAAGGCGTGATTGTTTACATGAACCAAGAAGGTAGAGGAATCGGCTTGATGAATAAGCTGAAAGCTTATAAATTGCAAGAGCAAGGAATGGATACCGTAGAAGCAAATGTGGCTTTAGGTTTTAAAATGGATCAACGTGATTATGGTGTTGGAGCTCAAATTTTAAGGAAATTAGGCGTTAGAAAAATTAGATTAGTTTCAAATAACCCAACAAAAAGAGCAGGTTTATTAGGTTATGGCTTGGAAATTGTAGAAAATGTTGCATTAGAAATTCCACCAAATAAGCACAATGAAAACTATTTGCGAACTAAAAGAGATAAAATGGGGCACAGTATTCTTAAAAACAGCTAATGTGAAGGTTTTTTCTCTTCTAACACTATTATTCATCTTAATTAATCCTCCGTTACTTTCGCAGGATTTGCCTCATGAAATGTGGCATCCAGGAATGATAGTTTTAGACTCAGAAGACACACTAAAAGGCCAAATTCAATACGATTTTGAAGCTAATCTCTTGCAATATTCTGTTGATGAAAGAATAAAAACATTTAGCTCTCAAAATGTCCTTTATTTTAGTTTTCATTGCCAGTTTTTCAAAAGATATAGATATGTATATTCACTACCTTATCAATTGAAAGGAAGAATGAATGTCCCTATCTTTTTTGAAATTCTTTCAGAAGGAAAAATCACACTTATGGCTAGGGAATATGTCATAACAGAAAGTAATAATAGGTTTGGAAATCCATTGTATAATACTGGTAGAAACTTTTCCGGTCGTGAAATTTTAACTTATAATTATTTTTTATTGACAGAAAACGGTGATATCACTAAGTTTTCGGAAAAAAGAAAGGATTTATATCCATATTTTGGAAGACATGAAGACCTTTTGAAAGATTATATTAAGGAAAACAGACTGAAAGTTGATAGACAAGCTGATTTAATTAAGATCATAAACTATTATAATCAAATAAATAATTAAAATTTATCATCAGAAGAAATTATTATGACTAGACCTCTAATTTTAGTGAGTAATGACGATGGGGTGACCAGCAAAGGAATCCGCAATTTGATAGAAACAATGAAAGATTTAGGTGAAGTAATTGTGGTTGCGCCTAATAGTCCTCAATCAGGTATGGGGCATGCTATCACCATTGGTAATACGCTTAGATTAGACAGAACTGATATTTTCGGAGAGGATGTAGTGGCTTATGAAAGTTCAGGAACGCCTGCAGATTGCGTGAAACTAGCAAAGCATCATGTCTTAAAAGATAGAACTCCCGATTTAATTGTTAGTGGCATTAATCATGGAAGTAATACATCCATAAGTGTTCTTTATTCGGGGACCATGTCTGCGGCTATTGAAGGTGCAATAGAAGGCTGTCCTTCCATAGGTTTTTCATTATGTGATTATGCGCAAGACGCTGAATTTGAACATACATTGCCTTATGTAAAAGCTATTGCAAAGCAAGTGCTCGATAGTGGATTGCCTAAATACACTACCTTGAATGTTAATTTCCCACCAAAGAGAAATGAAAAAATAAAAGGAGTTAAAATCTGCAGACAAGCAAGAGCCAAATGGGAGGAAGAATTTGATCAAAGATTCGATCCAAATGGTAGAAGATATTTCTGGATGGCTGGAAACTTCGTGAATTTTGACAAAGGTGAGGATAATGACGAATGGGCAATTGCTAATAATTATGTTTCAGTTGTTCCTTGCCAGTTTGATATGACGGCACATCATACCATCAGCATGCTGAATGACGAATGGAACATTAAAATTGATTAATTAATTATGGCGAAAAAGAAACAATTAGGCTATGAAGAGTCTCTTCACAAACTAGAAGAGATTTTGAATAGAGTAGAAAATGAGGAAATTCCTATCGATCAGCTTACTGAATTGGTGAACGAATCCATGGAGCTTCTGAAAAATTGTAAGGCCATGCTGAAAGGGACAGAGAAAAGAGTAGAGGATGCCTTTAATGAAATGGAAGAATAAAGTTCGGTTCTCATTTTTAATAAATTAATAAAATTTCATATCTAATTTCTAATGCTGAAATTCTTACAATCTCAATCTTTAGCTGATTACAATACCTTTGGTTTTGATGTTAAAGCTGAATTATTTGTTGAGATCAACAGTGTTGAGGAATTTCAAGAGTTATTGCACACGCCTGAATGGAATGAAAACCAACACTTAATTCTAGGTGGAGGTAGCAATATATTGCTGACTGATGATTATCATGGTTTAGTAATTATCAATAGAATTTCAGGAACCAATATTTTAGAAGAGGATGACAAATCGGTGGTTGTAAAATGCGGTGGAGGTGAAAATTGGCATCAATTTGTTCTTTATACCTTACAACAAAATTTGGGTGGACTGGAAAATTTATCACTAATACCCGGGACGGTAGGCGCTGCACCCATGCAGAATATTGGTGCTTATGGAGTAGAAATAAAAGATACATTTCATTCGCTTGAGGCTATTAATTTAAAAACTGCAAAGCTAGTGGTGTTTTTCCCAGACGAATGCGAATTTGGTTATAGGGAAAGTATTTTTAAACACAAATTCAAAGGAGAATATTTAATTGCTTCAGTTAGTTTTAGATTAGATAAACCTGGTTTTCATCACTTGAATCTTGATTATGGCATTATTAAAAATGTATTGAAAGATAAAAAAATTGAAAATCCTACTATACAAGATGTGAGTAATGCTGTAATAGAAATAAGACAATCGAAACTTCCTGATCCTGTTGAGATTGGGAATTCCGGTAGTTTCTTCAAAAATCCCATTATTGAGTCTTCAGAATTTGAAAAGTTGAAAAGTGAGTTTCCGGAAATGCCATTTTATGAATTGGAGGAGGGTAAAATTAAACTAGCTGCAGGTTGGTTAATTGAAAAAGCAGGCTGGAAAGGCCATCAAGAAAATGGAGTAGGAGTTCACCAAAGACAAGCTCTGGTTTTAGTAAATCACGGTGAAGGAAGCGGGAAAGACATTTTGAATTTGGCAAAAAAAATTCAGGACTCAATTCATTCCAGATTTGGTGTTGAATTAAGTCCTGAAGTGAATTTTATTTCGACATAGTTATATCGAATGAGATTTTCAACTCATCATTAGATCCATCTTGATTAAGATCTTGAGTACTGTTAGATTCAGAATATCCTATAACAAGACTATTCTTCGTTGAAGTTATTATATCAAAACTAAATTCATTTGGTGTACCACCGTCCATTGTAAGTAATGTACCATCAGAATTTAGCGACCAAGTTCCTGTATCATTGGAACCGTCAGTGTCCGTTGATGAATAACTACCATCTGATTTGAATTCAATGGAAGCGCCTTCGAAACTTGCTCCATATAAAGCTTCAATTGAACTTTCAAATGAATCTGCTTGATCTGCATCTGAATAAAAGCTACTTAAGCTTTCACCATTAATTGTAATGTCAAAGGCCAAGCCTGTTACATCCCATTTTCCTTCAACATCGCCTTCTTTTGCTGTTTCATCATCGTTACATGATTGGAACATAAATGCACCAATCGCTAGAATTAATAAAAATCTTAAATTTTTCATGTTTTATTTTTATAGGGTTTATTAATTAAGGCAAAACTAATACATTTATATATAAACTAAAGTATATTATAAAAATAATTTAAAAAATTATATTATTCATTACGGTTTTTGTTTTTTAATGTATTTAAAATATAGATATCAGGCTTTAGTTGATGCCTCTTAATTTATAATAATGGTCTATTTGAATAGATAAATTATTATATCAGCCTCCAAATCACCATTTAGGATGCTAATTTCGTCTGGACTTTCGATTTTTTCACTTAGCGATAGTGTTAGTGTATTTTCATTCAGCGTTAATATTTCAAGTACAAAGTTCTCATTATTTTCATCTGTCAATGAGATTTCATTTTGATTGGAATTTAACTTGTAAGTTCCTGAACTTTCGATTTCATCATCCTCATTAATCATTTCATAAGAATTGTCAGCATTGAAATCTATAGAAAGTCCTTCCAATTCAGATTTAATTTCAGATTCTATCAATAAATTAATTAAGGCTATGTTTTCAGCGGGTAATCCTAAGCTATCAAAATAGGAATAAATGTTTTGGTTATTTATTTTGATATCATATTCTATAGTGTCATAGGTCCACTTACCAACAATGGGGCTTTGGTTTTTCTTTAAATCATTTTCATCAACGCAAGCTGTTAAAGCCACGAAGAATAGTATGATAATTAAAAATAACTGTTTCATAGCTATTAAATCATATGTGTTACATTCTCCAAATTCCCGTGATATTTCTCGACTTCCACACCAAATTTCTCCAAAAAGTCTAATCCTTCATCTCTCTCCAAGCCTTTGTAATGAGCATAAGAATTGAGATAGATTACTTTCTTAATCCCCATGCTGAAAATTATACGGGCACAAGATAGGCAAGGGGACAGGGTGACATAAAGCGTGGAATTTTCAACGGAAGCATTGTTTTTCACGGCATACATAATGGCGTTTTGCTCGGCATGAATAGCCAACATACAACTACCTTTGGAATCTAAACCACAGCCTTTTCCTGGAAATTCTTCATCACAGTTGTGTGTTCCTGCAGGGGGGCCATTATAACCAATAGAGATAATCCTAGTCTCTTTTGTAAGTACTGCGCCAACATGCCTTTTGATGCAATGAGAGCGTTTGGCAAGGTTAACAGCCAGTTCCATGAAAATATCATCAAATTGTGGTTTTTCCATAAAACAAATATAATGGATTATGGTGTCATGCGTAATAAAATTGTAAATTGCTTTTAAAATAATAACGGGAAATAGTTATAAACCCAGCATAACAACCGAAATGAAAATAACAGGACATTGAAGGTTGGTTACCTAGGCTTTTGAACTTAGACTATTCCTTAGCCTGTCCCGATTTATCGGGATGGCATTTTAAAACAACTATAAATACATGAAATTATGAAAAAATTAATCACATCTATTTTTGCTTGCTTTGCATTGATAGCTTTAATAAGTTTTGATGCTGAGGCTCAAGAAGCTTTGAAACAGAAACCTAGTCCATTAGGGATGGTGACTTACACTTTTGAAGATACTTATGTGAAAGTAACCTACGGAAGACCTCATTTAAGAGGTAGAGAGGCATTTACTGAAACAGCTGAACTAGCTCCTTTAGGTAAAATTTGGAGAACAGGAGCAAATGAGGCGACTGAAATTACAATTACTGAAGAAATAAAAATGGCTGGAGAGACGGTTCCTGCTGGTACTTATTCTCTTTTCACAATTCCAGGTGCTAAAAGTTGGACTATTATTCTTAACAAAGATGTTGGACAATGGGGAGCTTATAAATATGATGAAGAAAATGATTTGATAAGATTTGAAGTTCCTGTAAATAAGTCAGAAGATATGTTTGAACCTTTCACTATTCGTTTTGATCAAGCAAATGGGGAAGTAAGTCTTCAAATGATTTGGGCTAATACAATGGTGAGTATTCCGATTGAATTTTAGAGAGCATATTAATTTAATTAATTGAAAAGCTATAAGGACTAAATTCCTTGTAGCTTTTTCTGTTTTATACTAATTTGAGTTAAATATAACCTCACTCAATATTTATTCATTATGACTTTCTTCAAAGAATTTAAGGAATTTGCCATAAAAGGAAATGTGTTTGACATGGCCGTAGGTATTATTATCGGATCAGCTTTCACTAAAGTTGTGAATTCTATAGTGGCTGATTTTATTATGCCTGTTTTAAGCATTTTCATTGGTCAAATTAATTTTAAAGATTTAGCTTATGTATTCCAAGAAGCTGTCTTAGATGAAAAAGGTAATGTAGTCAAAGCTGCTATAACTATTAATTATGGCAATCTGATTCAAACCACTGTTGATTTTCTGATCATTGCTTTTTGTATTTATATAGTGGTGAGGATGTTTAATAAGTTGAGAAAGAAATCTGAAAATGAGCAAGATAGTTCAGTAGTAACGCCTAAAAATATTGAGTTACTATCTGAGATTAGAGATTTGCTAAAAGAAAAAAATCAACGCTAGTTTTTCTTGACTTACTTCCATGTATGTACAATAATTGCTAAATTCCAATATCAAAACTATAACACTATGAAGAGACGGAAATTTATACAACAGGCTGGAATGCTGTCTTCACTGGCATTTATTCCAACATCTATTCTTTCGGCTTGCTCACCTCAAAATCAAGGTGTTGCAAAAGAAGCAGGTTTGCAATTATATACATTAAGAGAAGCATTAGAAAAAGATTTCAAAGGCACTATTGAAAAAGCAGCGAATATTGGTTATAAAAATCTGGAATTCTTTAATTATTCTGATGGGAAGTATTTTGGAAATAGCATTAAAGATGTGAAATCCATTTTGGATGAATTTGGCTTAAAAGCTAAAAGTAGTCATGTTTTAACTGGTTGGGCAATGCCTGATAATGTAGGGACCATGACCAACGATTGGGAAAGAACAGTAGCTGATGCTGCCGAGTTAGGACAAACACATATAGCTTGTGCTTATCTCTTTGACTCTGAGCGTGAAAGCATCGATGATTATAAGAAGTTGTCGGATTTATTAAATTCATGTGGAGAAACGGCCAAAGAATATGGAGTACAAATGGCTTATCATAACCATGATTTTGAATTCCAGAGGTTGGACGGTAAAATTCCTTATGATTTATTGCTTTCACAATGCAATGTAAATCTAGTGAAATTTGAATTGGATTTATATTGGACAGCTAGAGCTGGGGTAGACCCTGTGGAATATTTCAAAAATAATGAAGGAAGATTTCCTTTATGGCATGTGAAAGATATGGGAGCAGGAGAGGAGCAGTTTTTCTCAGCAGTTGGAGAAGGCGTAATCGACTGGCAAAAAATCTTTAATCACGCATCCACCGCAGGTTTAAAGCAATTCTTTGTAGAACAAGATGATACTAAAAGTGGAAAACCTTTTGAAGAAATAACAAAGAGTTATAAGTATTTGAAGGGAATTAAGAGGAGTTAGAAGTGGGAAGTCAGAAGTTGGAAGTTACTTCGAGCTTCCAACTTCTGACTTCTAACCTACTTCATTTCCTTAATCTTAATATTTCTGAACCATACGTCATCACCATGATCCTGAAGGGCAATAAAGCCTTTTGACGCAATATTACCCCAATCATCATTACCAATATCAGCCCATTTACTGTTAGCAATTAGATTTGCCATTTGATCTGAACCAATAGTATATTGAACTACAGTGTCTCCATTTTGTATGTGAACAATATCATTTCCTTTTGCAATAACCTCAGCTTGATTCCAAGTTCCATGTCCTTTGAAATTTTGAGGATCTGCTGCAATTAGGTCATATAATGATCCTGCTTTTCTATTTCCATTCTTTCCTAATTTAGCATCAGGATGGTGCTTATTATCTAATACCTGCATTTCAGGAGCAGTCTTCCAGATATAATCGAACTTTTCTTTACCACGATATAGAATACCTGAATTTGCTGCACTATCTACCATCCATTCTAATTTAAGATGGAAGTCTGCAAATTCTTTCTCATAAACTATGTCTCCTCCATCTTGAGCGCCAGCTTCTCCTCTACCTGAACCCTGAATATGGATCGCGTTTTTGTCTATATTCCAGGCTGCTGGAAAACTTTCTTTTTGATATCCGCGCCATCCTTCAGTAGTTTTACCATCGAATAAAAGCTTCCAGCCGTCTTCTTTTTCTTTTGCAGTTAAAGTGTTAGGTCCTGCTTTTTCTTCTACAGCAACTTCTTCTACTACTTCTTCAGTGGATGTTGAATCTGCACTCTCCTCAGAGTTCCCTTTTTTTTCGCTATTGCAGGCATAAATTGCCGTTAAAGCGATAAAACCGATAAATAATGATTTTTTCATTGTTCTCTTTATTTAAAATTTTAAAAAAAATATTCTTGATTATGTTAAAACCAAAACCTGCTGAATTTTGAATTAACAAAATCCAACAGGTTTCAATTCTTAATTAAATAATTCTTAATTAATACTCCCATCCTTCACGGTAAGTCCTCTTGATATATTCTTCAGAGGCTTTTTTCGCATTAATGGTTTTATATTGAGTATTAAATTTAGGATCTCCGTCAACTACAGTGAATTCATCAGAAGATACAACTCGGATTTCTTCATCAGCACCGATATTGGTTATTTCCATATTCTCAGCATCCCAATCCAATTTTCTTCTTAAGTCTTGTAATCTTACAGCTAAATTCCCTGCAACTACAACTTCGTTTAATGGGCCTGCATAAGCAAAATTAGAGCTACATTCCACTCTTGATTTTTTATTTTCTTTTGCAGCTCTTACAAAGTCCATTTCATGACCACCTTCCATAGCATTAGGAATTCTTCTCAATTCATTAGTTACAGGAGGTGGATTATCCTCTCTACCAATAATGAAAGGTTCCATAGCGTAAGTACCACAAATTAGAGTTCCTTTAGTTCCATAGAAAATGGCACCACCCCAGCCCATTTGATCTCCAGGATACAAACCTTCTTTTAGTCCTTCTGGTCTGTCAGGCTTTAATCCGCCATCATACCAAGTGAATTCTACAGCTGGCATATTGATCTTACCTTTTTTAGGTCGCTCACCAAAGTAATAAGTTACTTTTTCAGCCATTGGAGCACTTTCAGTGTTTACCTGAGAAGAACTTGCTTCAAATGCATATGGATAACCTAGTTCCAATGCTTTATATACTGGATCCATGATATGACATGCCATATCACCTAAAGCACCAGTACCAAAATCCCACCATGCTCTCCAGTTCCAAGGAGTATAAGCTTCATGATATGGCCTTTCAGCTGCTGGGCCTAAGAATAAATCCCAATCCAAAGTGCTTGGCACTTCCATTTTCTCTTTTGGCCTTTCCAATCCTTGAGGCCAGATTGGTCTGTCCGTCCAAGCATCTACCTTGGTTACTTCACCAATTTCTCCATTCCAAATCCACTCACAAACTTTACGCATATCATCTGAAGAGTTTCCTTGATTACCCATTTGAGTGGCTACTCCAGTTTTATCAGCTAATTCTCTCAGTTTCCTTGATTCATAAACGGAATGAGTCAAAGGTTTTTGTAAATAGATATGCTTACCTGCAGTCATAGAATCTTTTGCAGAAACATAATGAGTATGGTCAGGAGTACTGATCATTACTGCATCAATGTCTTTGTCCATTTCCTCCAGCATCTTGCGGTAATCCTTGTATTTTTTAGCATTAGGATAATCATTGAAAGTTCGGTTTGCATACTTCCAATCTACATCAGCTAGGGCTACAATGTTTTGCGATTTCATATTGCGCAGGTTAGTACGGCCCATTCCACCAACACCAATGCCCGCGATATTGAGTTTGTCACTAGGTGCAGTATGTCCTAAGCCAGCAATAACATTGCTTGGCACAATGGTGATTCCGGCAGCTGCCAGCCCCATATTGCGTAAAAATTTACGCCTGTTTAAATGATTTTCTTTATTTGAGTCGTCCATAATAGAAAGTTTTGTGATGTTTTAAGTAGAATGAAATTAGGAAATCTATTGAATAAAACATAAAAATATTTGGTGAAAGGTTAAATGTTTAAATTCAGAATACTGCTAACTATCTGAAATACAGGGTTTAATTTGATAAAAAAGATAGTGTAAATTTTACACTTAGGTAGGGAGATGTTTACTTTGAAACAGCTTTTTTTAAAACTTCGTGATTTTACCATAGAAATGTTCCAGAGGAACAAGTGAAAATCACTTGCGGGAGGCAAGCGACAGCACAGCTTAATAGAAATATAACAAAAAAGCCTTTCTGCATCACTGCAAAAAGGCTTTTCTAATATTTGTTAGGATTAAATCTTTGAGTCAGACTTCCAACTTCAGACTTCTAAAACTCCCGATTATTTTCTTCTTCCGCCAGAACCAGCTTTCACTCTCGCTCTTCCACCAGATTTCCTGTCACCACCACCAGCACTTGGACGCTTCTTAAATCCGCTTCCTCTTTTTCTATCCGGTCTGTCAGATCTGTCAGATCGGCTTGATCTGTCAGACGATCTTGGTCCACCGCCCATTTTTGGTTCGGCAACCACTTTACGTCCGTCAAATTCGCTAACGTTTAATGCGCCTAATATTGTTTGCTCATGCTGGCTTTCTACTTCCATGAAAGTAAAGCTTCTTTGAACATCAATTTTACCGAATTCAATTCCATTAGGAACGCTTTGTAAACCGTTGATCCAACCTAGTAGAGTTCCAGCATTTAAATTATCCTTTTCGCCTATGTTCAAAAATAATTTAGTGAAATCACCACCTTTTCTTCCTCTATCACTTCTTTCGCCTCTGTTTGAATCTCTATCTCTTCCTGCCTTAGCATTTTGGTTTAAGTCAGCAGAGTTCTTATAGTAATCTAAAAACTTGTTGAATTCCAATGAAACGAATTTCTTGATTAAGTCTTCACGGCTTAAATCTTCAAATTCGACAGCAATATTATTTACAAATGGCTCGATCTGTTTTTCATCAACCTCTGATGCTTTTACTTTTTCAATAAAAGCCATCAATTGCTTTTCAATTACAGCATCTCCGGCAGGAACTTCAGCTTTAGTGAAAGTTTTACCTAAAATACGCTCTAATTGCTTGATTTTATTGATGTCTCTTGGGCCGATAATCGCCATTGAAATACCTGCTTTTCCAGCACGACCTGTACGACCACTACGGTGCGTATAAGTTTCCAAATCATCTGGAATGTTGTAATTGATTACGTGCGTGATTTCATTCACATCCAAACCTCTAGCTGCCACATCAGTAGCCACTAACATTTGCAAATGCTTTTTTCTGTAACGGCCCATAACTGCATCTCTTTGCGCTTGTGACAAATCACCGTGCAAACAATCAGCATTATAGCCGTCTGATACTAATTGATCAGAAATTTCTTGTGTTTCTCTCTTAGTTCTACAGAAAATGATTGCATAAATATCAGGATTGATATCAGCAATTCTCTTTAAAGCTAAGTATTTATCTCTTCCATTAACCACGAAATAGAAATGTTCTACCTTGTCAGCACCTTGATTTCTTTTCCCAGAAGATATTTCTTCAGGATTGTCCATGTAGTTATTAGAAATCCTTAATACCTCTTTTGACATAGTCGCAGAGAATAATAAAGTTTGTCTTTGGTCAGGCGTATGCGATAAGATAAAATCTAAATCGTCTTTAAAGCCCATATTCAACATTTCATCGGCTTCATCTAAAACCACCCATTCAATGTCTTCTAATTTTAATTTCTTTCTTTTAATCAAATCCACTACACGACCGGGTGTACCTACCACAATCTGAGCTCCTTTGTTCAAGGCTTTGATTTGCGTTTCTATACTTGCACCACCATAAACAGGCACTACATCTAATTTCTTAGAATATTTAGTGTACGAGTTAAAGTCATTGGCAATTTGAATTGCTAATTCTCTAGTAGGACATAATACTAATGATTGTGTCTTTTTAGAATCTCCATCAATTTGATTCAAAACTGGCAATCCAAATGCGGCAGTTTTACCAGAACCTGTTTGAGCTAAAGCAATTAAATCTTGCTTTGTGTTCAATAGATGTGGAATAGTTTTTTCCTGAATAGGAGTAGGCTCTAAAAATCCAATTTCTAAAATTGCTTTTAGGATGTCAGGCTTAAGGCCTAATTCTTCAAATGTTAACATGTGTTGTTTTAAAATTTAATACAATATCAGGGATATGTTGTGACATGACTGCTAAGCAGCCTATTGCATTAAGCGACTCTCAATTATTCCCTGGCTTAACCCAAGCCATTTTCGAACCTTTCGAGCAGCCTAGGATTGTAATTGTTGCACAAAGGTATAAATACTTTTTTGATAAATCACTATACTATTAAAAATAACCAAATAATATTTTGTGAATTTTAAAATTCTTTAACTTAAAAAGATAAATATTTTATATCACATCTGTTACTTGAAAGCTTTGTAGCTGCTTATTTTATACTAATCTTTGTCCTTTGTAATCAGATTAAAACGTTCAATGAAGTATTTCATATTAGCCATTTTTATATGTTTTTCACATTTTGGTTTTTCACAAATTCTAAATCTCCAAAATTCTAAAATCGAAAAGGATAGTAGTTTGATCAAAGGGAATGTGACGGCTAGTTTATCAATGTACAATAGAAGTGCAGCTGCAAATGAACCTGTAGAATTTTTTGGATATAATTTAAAATCAAGCATTGCTTTATTCCTTAAAAATTCACGACTCGCTTTTATAAATGATTTTTCTTACTTAAAGATTAATGAAGATCCATTTTTAAATACTGGCTTTCAGCATTTACGATATAGTATGTTTGAAGATAAGAGAGTACACCCAGAAGCTTTTGTTCAATTTCAATATGACAATTTTAGAGGCTTATTTCCACGTTGGATTGCAGGTGTAGGCCTAAGACATGATTTAGTGAAAACTGAGGATTTTAGTTTCTTTTTTAGCCCGGGAATTATGTGGGAATATGAAGCATGGATGATCCCAAATACTGAGGACGAGGTGAAAGTTAGCTTTTTGAAATCCACTAATTACATTGGTTTCCGATGGGACGTAAATGAATTTCTGGATATAAATACCATTAATTACTATCAAACTACTTATGACAGTGATGCTGAGCTCTGGAGAAATCGTTATAGCATTGAGCTCAATATCAATTCAAAAATTACAGAGCGATTAGGAATCAACAATAGTTTTACCTTGTCTTATGAAGATGAGCCTATAGTACCCATAACGCAAACAATTTATAACTTTACCGCTGGGATTAATTATAAGTTTTAGTGTAAGGTTATTTTTTTAGTTAGCAAGAGAAAATAGCCGATCTACTCAATCCATTAAAGAAGATGATATTCAATAAATCAAATTCCTTTTCCAAAAAAGGAGGGTCAGGGCCTACAATCATCTTTTATTTCGTACTCTTATTTTTAAGTGTTTATCTTAATACAGCAATTGCTCAAGAGCACTACAGTGAGGGTAAAAGTTTACAATACTACCTCCGTGGTGGGTTAAGTTTGCAATTTGGCTCTCATCAAAATAGAGTAGGTATAAATCTTAGTACTTCTTTAGGACAATCCTATGCTAATATAAGTTTTCGATATGATTTGCTTTATACTTTTAAAGATTTGGGATATTATGAGAAGTCATTTCAGCATATAGTAGGATTAAAATTTGCCACAGCATTTGAAGAAAAGCTTATTAATTTTCGACCTATTATAAATTCTCCATTCAGCAGTCAAGCTTTCTATGAATTCCATTATCAGTACCGATACTATTTTAATAAGTGGAATACTAACCAACCCACAGGTGAAATAGGATTAAATTTTGGCCATTTTTTTCTGCATCACGAGAATGATCTATTGGCAGCGAAATCAGTCGATAAATTTAGAACAGCTGCTATGCGAATTGGATATCAAGACTCAATTCATAGTATTGCTACTTCATTCATTTTCTGGACAGGCAATAAGGATCATCCAAATACCAAAAGAATTAATTCATCTAAATTTTCACGATACGGCTATTTCGATTTAAGCGATACGCCTTTCGGGAAATACTCTCATGGAATTCTCGATATTGATTTCTCCAGACAATTACCTTTTGCAAATCAGATAAGATTTTCAGTTGGATATGATCATGAAAAAATCAGGAATTCAATACAAAATAAATTTATGCATGACTTACCCATTTGGCCCAGAAAATGGAATACAGCAAAAAGCCGTCATGTTCCTATGGTAGATCAGGATGGAAATTCATTTCTTTATAAAGAGAATCAAGAGCTAAGAGAAGGGCAGTTTTATTGGGGTATTTTTCTAAATAGTCCTAATTTTTATTAATTAACATGCGAATTTACCAATCCTGTAAAATTGAAATAGTCCTAATAGAAAGGTCTATAAATTAGCTATATTGAAAGCTGATTTTATTAAACACCGAAATATTATAATAATGAAAAAATTATACTACTTATTGATATTGGGGCTTTGGGCATGTGAAAATAAGCCGGATACAAAGATTGATACATGGATCCCATATGATGAAACTGCTATAATATCAAAAAATGCTGAGCACGAATCAGAATACATGCGCTATAAATTGATTCAGTCAAAAGTGAGTGATAGAAACGATTTATGGAAGCAAATTGAGCCTCAGATCAGTGATTTTACAGCCGAAGATTATGAGCGTTTGAAGCCATTAGTACTTGAGCAAGATATGATGAGCATGCAAAACGCTATATCTGAAGGAAAACTAAGCTATAAAGAATTAACCCAATGGTATTTGTATAGAATTGTTCTTTTTGAAAATGATAGTTTAAGTACTTTAAATAATATAATATCGATTAATCCGGATGCTGTTCAAGAAGCAATTGCTAGAGACGAGCAGATATCCGAAGATATTCATCCGATTTATGGAATGCCGATTTTATTAAAAGACAATATCAATTTCGAAGGGATTCCTACCACAGCTGGAGCAGTGGCACTTCAATATAATATGACGGATGATGCACATATCGTAAAGCGATTGGAAAACAGTGGCGCTATTATTTTAGGGAAATCCAGCTTAAGTGAATGGGCTAATTTCCTTTGTGATGGTTGTCCGAATGGATATAATGCTATCGGTGGACAAACTTTAAATCCATATGGAAGAGGAGAGTTCGATACTGGTGGTTCTAGTTCAGGAAGTGGTTCGGCAGTTGCTGCAAATTTTTCAGCTGGAGCAATTGGAACAGAAACTTCAGGCTCTATTTTATCGCCATCGAGTTCTAATTCAATTGTAGGATTAAAACCAACAGTTGGTTTATTAAGCAGGGGAGGGATAGTACCGATTTCAAGCACTTTAGACACACCTGGCCCTATGACCAGAAATGTAATGGATAATGCCATCATGCTATCAGCTTTAACTGGTGAGGATGCTAAAGATAAGGTAACTATGGGGAAATCTCCTGATATAGAATACTGGAAGTCATTAACAGAAAGCAATTTGGAAGGTATGCGATTGGGCGTGATGAAAGGTTTTATGGAAGATTCTTTATACAAAGCCAATATTATACAACTTGAAAAGCTAGGTGCAGAGTTAGTTGAGGTTGAAGCTCCAGAAGTGGATTTATCTGGTTTCCTTACTTTGCTAAATTTAGATATGAAAGCTGATCTGCCTCATTATTTTGAAAACTACGCTGGTCCAAGTGTGGAATTTGAATCCATTCAGGATATTATTGATTTTAATTTGGCAGATTCAGCTACGCGAATCCCTTATGGCCACGCCAGATTCCTAGGGATCGTAAATGATAGTACTTCAGCGGAGGCTTTTGACAGCTTGAAATCTCGCTTAATGAGTGAAGGAAGAAGGTATTTTGAAATCATGATGAATGAAAATAATTTGGATGCTGTATTATCCATTAATAACTGGAGCGCTGGATATGCAGCTGTAGCTCATCATCCGGCTTTAACGGTTCCTATGGGTTATGAGAAAAATGGTCAGCCAAAAGGCATAACCTTTATTGCGGAGCCTTTTTCAGAGGAGAAGTTATTGAAAATTGCTTATGCTTTTGAAAAAGCGACTAAGGCTAGAAAGATTCCTGCTGATTATAGGTAATGTTAGATAAGATCGTCATTCCTGCGAAGGCAGGAATGACGGTAGGAGCTTGGATTGAAGTTAAATTGATATTGTATTTTCATTATACCACTTATCCAGACAAAAAAAAGGTTGCTGGAATAATCCAACAACCTTTTTTTAAATTTCAATTCTTTATTCTAGAACCTAGGTTCTAGAATTATTCTTAACAATACTCTTCAAAAACCTGCACCAAATGATTTCCAATCATCTCAGCAGTTCTTCCTTCTATGTGGTGTCTTTCTACAAAGTGAACCAATTCACCGTCTTTAAATAAAGCGATAGAAGGTGACGATGGCGGATAAGGAGCTGTTAACTCTCTTGCTTTTGCAACTGCTTCTTGGTCAACCCCAGCAAAAACAGTAGTCAAATTATCAGGCTTCTTCGGGCTTTGTTGTACTGCCCATTTAACGCCTGGTCTAGCTGCACCTGCAGCACAACCACATACTGAATTGATAACCATTAAAGAAGTCCCTTTATGGTCTTTTAGGTGCTCAGCCACCTGATCAGCTGTTTTGAATTCTTCAAAACCAACTTCTGTTAAATCTGCACGCATTGGTGCCACTAATTCTTCAGGATACATATTTTATCAATTTAAGATTTTAGATGATGAGACTTTAGACTAAATATCTATTTTTCACCATTTCTATTTATTATTTGTACAATTATTTTCTTCTAACTTCCAACTTCACGCTTCCAACTTCTTTTCGCTATTTATTTCAATTTAAAGCTACTTCTGGTCTGACCTTCGGTACCGACCTAATGATCCAACATCCCTCATCCTACACCCAACTTCCTACTTCCAACTCCAAACTTTTAACTTTCTACTACATAAAGCCCAATTCCAGCTTCGCTGCCTCGCTCATCATTTCCTGAGAGTAAGGTGGATCAAATGTCAATTCAACCTTTACATCGCTTACTCCTTCAATAGATTTCACTTTCATTTCTACCTCACTTGGAATTTCTTCCGCAGCAGGGCAGGAGGGAGAAGTTAAAGTCATCAGGATATATACATTATTCACTGGGTATACATTTACTTCATATATCAAGCCCAATTCGTAAATATCAACTGGAATTTCCGGGTCATAAACTGACTTGATGGCTTCCAGCACTTTATCTCTTAAATTGGGTACTTCTGTTTTCTTTTCAAATTTTGTTTCTTCTGACATAATGCATCAATTTAAGCTTCGTTTTCTAATTTTGTTTTATACGCTAACGCATACATTTTGATTTGTTTAATCATGGATAAAAATCCATTTGATCTTTGCGTCCCGATAAAACGATTCATCCCTATTTTATGGACAAAATATAAATCTGCATTTAAGACATCATCTATTTTTCCATTGTTCAAAATAGAAACTAATAAGCTTACCAATCCTTTTGTAATGGCGGTATTGCTATCTGCTTGAAAATGAAGTTTCCCCTCATTTTCTTCTGCAGTTAACCATACCTTCGATTGGCAACCTTTTACTATATTATCTTCAGTTTTTAATGATTCGGGCATTTCAGGAAGCTTTTCACCAAGTTCCATCAAATAACCTATCATCATTTCCATGTCACCATCCAACATGGAAAACTGTTCAATTATTTCGTCTTGTTTTGTGTTGATTGTATTATCAGCCATTGACTAATTTTTAGCTAAATTTTGCTACTATATCTTTTAATGAATCTGCAAAAAAATCAATTTCTTCTATTGTATTGTAAACAGAGAAGGAAGCCCTAATCGTTCCTTCAATTCCGAAATGATCCATTAAAGGTTGTGTACAATGATGTCCAGTTCTCACTGCAATTCCTTTTGCATCCAGCATCATTCCAGCATCATATGGATGCACGTTATTGATTGTGAAAGAAACTACACTTACCTTATCTGCTGCGGTACCATAAAAATTAATACCTGGAACTTCTGATAATCTATCATGAGCATGTTGGGTCAAGGCTTGTTCATGAGCCATAATATTATCTTTTCCAAGAGCATCAATGTATTCAGCAGCATGTTTCAATGCTACTACATCAGCTATGTTAGGTGTGCCAGCTTCAAATTTGTAAGGAATGTCATTGTAAGTGGTTTTCTCGAAACTCACATTTTGAATCATTTCCCCACCGCCTTGATAGGGCGTCATTTCTTCTAAAATGGCTCTTTTACCGTAAAGAATTCCACAACCTGTGGGGCCGTACATTTTATGACCAGAGGTTGCATAAAAATCACAATCCAAATCTTGTACATCCACTTTGCAATGAGAGGAAGCTTGCGCTCCATCGACTACCATTACAGCATTTTTAGAATGCGCCAGTTTTGCAATTTCTTTAACAGGATTAACAGTCCCTAATGAATTAGAAGCATACACTACCGATACAATCTTAGTTTTATCAGTTATCAGTTGATCCACATCCTCAAGTGAAATTTCACCTTTGGCATTCACAGGAACAACTTTCAAAATAGCACCTTTTTCTTCGGCTATCATTTGCCAAGGCACTATATTAGAATGATGCTCCATGGCTGTGATTAAAATTTCATCACCTTTTTGAAGGAATTTTCTTCCGTAAGCATTGGCGATCAGATTGATTCCATCCGTAGTACCTTTGGTGAAAATAACTTCTTCTACTTCTGCAGCATTGATGAACTTTTGAAAAACCGTTCTACTTTCTTCAAAGGCTGTAGTTGCTTTTTCGGCTAATGAATGTAAGCCTCTGTGAATATTGGCATTGTAACCTTCATAATATTCAGAGATAGCCTCAATAACCTGCTTTGGCTTTTGAGTAGTAGCAGCATTGTCAAAATAGATCAAAGGCTTACCATTCACCTTTTGCTCAAGGATGGGAAAGTCTTTTCTGGTTTTTTGAATATCTAATTTTGGTGCTACTGCTGTGCTCATATTAAGCTGAATTTAATTCTATGATCTATATATTTTAACCTCTAGCTTTGAAACCTCATCTTTTAATAAAATACAAAAATAACCAAGGTTATTTTCTATTGTGTTCTCTTGTTTCTTTTCCCGATAAATACGGGACAAGTTGTGGTTGGAATATGCTTTCGATAGTATTTACTTACAAACTTTGCTTTTTAACCACAAAAGAGACAAAAGAAAACAAAGGGTTTTTCGCTATAGCGAAAAATTTGTTAAAGGAATTCTCTTAACTAAATAGTATTGTAATCCACTCTATTAAAACACCCCTATAATCCCCTCAAGGGGATATGGTAGGTGTGTTCCGTTTATAGAATGTTTATAATCTCTCGTTAATCTTGCCTTCAATTAAAGTTCTGAAAGCTTCTATTTTAATGTTGCTTAAAACATCTGAAGCAAAAGCATTCAATAACATTGATTTTGCTGTTTGCTTGTCAATTCCTCTGGCTCTTAAGTAAAATAATTGGTCTAAATCCAATTGCCCTACTGTGGCACCATGAGAACATTGAACATCATCTGCCCAAATCTCTAATTGTGGTTTAGTATCCACTTCAGCATCATCAGAAAGCACAACATTTCTATTTGATTGAAATGCGTTTGTTTTCTGAGCGTCTTGCCTTACAAATATTTTACCATTGAAAACACCTCTTGATTGACCATCCAAAATACCCTTGTACATCTCATTACTTTCGCAATTCGGTACTTTATGATCCACTACCGTATGATTGTCAACATGAGTTTTTCCGTCCAATAGATACAATCCGTACATATTGGTTTCTGAATGCTCCTTATGTATGGCAATGTTTAAGTTGTTTCGAAGCATGGCTCCATTTAAACTTAAAGTAACGCCATTAAAAACAGACTTTCCTAGTTGATGCACCATAGTGGCACCCACTTGAATAGCCTGATCAGATTCATTTTGGTATTTATAGTAATTGAAAACACAATCGTCTTCCACCACAATCTCAGTTACAGCATTGGTAAAACTTGTATTTTCACCTAAAGTAACATAAGACTCAATCAATGAAGCTTGGCTGTTCTTCTCAGCAATTACCAAATTTCTCGGCTGACTGATAACATCTGCATTTTTCGCATCATTAAAATAGTAGCAAGCTATTGGTGTTTCAACCACAGCATTGGCTTCTATCTTAACGAAAACCCCACCATTGGTGAAAGCCGTATTCAATTCAGAAAAATTATCAGCGCCTTCGATTTCATGTGTGTTGAAATGCTTCTCAAAATCTTCAGCATAATCATCTGCTGCAGTTTTGATCGCTTGGATATACACTCCTTTTGGGAGTGTCTCCATATCTGATAATTTATTATCCAATACTCCATTTACGAACACCAAACGAATGGCATCCAACTCAGGAATAAAATATCTGGAAGCTTCATCTAAGCTTAGTGAAAAACTATCATCAGACAGATTTTCAACATTGAAAAGCTTTCCAAAAATCTTAGCTATATTACTGTATTTATATTCTTCATGCTTTGCGTGAGGAAAACCAAGTGCTTTGAAATTATCAATGGCTTGTTTCCTTTTGGCATGCAATGGCTTTTTACTTTCTCCGTTCAAAGAGTTTTCAAAAGCATCAAATTGCCCGATGAAAAATTTATCTATATCTTCTTTAATCAATTTACTCATATGTATTGCTGATTAAAATTATGCAACGCCTGCTTCTTCCTTAATCCAATCGTAACCTTTTTCTTCCAGCTTATGCGCTAGTTCTTTTCCGCCAGTTTTAACGATTTTACCGTCAAATAAAACATGAACGAAATCAGGAACGATATAATCCAATAACCTCTGATAATGTGTTACTACGACTGTTGCATTATCCTCATTCTTTAATTTATTAACTCCATTTGCAACTATGCGCAAAGCATCAATATCCAATCCTGAATCAGTTTCATCGAGGATAGAAAGGGTAGGCTCTAACATGGCCATTTGGAAGATTTCATTTCTTTTCTTTTCACCACCAGAGAAACCTTCATTTAAAGAACGGCTCAATAAAGCTTGGTCAATTTCTACCAATTTCATTTTCTCTTTCATCATTTTCAAGAAAGAAACAGCGTCTAATGGCTCCAATCCTTTATGCTCACGAATTTTGTTCAAAGCCGTTTTCATAAAGTTGGTTGTTGTAACACCTGGGATTTCAATTGGATATTGAAATGCTAAGAAAACACCTTCTTTAGCTCTTTCGTCTGCCTCTAATTCCAATAAATCGTTTCCTTTGAAGGTGATTTCACCTGAATCCACTGTATAATCTTCTCTACCTGCTAAAACAGAAGCTAAAGTACTTTTTCCAGAACCATTTGGTCCCATGATAGCATGAACTTCACCTGGCTTCACTTCCAAGTTGATGCCTTTTAATATTTCTTTGCCTTCAATTGAGGCATGTAAATTTTTAATTGATAACATTATGATATATGCTTATTTCAAAAAATTATTCTTCTATTTCCTTGTATTGTTTACCCAACAGAACCTTCCAAAGTTAAGGCTAATAATTTCTGTGCCTCAACTGCGAACTCCATTGGTAGATTATTCAATACTTCTTTACAGTAACCATTCACAATCAATGCAACAGCACTTTCCTCATCAATTCCTCTTTGCTGACAGTAGAAAATCTGGTCTTCACCAATTTTTGAGGTGGTTGCCTCATGTTCTACTTGCGCAGATTTGTTTTTGATTTCTATATATGGGAATGTATGCGCTCCACATTTGTCACCCATTAATAAAGAGTCACATTGAGAGAAGTTTCTTGAATTCTCAGCTCTTTTATGAATTTCAACCAATCCTCTGTATGAGTTTTGGCTTTTACCTCCAGAAACCCCTTTGGAAACGATTCTACTTTTGGTATTTTTCCCGATATGAATCATTTTAGTTCCTGTATCGGCTTGTTGCATGTTGTTAGTAACTGCAACAGAGTAAAATTCACCTTGAGAATAATCTCCTTTTAAGATACAGCTAGGATATTTCCATGTAACGGCAGAACCAGTCTCAACTTGAGTCCATGCAATTTTCGCGTAATCACCAGCGCAAATTCCTCTTTTGGTTACGAAGTTATAAATACCACCTTTACCATTTTTGTCACCAGGATACCAGTTCTGTACAGTAGAATATTTTACCTCAGCATTTTTAGCTGCGTAAATCTCCACTACTGCCGCATGTAATTGATTTTCATCACGCATAGGGGCTGTACAACCTTCTAGGTAACTCACATAAGAATCATCCTCTGCCACGATCAAAGTTCTCTCGAACTGACCTGTATTGGCAGCATTAATTCTAAAATAAGTTGAAAGCTCAACTGGACATCTCACTCCTTTTGGAATATAACAAAATGAACCATCTGAGAATACAGCTGAGTTTAAAGCTGCGTAAAAGTTGTCATTAGAAGGAACAACCGAACCAATGTATTTTTTTACCAATTCAGGATGCTCTTTTACTGCCTCACTGAATGAACAAAATATGATTCCTAATTCTCCTAATTGCTTTTTGAATGTAGTTCCAACAGAAACTGAATCCATTACGGCATCTACCG
The DNA here is from genome assembly GCF_030503855.1 of Marivirga salinae. Classification (NCBI taxonomy): domain Bacteria; kingdom Pseudomonadati; phylum Bacteroidota; class Cytophagia; order Cytophagales; family Marivirgaceae; genus Marivirga; species Marivirga salinarum. The sequence continues at coordinate 3,668,111 of NZ_CP129971.1, read as the reverse complement.
CAACACCAGTTAATCTTTTTTGCTCCGTTAGAGAAATCCCCAATCTTTCGAAGGTTTTTCTCATTTCAGGATCTACTTCATCTAAGCTTTTAGGTTTATCCTTTGCTTTAGGTGCAGAGTAGTATATTATATTTTCGAAATCGGGTTTTGGGTAATGAACATTAGCCCATTTAGGCTCTGCCATTTTTCTCCAATTTCTATATGCTTTCAATCTCCACTCTAGAAGCCATTCTGGCTCTTCTTTTTTTGCAGAAATAAAACGTACTATATCTTCGTTTAGGCCCGGAGGCGCTGAGTCTGCTTCAAAATCTACTGTCCAACCATGCTCATATTCCTTAGAGGCGAATTCTTCCAGTATTTGATCGTCTTTACTCATATATGAATTATTTAGACTAATTTCAATTAAGGTACAAAGCTAACATAATTTGTGTGCTTATGTTACCAAAATCCTATATTTTTTAGTGATAGAAGTATAGATGTTTGCTATTGAAAGTATGTACGTTTTGAGGTGGGGGAGTGTTGAGGTGGAAAGTTGGAAGTAGGAAGCTCGAAGTAGGAAGATTGTCCTTTCCTAAATAGCATCGCCATTTTTCAGTTAATAACTGGAGAATTTGCTTTAGTTCCAGAGGAATGACCTTATTTCAGGCTGATTGGCAATATTAAATTTAAACTTTAGGAAAATTTGAATCAACTATTAAATAAAAATAAACTCTTTTTAAGTCTTGTTCTTACAACTTTTTGTAAAAGTTCAAGAGGAACAAGTAATTACCATTCGCGAGACACAAGCGGCAGATATTCATATTTTAGTGTGCATTGTTCTCAAATCGCTGAAATACTTAATATCTAAAACTTACTACTTAAAACTTATACAGTATAAGCCTCTGATATACAGATAATTTCGCTAAATTAATCACAAGTGTATGAATGTTGTTTGAAATAGCTCTATGGAAGAATAATATTTTTTAGTAATTTCCGACCCGAAACGATTTAATTGAAACAAAATATACGACTATGAGCGATTTTCCGTGGTACAATCATTATCCGAAAGGAGTGCCGAGAGAGATAAACCCTGACCAATATAAAAACCTCCCAGAATTATTTGAAGAAATCTTCCAAAAGCATGGGAGCAGCGAGGCCTATGAAAATATGGGTAAGGTATTGACTTATGCTGAGGTAGATGAATTATCAAATAATTTCGCTGCCTATTTGCAGAATGAGGCTGGTTTGAAAAAGGGTGATAGAATGGCCATTCAAATGCCAAACTGTTTACAATATCCTATTGCTATGATAGGTGCATTGAAAGCTGGTGTAATTGTAGTGGGAACCAATCCACTTTATACCGCACGTGAAATGGCGCATCAGTTTAAAGATTCTGGAGCTAAAGCTATCGTGATTGTAGCTAATTTTGCAAGCAATCTTGAGAAGGTTTTGGACGAGACAGAAATTAAAACTGTGATTGTCACCCAGCTAGGAGATATGTTAGGCGGATTAAAAGGGGGAATTGTCAATTTTGTTGTGAAAAACATCAAAAAGATGGTGCCAAGTTACAATTTGCCTACCGCTATTAAATGGAAAGAAGTTTTAAAGAAAGGCAAGAATCATGCTTTCAAAAAACCTGAAATTGAACCTTCTGACCTAGCGTTTTTGCAATATACTGGAGGAACAACAGGTGTAAGTAAAGGAGCGCAATTATCTCACCGAAACTTAGTGGCCCACACCATGCAAACTAAAGAATGGTTTAAGCCATTGTTTACGGATGGGCTTCAAGAGCAAATGATTACCGCTCTTCCACTCTATCATATTTTTGCCCTTGCGGTAAATGGAATCTTAATGTTTAGCATTGGTGCTAAAAGTATTTTGATTACCAATCCGAGAGATATGCCTGCATTTATAAAAGAGTTGAAAAAGCATCCATTTACTTTGATGACAGGTGTGAATACCTTATTTAATGGACTATTAAATCAACCTAATATTAAAGAGGTAGATTTTTCGCATTTGAAAGGTTCAATTGGTGGTGGAATGGCAGTGCAAAGATCTGTAGCTGAGAAATGGAAAAAATTAACTGGAGGTCCTTTGGTAGAAGGTTATGGATTAAGCGAAACTTCCCCAGTATTAAGCGTAAATCCTTTGGATGGAACCGAAAGAATTGGCACTATAGGAATGCCTACTCCAAGTACTGATATGAAGATCATGGATGAAGAAGGAAAAGAGGTGCCATTAGGAGAGCCGGGTGAAATCTGTGGTAAAGGCCCTCAAGTGATGTCAGGATATTGGAATAAACCAGAACTAAACGAAACTACTTTCTTTAATAAGGAGTGGTTCCGTACAGGAGATGTTGGAGTACAAGATGCAGACGGTTTCTTTAAAATAGTAGATAGGATAAAAGATATGATCAACGTGTCTGGCTTTAATGTTTATCCTAATGAGATTGAAGATGTGATTGCTGGAATGGAAAAAGTGCTAGAAGTAGCCGTTATTGGTGTTCCAGACGAAAAATCCACTGAGGTAGTGAAAGCTTTTGTGGTGAAGAAAGATGAAAGCTTGACTGAAGAGGAAGTGATAGAATTCTGTAAGGAAAATTTAACGGCTTATAAATGCCCTAAATCAGTTTCTTTTGAGAAAGAATTACCTAAATCGAATGTTGGGAAGATTATTAGGAGACATCTACGTGAAAAGAATTAGTAATTAGTAATTGAGTAATTAATAATTGAAAGAGCTTCTCAGAGATGGGGAGCTTTTTCATTTTGTAGGGTATAGGGTGTCGGGTGTTACTGCAATTAGCTATTTTTGTATCCTAGGATAGAGATTTCCAGTTTATCGAAAGAAGAAGTAAGGTTGAAATAAAGAGAAATATAAGTTGTAATGCCATTAGAGTTTAATTCATGAACTTTCCAACATGTAAACTTGATAACATCTAAACTTAAAAACCTAATAACTTAATCACTTAAAAACATCCTCACTTCAACACGTGAACCAATCCAACCCTTTTCCTGTTTCGTATGTCTTTTAAATGATAAACAACAGTGAAATACTTAATTTTAAGTATTTTTCGATTAAATGTAAGTTTTTGTAGTCGGTTGCTTACCTTTTATGTAAATATGTTTGTAATTTTGAAAACTGAAATGTCAGATACTGAGGGTGAGTAACTTAGCTACCTAAGTATTTAAATGTTAATGTATATGAAAAGATTTTTACTTTCGATATTGTTTTTTGTTGGGGTTGTTAATTTTACATCAGGTCAATCTGAAGGTGATTTTAGAAGTAGAGCAGATGGGAACTGGAATGTTGGTAGTACTTGGGAGGAGTTCGTTAGCGGTACGTGGGTCAACAATGCTAATTTTCCTGATGGTACTGAAAATTTGATAGAGCTTCAAAGCGGTTTCTCCGTTACAATAGCAGCAGGAAATACAATTAATATTTCCTCATCAACTACCTTGATAAATAATGGTACGTTTATATTAGAAACAGATGGCAGAAGTACAGGGAAGTTAAATGTTTCAGGCATTTTTCAAGCAAATCAAGGTTCAATAATATCTGGCGCAACAACTAGTAAAATGACCTTTTTAGCAAATTCTGCTTATAATCATAATTTTACAACTACTGAAGGTGCAATTCCAATTGCAACTTGGAGCACTGATAGTAATGTTAATATAGTTGGATTTACTTCAAGTAATGGACCTCCAACTAATTTAACGCAACCATTTTTCAACTTCACATGGAACTGTCCTAATATGACCACTGCATTCTTAAATTTAGGTGGAAATTTAAATAATGTGGATGGAGATTTAAATATATCTTCTACAGGGACTGGTTCTTTGTCAATTTCTGATTTTGCATCCTCCACTATTAACATTGATGGAAATTTTCAAGTAGATGGGAACTCATTTGTATACTTTAATTTAGACCTTGCAGTTACCTACAATATCGGAAATGATTTTATTTTAAGTTCTTCAAGTAGTACTTATTTTGCAGAGGACGCTCCTATTGATTTCAATATAGTAAATAATTTTATTGTTAACGGGTCTGGAACATATGATTTTGGTGGTGAGCTTGGTGGGTCTGGGAATACTAATATATACGTAGGTGGGAATTTTAGTCAAAGTTCAGGTACGATTCAAAATTCAGGAACCGGAACAAAAACCCTGCATTTTCAATCTGGTGCAACGTCCATTTTTTCAAGAACGGGTGGGACTTTAAATGGAGTTTTAAATTACTCAATAACTGGTTCTACAGTTGTCGATGCAGGTAGTTCTGAATTTGTAGGAGATGGTGATTTTAATTTGGGTGCTGGCTCAAAATTGATTACCTCAAACGTAGCTGGTATTTCTTCTTCAGGAGTCATTCAGGTAGCAGGAACAAGAACATTCAATACAGGTTCTACCATAGAATACAATGGAACAGCAACACAATCCCTAGGTAATGGTTTTCCTCCTTCTGGTGTGAATTTAATCATTAATAATTCAGGGGGAGGGGTAGATATGAATTCTGATCTTACAATAAGTTCGGGTAGAACATTGACTTTTACAGCGGGTACACTTAATATAGGTTCAAGTACATTAACATTAAATGGTACAGTTTTAACTACCAGTGGAGGTCTATCTGTTACTTCCTTATCTAATTTAGCAATTGGCGGCACTGGTGCTTTTGGTACTTTAGGTTTTGTAGGCACGTCAGAGTTGCAAAATTTTACTCTTAATCGAACATCTACTGGTTCAGTTACATTAGATGGAAATTTAACCGTAAGTGGAGCTACACAAGCAACAGATGGCTTCACACAAACAGCAGGCGATTTATTACTCAATGGAAATACTTTAACGCTTAGCGGTAATATTGAACAAACAGGAGGTACTTTAGTTTCAAATGCTACTTCATCTTTAATCATTAATGGCGCAGGTGCTCTTCCAGCTGGGCTCTCTGTTTCAGGTGATATTAATACCATTACTATGGACAGAGCTTCAACTACTTTAAATACAGCATCATCCAACTTTACTGCAACTAACCTTAATTTGTTTTCTGGAACATTAGATGGTACAGCCATTAGTATTGCTGATGGAGGTACTGTAGAAAGAAGAACAAATGGTTCGCTTACAAATGCATTAACTCCTGTAGGTAGTTATAACTTGATTTATAATCACAGTTCAGCTATTAGCACTGGTGCTGAATTGCCTAATTCTGCAACTGCTATAAATAATATTGAAAAAAGAGGTACAGGTGTTTTAACAGTTCTAAATGATTTTACTGCTAATGGTAGTTTGACTTTTACAAATGGTGAATTCAATGCTGGAGCTAATACTATTTCTTTGAATGGTGATTTGATTGCTAATGCAGGATCAACTTTAGATAACTCTACTATTACTTTTGATGGCACTACTAATCTTACAGGGTCTAATAATCCTACTTTCGGAAGTATAACAGTTAATGGGACATTTAACCCCGCTTCTAGTTTAACTGTAAATGGTGATATCACAAATAATGGTGTATTAAACAGTTCAGCTGGAACTCTAACTATTAATGCCACTTCTCAACTTGGTGGGTCTAATCCAATTACAGTTAATGATTTTACCATAGGCACAAGTGGTGTTGTAACGGCTTCAGCTACTCAGGCTTTAGAGATAGATGGTAACTTAACCAATAATGGTTCATTTAATGCCAATAGTGGTACTGTTATTTTTGGTGGGAATACTACTATTTCCGGTACTGTTCCAACTTTTGCTAGCATACAGGTGGATGGCATTTTTAATGCCCCTTCTACGCTTAACTTATCTGGTGGTTTGACGGTAAATAGTGGCGGTACATTCAATAATAATTCAGGTATAGTCAATATGACAGGTACAGGGGACATAGCAGGTACCGGTGCTTTTGAATTATACACGCTTAATGTTAGCGGTGGAGTAGCAATTGCAAATGAAAACGCTGCAGGTGTAACGATAGCAGATGCATTGACCGTGGGAGCAGGTACAACTATAGATTTTGATGGTGCTGCTGGATCAGGGGAAATGACCTTAAAGTCAACACAAACAAAAGACGCTTATATTGCCGCAGTTCCTAGTGATGCAACCTTATCAGGTATTTTGAATGTTGAAAGAGCTGTATATAATGTAAGAAGTGGTGACGGAAAAGGTTTTCATATGATTGGTTTTCCTGTTACTGGAGCAACTGTGGGTGAAGTTCAAGCTTCAGGTTTTGCAGTTACAGGTGGTTTTACGGGGGCTTCTACCACAGGGGGAAAAGGGGATGGTAATGCATCGATTTTATCATATGATCAATCAGCAGCAGGTGACTTTTCAAATGGTTATACAGCTTTCCCTGGTTCTTCTGGCAGCAGTTCAAGTGAATTTGTGAATGGTACTGGATATTTTATGTTTACCTATGCAGGTGATGTCCCTGGTACTATTACCACTACTGGTACTGTTTTTACAGGTTCAGTAACAAAGCCATTACCTTATACAGCTAATGGCAATATCCCAGTCGAAGATGAAGGCTGGCATTTAATAGGTAACCCGTATCCTTCTGCCATTAATTGGGATTTGGTTTTTACTGACAATACGGAAATTGATGGTTGGCTTTGGAATCCTGGTGCCGGAGCTTGGGAAGCTTTGACTAGTGGATCAAATGCAACCATTCCTCAAGGACAGGCATTTTTTCTTCGTTCTTTACCAAATGGTGGAGCTGGTGGTTCCATAACTTTTGACGAGGAGGATAAGGTTTCTACTTTTAAAAGTTTTTACCGAACTACTGAGCCTGATCAAATTTTTAAGGTGGGCTTAGATAATGGTAGCTATGTAGATTATACTTATATAGGTTTAAAAGAAGGTGCAACTTTTGATTATAATGGCGTAGAGGATGCTAGTAGGTTATTTAATAATTACGAAACTATTTCTACTATGACTGCTGATGGGAAAGTAGTGAAAGTAAATAGAGTACCATTTGAAAATGTTGGTACCTGTGGAAACAGCATTTTCATTAATCTTGAACAGATGGTAAATTCTAAGCAATATACATTGAGGTTCGAAGGCGTGCAAAATTTAAGTTCTAAAAGCATTGAGTTGTATGATCATTATTTAGATCAAACCTTAGAATTGAGTTCTTCTAACTCTTTGCAATTTACTGTTAACTCGGATGCTGCTTCTAAGGGCTCTACCAGATTTGAAATAATAATCAACAGCAATGAAAGCCTAAGTCAAGTGGCTGTAGAATCAGAAGATATTTGTCCTTCAGAAAATGCAGTGATTAATTTACTTCAATCAGATGTCTTTGCTAATTACTTAGTTTATAGTGGGGAAGAAATAGTTGCTTCAGCAGAAGGAACAGGTACTGAATTAAGCATAGAAATTTTAAATGAATTTTTAGGTGAAGCTAATAATGATTTTGAGATTAAAGCTTTTGCTGCTGGATGTGATACAGTTAAAGTTGGAAATGCTTCTGTGCAAGTTTCTGAGTCTTTAACTTTAAATAATGCAGTAGAAGGTTCTACTATCTGTAAAGAAGCAAATCAAGCAAGCTTTAGTGTAGCTACTCAGGTTAATGCATCTTATGATGTATTAAATGATGCGGATACTATTCAATCATTTGTAGGAAATGGCAATATTTATCAAGGATTTATAAATTCTACTGAACTAGTAGAAGGTTTGAACCAATTCACAATTGCAGCGAGTAAAGATGGTTGTCAAAGTGGTACTTTAAATCAAAACTTGGAGATTGAAGTACAGGATCTTGTTATTGATGAAAGCATTACTTTTTCAGCAAATAACACTTGTTTGAAATCTTCTTCTGATTTAAGCTTTAGCAGCCAAGCAGGAGTAGAGTATCAAATATTTAAGGGTACTAAATTATTAAAAAGTATAAACGGAGATGGAAGTGAGCAGATTGTGACAATTCCTCCTTCTGATTTAAGTTTAGGAAATAATAAATTTACTGTAATTGCTCAATATGGAGAATGTGCAGAATTTGAATTTCCTCAAACAATTCAAATTGAAGTGGAGGAGAATATTAATACCAATCTTAACTTGATCACTGAAAATACCTGTGGAGATGCTAATACATCAGTAGTTATTGAGAATGCACAAGCAGGAAAAATTTATACCTTACAGTCAGCTGGTCAAAAGATAAGCAGTTTGACTGCTGAAACTAAAGGAGAATTAGTATTTAATCTTAATCCATCTCAATTAAGTGTTGGATTAAATGAATTGGATATTCAAATAGAGGGTGAAGCTTGTGGTGCTGTATTATCTGCAAATCAGGCAGTACTTACTATTTATGAACCTATTAATCCTGATTTAGAAATTCAATCTCCTAATGTTTGTACAGGTGATCAGGTAAATATAGAAATCACTAATCCGCAAGCTGGAAAAACTTACAGATTGATGGATGCTGGAACGATGATAGCAACTGAAAAAGCAACTAATGAAGATGTTTTAAGCTTTAATTTGCCATCTGATCTTTTTGGAATGGGGTATCATGCAATGACTATCAATATTCTTGATGATAAATGTGGAACGCTCACTGCTAATCAAATAGTTGAATTTGAATTGTTTGAAGCTGGTGTGATTTCGGAAGTTGAAAATCAAAATGTATGCAAGGACGAGAGTATTGTTATCGACTTATCAGCAAATGTAGCTATGAATAGTTATCAACTTTATGTAGGTGAGGATTTGATTACAGAATCATCCACTTCAACATTGAGCTTAACTCCTTCAGAAACCACAACTTATACCCTGACTGGAATTCCTGAAAATGGATGCGGTGTAAATACTATTAATTTCACAATTGAAGTAACTGATTTAGCAACTCCAGGAATTTTGGTTTCAAACAATGTACTAGAGAGTTCAGTTGAAGGAGACAGTTATCAATGGTATTTGAATGGAGAGATCTTAGAAGGTGAAAGAGGTAAAGTATTAGTAGCACAAGAGTCTGGTGAATATAGCGTTGAAGTTAGCAAAGCTAATTGTACTAAAATAAGTGATGCTTATACATTTAGTGAAGAGGTATTGAATGCTAATAAAGCTTTAGCAAATGCTGTTCATTTGTATCCTAATCCTGTTAAAGATGTATTAAAAATTGATATGGAAAATATTAAAGAAATAGAAGTTACTATTTTTACATTATCTGGAAAATTCATGGATAAAATGAATTTGAATTCCGAGAAAGAACAATCAATTGATATGTCTAAATTTTCCAAAGGAACATATTTATTGCAATTGAAATCAGGAAAAGGAACTATAACTAAAAGAATTATCAAGCAATAGTGTTAAATAACTAGCTGTTGCTTAAACGAATAGGGGTTACAAGATGAAACAAATTATAAAATCGACTTTAATATTAAGCTTTTTATTTATGGGGTATTTTTCTTTACGCGCTCAACCAGGCGGTGGGGGAGATGGAGGTACACCTACTGAACCAGACAACCCTGTGCCCATTACAGGTATTGAATACCTGATAGCGGCTGGCGCTGCATTTGGTGCAAAAAAGATATACGATAATAAGAAAAAGTGAACCGACCAGAGGTTTTTAATCTCTAGTAATTCTTAAATTATTTTGAAAGACCTTTTTTGGAGTTTAAAGCTTCGGGAAAGGTTTTTTAATGCCTTGTATTTTTACCATTCATATAGTATCGGCTTTAGATGTTGGAATCCTCTTATCACCAATCTCAAAGATGGAAACCATTTATCAGTCAGACGATTCCAGCAGTCAGACGAAAGTTTAATCCATATAGTACAAGATGAAATACACTAAGGCTGGTGCAATTCTTCAATAATTCCCCTGCGATTTAAAATCCATAATTAGAATATTCTCATATAAATATTAATATTTAAAAATATTGTAAAATGGTACACTTATAATTTAACAATTTAATATATGAAATAGGCTTTTTAATTCAATTAAGTCATTTTTATTCTCTTGGTATTTTAATATCGAACTATGTATTGATAGTTCCGTTGAACGATATAGCTTGTATTAGTATTATTTGTAAAGTCAAATGAATAATAATTTATTTTGATAATTTCGGTTGAAAAAAAGTAAAAAAATTACGTTTTAAATTAAGTGAAACTGATTTTTATCCATTTATTCTAGAATTTCTTAATACCGGTTGCAGCATACTTAAAACTACCCCTTGTCCTAAGGTAGATTAATTGGGATTTCCGATGAAGTAGAAGTTGTGATTTACACATTGTCTGGGAAATTCAATAATAAGGCAAATTGAATAGTGAACAATCCGTTTTTTTTAGAAGGGACTTATTGAATTCATTTGAGATCAGGAAGGTGAAGTATAGAATTTGAATTAATAAGCAGCAGTTTGAACCGCTGTTGCTTTCATCAATAAGAACTATAAGATGAAAAAAACTATCAAATCAACCTTAGTATTATGCCTATTATTTATAGGCTCATTTTCTGTAAGTGCTCAACCTGGAGATCCACCAAATCCAGATGGCGAAAGTAACCCAGTACCTATCTCAGGTATTGGGTATTTGGTAGCGGCTGGAGCTTTATTTGGAGTGAAGAAGATTTATGATAAGAAGAAGTAGACCAGATAATCACACACCACTTGCATAGTGTCTGACAGTTGGAACCGTCTGACGCTTAAATTTTACAACTGTTTGAAGTAAATAAAGAACCTTTACTGCGGATCCACATCAAAAACAACCCTTAATTTCCTGAATTGACTGTTTTCCTGCAATTTATTCACAGATGCTTTGATTTGGCTTTTGGTGCTTTCCAGTGGATAACCCTTTTCTAATTTTATCCAAATCTCCATATGATAGATGTTTCTGATTTTGGCAATCATAGGCTCATGCGGTGCTAATACTCTTTGACTGCTCAATTTACCAATTAGTGATTCATACAATAATCTCGCTCCATTTCGCACTGAATCAGCTTGAGCACCTTTTAAGACAATCTTGATTAATCTGCAAAATGGAGGATAGAAGAAAGAATGTCTTTCTTGAAGCTGCAGTTCATAAAATCCTTCATAATCATATTTCAAAAGATAGTTAAATAAGGGATGATTTTCTTGAAAACTCTGTATCCAAACTTTGCCTTTTTTATGGCTTCTACCGGCTCTTCCGCTAACCTGAAGCATCATCTGAAAAGCACGTTCATGTGCTCTAAAATCAGGGTAATACATCATTCTGTCTGCATCTACGATTCCTACTAGACTCACATTTTCAAAATCCAAACCTTTGGTGACCATTTGAGTACCGATTAGAATTTGAGTTTCCCCACTTTCAAAAGATTCTATTATCTGCTGATAGGAATATTTCTTCCTGGTTGTATCTCTATCCATTCTTTGGATTTTAACATCCGGGAAATGAAGTTTTAAATCATCCTCTATTTTCTCTGTTCCAAAGCCTTTCATAACCAAAGCAGTAGATTCACAACTTAAGCAGGCACTAGGACTTTTTTGACGATAGCCACAGTAATGGCATTTTAACTCATGCTGATGCATGTGATAAGTTAGGCTAACCGAGCAGTTCTCACATTCGGAAATCCATCCACAAGTCTCACATTGTAGATAAGGGGCATAACCTCTTCTGTTTTGAAAAATAATGGCTTGATTGCCTTTATTCATTTCTGATTCTAAAGCTGCTAGCAAGCTGTGACTATAATCATCTTTTACCAGCTTTTTAGCTTTTTGCCTGCGCATATCAATCACTTCAATTTCAGGCATAGTGCCTTCTCCATATCTTTCTGTTAAAACTGAAAGGCCATATTTACCAGTTTTGGCATTATAATAACTCTCATATGAAGGAGTGGCAGATCCCAAAATCAATTTAGCTTTATGGATATTAGCTAAAACAACTGCTGTATCTCTGGCATTGTAGCGCGGAGCAGGATCATATTGCTTATAACTGCTTTCATGTTCCTCATCCACAACAATAAGGGAAAGATTATTAAAAGGCAATAAAATGGAAGAGCGAACGCCTATCACAAAATTGATAGTACCTTCTGCAACACCTTGCCAAACTTCTACTCGTTCTGCATCAGAAAATTTGGAATGGTAAATGCCCACTTGATCACCAAATATTTTACGAACACGCTGAATCATTTGAGTGGTAATGGCAATTTCGGGAAGTAGAAACAATGCTTGCGATCCGCTTTCTATCACTTCTCGAATGAGGGAAAGGTAAATTTCTGTTTTACCACTTCCAGTGATTCCATGCAAAAGAGCTACATCTTTTTCTGCAAAAATAGTATTGATTTCATCTCTACAAGCTTCTTGAGCTGGACTTAAAGTTATTTCATGGTCAAGGTTTTCTTGTCTGTTGAGGTAGTCTAAGCGAGAAGTAATAACTTCATATTCCTCAAAAATCTTATTTTTAATTAGCGTATTAATTGAAGAGGTTGAAAATTGCTCTTCTTTAAAAATGCTTTTAGCAACACCTATTTCATTTTTGCTGCTATCATTAAATACGGGAACTACTTGTAAATATTTCAACAGCACATCCAACTGCTTGGGCTTTTTGTCAAGCTGCTGCATTAAATTGTTCAATTGAGCTTTATCAAGCCAATCTTTTTGTAATCTTAATCTTTTCTCTGTTTTAGGTTTATAGCGTTCTTGAACTTGCTCAATAAGCATTATCACTTGCTTCTTGAGTAAATCTTTTATTAAAACACTGGTCTGTTTTGTATTTGTAATTTCGGCAAATTGCTCATAGGAGAGGAGTCCTTCTTTTTTCAGTAGGTTTATAACCACTTCTTCAATTTGGCTAAAAATGTAAGGCGATTGCTCTAATTGAAAGGCAGGGTTTAACTGGATTTTTGATTCGCTACTTAATTTCAATCCCGAAGGAAGTCCAACATTTAGCACTTCCCCTTCAGTAGCCATATAATATTGCGACATCCACTCAAAAAGCTGAAATTGTTGTCTGCTGACGACTGGATATTCATCAAGCAATTCTAATAAATACTTGGCTTCATAATCATTTGGTGCATCTTGATGAATTGCACTAATGACACCAGTGATAATTTTCTTTTTACCAAAAGGAACAATGGCTCGAATACCCACTTGAATATGTTCCTCATATTTCTGTGGAACACGGTAGGTGAAAGTTTTTGGAATGGGAACAGGTAATAAAACCTGCACAAAAAAGGTTTTTCTCAAACTTTCTTCCTCAATTGTATTCAAGTTGAGTTGGCTCATTTTCTGATTTGATCTAAGGCATCCTCCACAGAATAAACAGGTTTTTGACAAGCATTATTCTCGCAAACATATATGGTAGTTTTGGTATTGATGATTTCCTTTCCTTTCCAAACCAATTGTTTGTCACTTTCTTCAGGTATAGCCATTACAAAAGTATTGGGCAAATAATGACTCCACAATTCCTTTTGAAGTTCTTTTGCTTTCTTTCCGACAATCACAATATCATAACTTCTGTAAGCTTTTAAAGCATAAGCTGAAGAATAATTTGCCATAAACTTAGGTTCTCTTGGCAATAAATGCTGAATTTGTTTCAACATCTGCTCTGATATTTCGGTATAACTAGAATTTCCTTTTAAGATTCCCAACCAATGCAGATTTTCAATCATCACAGAATTAGAAGAAGGAATTACATTATCAAAGATCTCTTTTTTCCTTGCAATTAGCTCCTCACTCAATCTATCTGTATAGAAAAACAGTTTTTCCTTTTCATCATAGAAGTTCTGGATAGTATAATTTGCTAAAGTTTCAGCAAAGTCTAAAGCCTTTGAATCAGCCGTAATCTCAAATAAAGCTAATGAAGCTTGGATTGTGAGTGCATAATCCTCTAAATAGGCTTTAATTTTTACCTGATCATTTTTAAAACTTCGGAATAAGTGATTTCCATCCCAAACAAAATCACTCAAGAAAACGAAATTGTCTTGGGCTATGGCTTTGTACTTTTCATCTTGATGTGCTTTATAGGCATCACATATTCCATGCATTTGTAAAGCATTCCATCCAGTGAGAATTTTATCATCCATAGCTGGTCTAATTCGTTCTTCTCTGGCATTCAGTATTTCATCTTTTGCAGACTGAAGTTGTTCTTCAAATTTCTCAGCATCTAGTTTCTCAGCCTTACAAAAATCTTCAATAGTGCTGTGGCGGAATAATATATTTCTTCCATTTTCCCAATTTCCAGTCTCACTAACATTGTAGAATTTTAATACTGATGTGGCATCATCTCCTAATATTTTGATTAGTTGATCATAAGTCCATGTATAGAATTTCCCTTCTTCACCTTCTGAATCAGCATCTAAAGCAGAATAGAATCTACAATATGAATCCATAATTTCCCTTACGCTAAATCTTATGCTATCCTCAAATATCTCTTTGAAATAAGGATTTTTCGTGAATCGAAAGGCATCTGCATAAAGGCTTATCAATTGTCCATTATCGTAAAGCATTTTTTCAAAGTGAGGGGCAAACCATTCCGCATCTACAGAATAACGAGCAAATCCTCCGCCAACTTGATCATAGATTCCACCATCAGCCATTGAAGTTAAGGTAAATTCTAATGCTTTTTTAGCTTCCGGATTTTGGCTGTGGAAGGCGTATTTCATGAGGAATTGCCAAATGACAGGCATAGGGAATTTAGGAGCTCCCAAAGTTCCGCCATTATCCCAATCGAAGAATGAACTCAGTTTTTGATAGGCTTCAGATAATATTCTGGGTTCAAATTTTTCTGCTTCCAGAGCACCTAAATTTAGTCTTTCTCCATCTGTTACGTTTAGTGCTTGAGCGAACTTGTCAGCTGATTCTTCTAGTTGGCTTCTGCTACTCTGAAAAGCCATTGCAACTTTGTCTAGAATTTCTAGCCATTTATTCTTTGGGAAATAAGTGCCACCATAAAATGGTTTCTGATTAGGCATCAAAAATATATTCAATGGCCAGCCTCCGTTTAAGCCCATATTTTGAATGGCATCCATATAAATTTGGTCGATATCAGGCCTTTCTTCACGATCTAATTTAATACAGACATAATTCTCATTCATCACATTGGCTACTTCCTCATCTTCAAAGCTCTCATGTTCCATCACATGACACCAATGGCAAGCTGCATAGCCAATGCTTAATAAAATAAGTTTGTCCTCTTTTTTGGCTTGATTTAATGCTTCCTCTCCCCAAGGCTGCCAATCAACTGGGTTGTTAGCATGTTGTAATAAATAAGGACTGCTTTCGTGAATGAGTTTATTGGCTTTTGGCATTTTCTAATTCTTTTTCAACATGTTTTATTTCCTCTTCTACATTGCCCATAACCGAAAATCGGTTTAACTTTTTCTGTAAGGCTTCTAAAAACTGGACATGTTCTTCCGAACCTGGATTCATAACCCTGTGATTTAAATCATTTTTAATAGATTGCCATTTATCGCAATAGGCAAAAAGCGGTTCTGAAAAGAAGGTTTCTCTAAAACGTTGCCAAATAAAATTTCTTGCCATATTATTCGGGTGAATCATATCTTCAGCATAGAAACGATAATCCCTTAAATCATCCATCATTAATTCGAATGCAGGGAAATAATAAGTTTTGTCGATGGCTTTCTTAATTTTATTAGTAGCTAATCGCAAAATAGCCTTACTTAAACTGTTTTCGGGTATCCCATCTTTAATATGACGAACTGGACTCACAGTCAATATTATTCTAAGTGCAGGATTTCTTTCTTTGAGGAATTTTAAAGTTGAAGTAACTTCATTCACTATGTCATCCAATTCAAGTAATTCCTTTTGGAAATTTTGAGAGGGCAGTTTGTGGCAGTTTGCTATGATTTGTTGAGTTTTTTCATAGCGATATACCCAAGCGGTGCCAAAAGTTAAAATCAGAACTTTAGAGCTTTCCAAATACTCTTTTAGCTTTGTAGAAGCTTCCCTAATTCCATCTTTAAGTTCAATCAGATTTTTCTTTCCAAAAATTGAATGTGCATCTAAATGGTTGTAAATATCCCGGTTTTCAATGATGTGTTCTTCATTGAGATCTTCTTCATTTAATGCAGCTTTAATCAATCGCATCTGAGAAATCGGGTTGTAAATAATCCCATAAGGATTACTTAATATATCCATTTTCATTTCTTCAAAGCGACTGCCAATGTGATCTGCAAAGCAACTCCCAATAGAAGTAATCCTATCGTGCGGATGGATTTTTTCTTCAGTTGGCTTTATTTCAAGTGTAGTTTTTAATTCCATTTTTCCCCCAGTTATATGGATTCTTAATTTTGGTTTCCTTTAAGCTTGTATGAGCGTTAAATAATTATAATAGTTTCTTGAATAGTCAATTCTATGTTTTTTTCAAGGAAATTAGACGCTCAACACCTTAACCATATGAATTAATTCCTGGTTTAGAGGCTTGTTTTTGGTGATACTGTCCTCAAAAGAAGTATAAACCAATTTATCATTGATAATTCCAGCCATTACATTTTTTTCACCTTTCATTAAGCCTTCTAATGCTCCCAATCCTAATCTGCTGGCAAGAATTCTATCTTGAGCACTAGGTGAGCCACCTCGTTGTATATGTCCTAAAATGGAAACCTTAATATCCTTCTGACTGAGTTCCTTTTTTACCTTTGCAGCTATTTCCATGGCATTTCCTTCTTCGTCTCCTTCTGCAACCACTACGATTGAGGAGGTTTTGTCACGAGCCCATCCATCTCTCAAAGTGCTAATTACTTCATTGATGCTAGTTGAAGTCTCCGGAACCATTACTAATTCAGCGCCCCCACCAATACCTGAACGAATAGCTATATAACCAGAATCTCTTCCCATTACTTCAATAAAGAAGAGGCGGTTGTGAGAATCTGCCGTATCTCGTATTTTGTCTATCGCACCTAAAGCTGTATTGACTGCTGTATCAAATCCTATGGTATAATCAGTTCCGTATAGATCATTATCAATAGTGCCAGGAGCACCAACCGTAGGAATTCCATATTCCTCGTAGAAAATTTTGGCTCCAGTGAAAGTTCCATCTCCACCAATTGTGATTAAACCTTCAATACCGTGTTTTTGTAAATTCTCAAAAGCTTTTTTTCTTCCTTCTTTGGTCTTAAATTCTTCACTTCTAGCAGACTTCAGAATTGTCCCTCCTTTTTGAATTATATTACTTACAGAATGAGAATTCATTTTAATGATGTCACCTTCAATCATTCCGTCATAACCTCTATATATTCCATACATTTCTACTCCATGATATACCGCGCCTCTTACAGCTGCCCTTAGGCATGCATTCATGCCAGGTGCATCACCACCAGAGGTCATTATTGCTACTTTCTTCATTTATGGCTTATTTTTAAGTAAAAATTTCAATCTTTGAAATATTAATAATATAAGTTCAATTTAATGATTTTTATTGCTCAATCACTTCTAAATCAAATTTAAAATTGGAAAAGCGATGCTGTTAATGCAAATAAAAATCACTATATATTTGAAATAAATACTAATCATAAATTACGATATGATGATTGAATCAGTTCCTTTTTTAAAGTTAACGCCTATCCGTCAAGAAGTAAAAGCGGTAATAGATGATGTATTAGATAAGGGAGTCATGATGAATGGCGATTATTTGGTCAGATTTAAGGAAGAATTCTCGAAATATTTAAAGCTTCAACATATCATACCTACTGCAAATTGTACCGATGCTTTGGAAATAATATTGAGAAGTTTGGGAATAAAGCAAGACGATGAAGTGATAACTACAGCTTTTAGTTGGTTTTCTGATTCTTCAGTCATCCAATTAGTGGGGGCAAAAGTGGTGTTTTGCGATATTGATATCATCCATTTCGGAATCCAATTTTCTGATTTAGAGAAAAAGATTAATGATAACACCAAAGCATTAATTCTACCTCACTTATTTGGGTTGGTTCATCCTGAAATTGAAAAGATAGTTTCTATCTGCGCCAAGTATAATGTTGTATTGATAGAAGATTGTGCACAAGCTCACGGGGCAACATTAAATGGAAAACTGGCTGGGACATTTGGAGACGTTACAGCTTTCAGTTTTTATCCCACCAAAAATTTAGCTGCTTTGGGTGATGCAGGTGCTATTGCTACAAATGATGAAAAACTAGCTAAAAAGTGCCTTCTGTGGGCTAATCATGGTCAGCAAACTCGTAATGAGCATCTACAATTAGGAAGAAATAGCAGAATGGATGAAGTTCAAGCCGCTGTTTTATGTGCTAATCTCCCTTTCCTTGATTCTGATAATGAAAAAAGACAAAAGTTAGCAGCTATTTATTATAATATATTGGCTGATACCGATTGTATTCTACCCCCTAAAACAGATGGTCATGTTTATCATCAGTTTGTAATAAGAACAGATAGGAGAGATGAACTTCAGAAGTTTCTATTAGAAAAAGGAATTGAAACTGATATTCATTATCCAGCTGCACTTTCGGATATGAAAGTATTTGAAATAAAAGAGAATTTCTATAACGCCTCCAAAGCTTCTAAAATGGTTTTATCTCTTCCTATTCACCCTAATCACTCCGAAGAAGAAATAGAATATGTAGCTGAAAATGTGAAAGCTTTTTTTAAAGGTTAAACTTATCTCTAATCGGCTGAATTATTTTAGTGATTTCTTTTGAAGGTTTAAAAAACAGCATCAATAAACCAAAAATCATAACCGTGAGGATTGACAAATAAGCTCCATTTAAAATTGGGTTAGAGAATTGGGGGACTATACTCACTATAAAAAAACATAATCCAGACAGCAGCACGGCACTTAAAGTATGAATAGAAAACGGATGAAATTGTAATTTGTAATAGATATAAATCATCTTGATTAAATTAAATAAAAATACGGATGCAAAAGTCGCTAGTGCAGCACCTGTTAATCCATATTTCGGAATTAATATAACGTTAAGCCCAATAGTTAATGTCGCTAAAATCAATACAAAATAGATATTACTTTTATAGTGTTTTGAAGAAATAATGATTTCTGAATTAACCCCAAATCCCATATTAATAAGCTTACTCAGTCCAATAATAATAACAATTAGTTTCCCACTTGAATAATCATCCCCGGATGGCATAATGGCATAGATATTATCTAAGTTGATTACTACCAATATAAACACAAAGCTCCCTAAAATTAGCTGATTGATACTGCTTTGCTTATAGATCTTTTTGATCTCATCTAGTCTTTCATTTTCAAAGGCATTGGCAATAATAGCATCAGACATTTGTGAAATACTCCGCCTAGGAATCTCAATTACGGTTCCCATAAAAAAAGCAATAACATAAACGGCATTTTCTTTTAACCCAAGAAATCCTGTTACCATTAGTTGATCAATTTGTAAAACAATAACTGAACCCACAGCACCCGCCATAATAAAAACCATATATTTCATCATTTCTTTAATGAAAGATTTTTTGAGATGGAAGATTGAAAAATCGAATCGTAATTGCCCTTTGAATAATAATATTAATATCATCAATAAAAGACTAAACGCATATGTAGCGATTGAGAATCTTAAAAACCATTCAAAGGAAATGACATCTAAGAAATAAATAAAAGCTAATAAACTGCTTAATATCCGCAATAGAAATTCCCTTATAAAGGTTGGGATCACCACATTTAACTGCGCTTTGAAATAGGCTTCAAATATGGAGATATAAACCATAATAGCAGCCAAAATGATAATCAACCAATATTGATGGATTAACTCAGGCGCATTCTTTTCAAAAAACTCAAAAATCCATTGGTCAATTAATTGAAAAAAGCCAATAAAGAGGGTAATAGTGAAGAAAGCCATGATCAACACGAAAGTAAAAAACCTGCCTGATGAATTGGGTCCTTTATTAAACCTTGGGAAATATCTTAGAGTGCTTCTAGCAAGTCCTACTTGAGCAAATGGAGATAATATAACAGCCATAGAAATCATTGCTTTGGTAAGGCCTAATTCTTCTTTGCTCAAGAATTCAGGGAAAAGAAATATCATATTGACAGCACCTATTGCAACTCCAATGTAGTTGATGATAGAGGCATAAGCACTTTGTTTGATGATAACTCCCACGGATATTTTTTAATTCGAAGCTGAAAATTAAGAAGATGCATTTAATAAACTGCTATTATACTTATGATTTATCTTTAATGAAAATTCAATCCTAATAAATAATTCTTTTAGCTAAAAATCCTATTGCTTAGCTTTGGAATATGGAAACGAAAAATGAAAACATTAAACTTATAGAATGCCCAAGAGATGCCATGCAAGGATTGCATGATTTTATTCCTACCGAGCAAAAAATAAATTATATAAATCAATTGCTCACAGTGGGGTTTGATACAATTGATGCAGGGAGTTTTGTTTCACCTAAGGCCATTCCACAAATGAGGGATAGCGCTGAAGTGTTTGATAAAATTGACTGGCAAAAATCTAGTTCAAAATTATTAGCCATCATTGCAAATCAAAGGGGAGCTTCTGATGCAGTGAAGTTCGAGCAGATTTCTTATTTGGGGTATCCTCTTTCATTATCGGAAACATTTCAGCAGCGCAATACCAAACGCTCAATTGCTACCGCCATGGAAGATTTATCTGAAATTCAAGGACTCACAATTGCAAACGGGAAAACCTTGGTGGTTTACCTTTCTATGGGTTTTGGGAATCCTTATGGAGATCCGTATGACGCAGGATTTGTACAGGAATTTGTAGAGAAATTAGATAAAATTGATGTGAAAGTAATTTCGCTTTCTGATACAATTGGAGTCTCCAATCCAGATAATATTTCATGGATTTTTGAGCAGTTGATTCCTGAATATTCGCATATAGAGTTCGGAGCGCATCTACACAGTAATCCTGCTACGATTTGGGAGAAGGTAGAAGCGGCTTATAAAGCTGGTTGCAGAAGATTTGATGGAGCCATAAAAGGATTTGGTGGCTGTCCTATGGCAAAGGATGATTTGGTAGGCAATATGGTAACTGAAGATATGGTAGCTTATTTCAACCAAAATAATATTGATTTAGGGATAAATCAAGAAGCATTTTCTGAGGCTCAGAGGTTGGCTTTAGAAATATTTCCGGGTAAGTAATCAATTTTGTAGTTTAGCAAGAGTTGCAATGGTTGTAATTAAGATTTCATTACGTTAGTAATTGCAGGACTGTTTAGGTAAGATATTAGATTACGGAATCATTAATATTTTTCTAAAAGCATTATCCCGCAAACTATTTTACTTACCTTTGCAACTTGATTAGTTGAAACTTTTTAATAATAGTATTAACTAATTGAATATCAGTTAATTTATTTATATTATTTAGATGTCAGAAATTAGAAATGTGGCGATTATTGCCCACGTTGACCACGGTAAAACTACTTTGGTTGACAAAATTATCTATGCTTGTCAGGAATTTCGTGAAGGAACGGAATCAGACGAATTAATTTTAGATAATAATGATCTAGAAAGAGAGCGTGGAATTACCATTTTGAGTAAAAACGTTTCCGTTACTTATAACGGGGTTAAGATTAATATTATTGACACTCCTGGTCACTCTGACTTTGGAGGAGAAGTAGAGCGAGTTTTGAAAATGGCCGATGGTGTTTTGCTTTTAGTGGATGCCTTTGAAGGACCAATGCCACAAACTCGTTTTGTATTAGGAAAAGCATTAGACTTAGGCTTGAAGCCAATTGTTGTAGTCAATAAAGTGGATAAAGAAAACTGTCGTCCTGATGAAGTGCACGAGCAAGTTTTCGATTTAATGTTCAACTTAGATGCTACTGAAGATCAGCTAGACTTCCAAACCATTTACGGTTCAAGTAAAAACGGTTGGATGAGCACTGATTGGAAAGAGCAGACTGATAATGTTTTCCCTCTTTTGGATGAAATCATTAAAACAATCCCTGCAGCACCTGTTAAAGAAGGTATCCCTAAATTACAGATTGTATCTTTGGATTATTCATCTTTCGTAGGGCGAATTGCTATTGGAAGGTTATACCAAGGTACCTTGAAAGAAGGCATGCAAATAGGTCTATGTAAAAAGGACGGTTCTGTTAAGAAAATGAGAATCAAAGAATTGCATACTTTCGAAGGCTTAGCAAGAAAGAGAGTGGAGGAAGTACATTCAGGAGATCTTTGTGCAATCATTGGTTTAGAGGGTTTTGATATTGGAGATACGGTAACTGATCCTGAAAATCCAGAGCCATTACCAAGAATTTCTATTGATGAGCCTACCATGAGTATGCTTTTCACTATCAACAACTCTCCATTCTTTGGTAAAGAAGGTAAATTCGTTACTTCTCGTCATTTGCGTGATCGTTTGATGAAAGAGACTGAGAAAAACCTGGCCTTGCGTGTAGAATCTACAGATTCTGAAGATCGATTCTTGGTTTACGGTAGAGGTATTTTGCACTTGTCTGTCTTGATTGAAACCATGAGAAGAGAAGGCTATGAATTGCAAGTAGGTCAGCCACAAGTATTATATAAAGAAATTGATGGTGTTCGTTGTGAGCCAATTGAGCATATGGTTATTGATGTGCCAGATGATGTTTCAGGTAAAGCTATTGAGTTAGTGACCCAAAGAAAAGGTGAATTGTTAGTGATGGAGCCAAAAGGTGATGTTCAGCATTTGGAATTTGAAATCCCAGCACGAGGTATTATAGGCCTAAGAAATAACATGATGACTGCTACAGCTGGAGAAGCTGTAATGAATCATAGATATAAAGAATATGCTCCATATAAAGGACATATTCCTGAAAGGAACAAAGGATCACTAATTTCCATGGAGGAGGGAGCTTCTACAGCATTTGCGATCAATAGATTGCAAGACAGAGGTGTGTTCTTCGTTGATCCGGGTGATGTGATCTACAAAGGTCAGGTTATTGGTCAGCACTCAAGAGATAATGATTTGGATGTGAATATCAATAAAGGAAAGCAGTTAACCAATATGCGTAAATCAGGTACTGATGACGCAATGAGAATTGCTCCGAAAATCAATTTCTCATTAGAGGAGGCTATGGAATTTATTCAGAAAGATGAGTATTTGGAAGTAACGCCAAAAAGCATCAGAATGCGTAAAATCTATCTTGACGAAAACGAGCGTAAAAGAATGTCGAAATAAAGACAAGTCTTGATTAAAAACATATTATTAAAAATGAAAAGCCGGTTGATGCCGGCTTTTTTTATGCTTAATGCCCGATTGAGAGGTCATCCTTATGAAGAAATAGATCTTGTTTATTTGAAATCAAGTTTCATTTATCCCAAGGATTAACATTGGTTGGAGACACAGCAGCCATTTGCTTAAATTGCTGCTGCTAACAGAATAATGCCATTAAAGATTTATTATTCAATGTTTTGCGATTAATGATTAATAAGATACTTTTATAGAGAATTATTATGTTTCATAATTTCATCGACACCTAGCAGGTTTGGCAGAGATGCTAATTAATAAGGAATCGTGTGAGAATCACGAACTGTCCCGCAACTGTATGTAACACATAGGTTTTTGCCTCAGATACCATTTTCCTGAGCATTCAGGTTGAGAAGGTTAGCAAAAATTGTTACAAGTCAGGAGACTTGCCTGTAAAGTATTGATAGTTGCCCTCGTGGATTGGGGTAAGCTTCAGGTCTGATGAGTAGTTATTATTATAAACTTGCTTTTTATAGGTTAAGTGGATCTCTACTTGTTAGCTCTTTTCTTATTTCCAATCTGTATCATTAGTGCATTAGGAAGTTTTGAGACAGTGTGTTTAGAACTTCAAATATTTATTGCAATGCAAAATCACGACTTTAACTATCTTACGATAGAAAGTAATAAAGCATGCAAGCATATTTTTAATAAAAATTATCAATGATTAAGTACCAGAATAACTTGAGTAATATGATGTGTTTAGATATTTATTTGATGGACTTAAGTCCTCAAGAATATCATAAAATGCATACCAAAATACTGGACACTCCTAAGGATTTCAAAAATGTATTACATTGTCATGATATTGCCGCAATGAGTAATGCCAATGTTCTCTCCAAAATTAAAATAGACTTATCTTGTCTGGAAAAATATGCTCAGCGAAATAGGTGGCAAGAGAATATCCAAAAGATACTGAAAAACCCTTTTGAGGCGCTTGTCTTAACCAATCTAGAAAAAGAAATTCTCTGGGTAAATAGCGGATTTGAAGCAATGACAGGTTTCAAAGCGCAAGAAGCTGTTGGATTAACACCTACTTTTTTGCAAGGGAAAAATACTGACTCAAACACTCGGTCAATTTTTAGGCAAAAGCTTCAAGAAGATCGGAATTTTAGTATCAGTATCAAAAACTATCGCAAAAATGGAGAGGAATATGACTGTAAGGTAGATATATTTCCTCTTCATGATTCCGAAAATCGGATTTCACATTTTTTAGCTTTGGAACAAGAAATCCGATGATTGTATAAGTAGGATAGTTACATAGTAGAAATGATTTCCTTGAACGAATCAGCTTATAAACAAGATTCTATAATTCTAATTAGTTGTTTAGCTCTATTATATAAAATAATTCCGAAGTAATAGTACATATATTAAAATGGTTAAAGCATTAAATCTAAACTGAGTGTTTTCTTACTATAACTGCAGTTTAAGAGACTAAAAATTTTTTAAAATATTTAATAACAAATGTATACTACATGTAATTTTTAGTATATATTTTTGAAATAATTCCACTCGACCAAAACCCCATTGACGCTTGAATAAAGTTTCCAATGTTTTAGATTTAGAGGGGCATTTCAATTCGATATTAATTTTAGAACCACACATAATAGATCATCCATTAATGAAATTTTTAATTATTGTATCTGCCTTAATTAGCTTGATAAGTTGTGCACCATCAAAACAATTGGTGAATTTACCCTCAGATTCGGATAATGCAGAAAACTCAACAATTTATGTGATTCGTGATAGCAGGTGTGCTAATCTAGTTACAGCTAATATTTATTCGAATGAGCAACAGATCGGCAAACTGAAGTCTAGAAGTTACCTCACATGGTCAACTAATCAGAAATCGATTAATTTGCTCAGTGAAGCAGGACCCTCTTCCGAGCTTCATCTTTATTTGAAACCAGGAGAAACATATTATGTTCGTCATGGATTTAACATTTTTGAAGGTGTGCTTAGAGCGACTCCAACTTTATCTCAAATCTTGAAGGAAGAAGGAAAAGCTATACTTGAGAAATTGAAAAGCCCAGTGGTTGCAGAAAATTTATAGCAAAGTGAATTCGAATTCATACCGATATAATATAAATGAAATCAGTACTTTAGATTGAATCCTTAATTTATAAAAATATATAATAAGCCAACTATTTTCCCTAGTAGTATAAAATGAAAAAAAACATTGCCTTTTTAATTGCTTTCTTTATTCTAGGAAGCTTAAGTGCTCAGCAAATTACGCTTAGCGGTTTTGTTGAAGATAAATCCTCAGCTGAGCGATTGGTGAGTGCAACTGTTCAATTATTGGGAACTACCCAAGGTGTCATCACTAATAATTTTGGTTACTTTTCTGTTAAGGTTAAAAGTAATGAAAAAACAAGCTTACTCATTTCATATACAGGATTTGAACCTCAACAAATAGATTTTAGTGGTCAAAATGACAGTAGTCTCGTGATATCATTAAGCCCCATCACTTTGCAAGAGGTGGAGGTAAAAGCAAGTCGACCTCAACACGGCCAGCAATTAGGTAAGTTGAGCCCTCATGTAGCTAAATTACAAGAAGCTCCGGCCATTATGGGTGAGAAAGATATCATTAAATCGATGGCCTTACTACCTGGTATAACGGGTGGTCAAGAAGGTACAGCTGCCCTATATGTGCGCGGAGGAAGCCCTGATCAAAACCTTTTTCTGCTCGATGATGCTGTCATATTTAACCCCTTTCACTTGTTCGGTTTGGTTTCTACCTTTAATGGTGATGCTATAAAAAACGTTGATATCTATAAAGGCAATTTCCCTGCCCGTTATGGTGGTCGCTTGTCATCTGTAATTGATATGACCATGCGGGAAGGGAATCGTAATGAAACGGAAGGTAAATTAGATGTTGGAATTATTAGCTCTAAAGGACAAATTGAAGGGCCTGTTGATGATGGTTGCGGATCTTACTTTCTGTCCGCAAGAAGTTCTTATTTGAATCTACTTACATTGCCTTTCAATATTGCTTATCGTTTGGGCACAGGTGATTATCGATTTAATTATTGGTTATACGACATCAATGCGAAAATTAATTATAAGTTTTCTGACACCGACCATATCTACTTGAGTTTATATAACAGCAATGATACTTGGCAGGTTGGAGAAAGATCAGACCGTTTAACTACGGCATTTAATCTGAATTGGGGCAATACAGTGGCTAGCCTACGACACAATAAAAAACTAAGAAAGGGACTTTTCTGGAAGAATACATTATCCTACTCTACCTATAGATATCAATCTGATATAAGTAATATTATAAGCATAGAAGACCCTGAGCCAGGGCAGGAAGCTACGGAAGAAAATTCCAATGAAGTAGGCAGCTCAGTGTCAGATAGCCGTTTAAAAACAGAACTATTTATTCCTATTTATAAATGGATCGATATCAGTGCAGGACTGGAAGCGGCCTACCTGGGCTTCAAACCTTTTGTTTCCGAAGTAAAGAACAGTTCAACCGATCAAACCTCAATTAATAGACAAGTATTAGGCGGACAGGAAGTAGCTGCTTACATGCAGACAAACTTTGAATGGGGTAAATATTGGAGTATGAGTACAGGTTTTAGATATGTAAACTTTTTCGTGGAGGGTGCAAATTATCAAAGCCCAGAGTACCGGTTCAACATCAATAGGGAAGGGTTAAAAGGTTGGAATTGGTCGTTGGCCTATGCTAAAACCAGCCAATTTTTACATTTATTGAACGCTAATTCTGTAGGTTTACCAAATGATGTATGGCTACCATCTACTCAATTAATCCCACCATCAAGGGCAAGTCAAACCAGTTTGGGCTTTAGTAAGTCTTCAAAGAATAGATCGATTACTTTCTCTTCCGAAGCCTATATTCGAAACATGACGAGCCTAATTGATTATTCAAGAAGCTCATTGCTTCAATTGTCCCCATCTTTAGACTGGGAAAATGAATTGGCTACTAACGGAATGGGATTTGCTTATGGTTTTGAAAACATGATTACTTTAGATTATAAAAATTGGGATGCCTGGGTCAGTTATACTTGGGCTCGTTCTGAACGTAAATTTCTGGAGATTAATGAAGGGGATTGGTATCCTTCAAGCTTCGACAAAACGCATGACTTAAGTGTGATGGTGAACTATGACCTAAATGCAAGCTGGAAGTTTAATGCTGTATGGAATTTTCAAACAGGGAGACCTTTTACAGCTCCAATTGCCATTATAGACGGAGAATGGGGTGATTATATGATTTATGGAGATCGCAATAACGCCCGATTGCCTGCTTTTCATCGATTGGATTTAGGAGCTACCTATAGTTTTGAAAAAAAGGGCAGAGATCGTACTTGGTCTTTTGGGGTGATAAATGCTTATAATCATATAAACCCGAATGTATTTGCTCCAGAGCTACTATATCTAGATGAAGAGAATAGTTATACGAATTATAGAGGTATAGGCTTTATCCCTGTACTTCCCTATGTTTCTTTTGGCATGAACTTATTTAAGAACAAATGATTAATTTGAATAAATTAACTGGCTTTTTATGTATCGCCATTCCACTGCTGTTCTTTGCATGTGAGAGACCTTTGGACTATGATTTTGAAGTGGAGGAAATTAAGCCAGTGCTGTTTGTTTCTCTCAATAATAATGGGGTATCTTACGCAAGATTGACTTATAGTGCTCTCATAAAAGGAGAGTTTAAAACCAATAGAGCAATTGAGGATGCAGATATACAATTGCATGATACAGATGGTCATCTTACTTCTTTTATAGAAGAAGGGGAAGGGAATTATAGTTTAGAATATGATTTTGAAATTTCAAATAGCTACCTTATAAAGGTTAACACTCCTTATGGTGAAGTGGAAAGCGATTTGGTTTATTTTTATAAAGCGCCTCAGGTTAATAGTATTACACTCTCTAATTATACAAAATCTGATCCTCCTCAATCTAATGATGCTTGGTTGCTTAATCTAAATCTCTTTATTGATGAAGAAATACCTTATTACAGCTTCAGAGTCAAAGGTATTATAGACGGTGAGCCAACTGAAGAGCTAAGTAGCGCCTGGAGTATACAGTCGGATGAAACAGATGGCCCTTGTACGCTTGCATATCAATTTACTAATGAATGTTATAAGAACCAAAGTGTTGACTATCCTCTTAGAGTAGCGAAGTATACATCTAATTTCCCGATAGAAGCTGAAAATATTTATGAAGGCTACATAGTAGAAATGATTTCCATAAACGAATCGGGTTATGAAGCTGGTTTTTACAATTTTGAATATGAATTTATTGATCTTGTTTTTAGCGAGCCTGCTCCTCATTACTCCAATGTAAATGGAGGGTATGGAGTAGTAGAGGCCATTAACATCACGCGGAATACGGTGATGGTTGAAGATTAAATATTTGATATCAAATTATCGGCAGTGAAAGTATTTTACTGCCGATAATTAGTTTTGTTACTTTATCTAGTACTAGTAAAAATTAAACTTTGCTGTATTATTTGGTTTAGGTAAATATCTTTAAGATAGTTTGTCAAACTTTATGGTTGCCTTTGATTCATCCAAAGTCATTTTATACAACTTATTTGACTTAATACAATTTAGCACCTTCTTGTATAGGTAAGCTTTTGACTCATCAGTTATATTGTCAGAACCATGAGTACCAGTTTTAGGGTGAACAAACATCAAATATTAAGAATCTCCTTTTATTATTAAAAGAAAATAAACTCTGAAGCCACCTCTACCGTCCAGACGTTTTTTGATATAAGGAGTGTCACTACTATTATTTAGTCTAACGCCCGAACAAAGCTCTTGACTGGTTTTTCCAAAGAAGTAATCAATTACATTTTGCTCTAATGTTTTATAGGATTTTTTAGATTTTAGTTTATCGAATTCTACCTTAAAGTCCTCTAAACAATATAAATCCATCTTTAAATAAGGGAGAGCTTTTTTGTGGTTTCAACAAAGTCTGGCATTTCGGGGAGAAAGAAAAACACAGACTCTAAATCCTCATAAGACTCTTTTAATTCATCGATTGAATTCTTAAATTCTTTAATTTCATCTTTTGCAATTCCGTTGCTTATTAAGAAATTCAATGAAATATATTGTCTTATCAGAGAAGTGCGTAAATCCTTGGCAGAAGAAATGATATCATTTAAAAGTATCAAACTTTCTTCATCTAAATCATTGAACCAAGTTATTTTTTCAATTCTATCATTTAATGAGTTTATTTAATGAGTCTTTTCATTCAAAACGCTTTTAAAATCAATAATAGCATCTAAAAGTCTATTAACTCCTTCAGTATCTAATAATGGAGCCTTCTTTTCCTCAAAAGAAAAATATCTAACATTTGAGAATGTATCAATAATTTCTGATTTATTTGATCTAGATTCCATTTTATACTTTTTTTGATAAAGTGAATTTATAAAATATTTAATGAATGTGGATAATAAAAAGTCACAAAATAGTCAATTAGACACTTAATTGTATTTAAATGAATGTTCTTATAACGCTATTTGAGTAAGAAAAGTGCATATTTAATCGATAATATCCTTTTTTCTTCTCTCAAGCTTACCTTTGAGTCCTATATTTAAACGAACATATTATCTAAATAAAAACATATTTTATTTTGGATTTATGATATTTAATCTATTTTTGGATGATGAATCCGAAGAAAATAATTGCCATCATTTTTCCTATGCTTTTTTTAGGCATGGGATTATTTTTTTTAAGTCAAGTAAGCTATCCTCTTGTCGCAAAGTGGTTTGATCAAAAATCCTATGTGGAAGTAAAGGGTACAATTAAGGAGACCAATTTAGATTGGACAACAAATAATGATGGACAATTTGTTTACACCCTTACTGCCGATTACGAGTATCAATATAATGGAAAAGATTACACCCTTCAAATAGAAGAAACCGATGTTCGGGATTCCAGCCAACATGAGATGACCAAAAGGAATAAAGAAACAATCCTTGAGGAATGGAAGAGTGAGCCTGAGAAAGTTTTTTACATAGATCCTGCATCACCTGAATTACAGCAGGAGATGCAAAATATGGAAATTCCAGTATTGATAATGACCATTTTATTGCCTAGTTTATTTGTTTTTATAGGTCTTTTTATGGTTATAAAAGCAATCAGGAATAAAAAGTCGGAAACAGGAACTATCGCAAAGCCTTGGCTTGAGAAAAGTAAATGGAAAAGAAATCAAATTTCTTGCAATACAGCAGCAAGTAATCGAGGTATGGTTTTCTTTACAATACTTTGGAATTTAATTTCATTTCCGATTTTGGTATTATTCCTAAAAGAAGAGGGGACTGATGATCCTGCGATTTGGCTAGTAGGATTGTTTCCTTTAATAGGTGTGATTTTAATTTTTAGTGTTTTATCTAAGTTTTTTGATATCGTAAAAAATGGAACCGGCACTATGGTTTTGGATCCTTTTCCTGCTTCTATTGGTGGTCATCTTGGTGGAGTTATTAATTTTAAGAAAGCCATTCCAAAAAATAGTACAGTTGAGTTAAAAGTAAATTGTATGAGCGTGAGATATAGTAGATCGGGGAACGATAGGAAAAGACACGAAAATCTCATTTGGCAAACCACAGGCTTTGCATATTTAAATAATGATTCTCATAGCGCACAATTTAGATTTGATATTCCATCGGATAAAAGTGAATCAAGCCTTTCAAAAGCGGGAATCCACTGGAATGTAGTAAGTACTGTGTCTTATGATAATGATCACTTCAGCAGGCAATTTGAAATTCCGGTTTACAACACATCTGAATTATCGACTATAGAATTAGATTCTAAAGAGCATCCAGATACTAAGAAATTTGCTTTTCAATTGATTAATGATGTAACTGAATTCACTGAGAATGGAGAAGAATACACAATAAGGTTCCCAAATTTCAGGATCCTTAAAACCTTACTGATATTTGGGTTTCTATTGGGAGGTGGCATGTTAGCGCTTGCAGGCTACAGCATGACAGAAGAGGAATGGCCTTTGGCTCTAACAATTGTTCTAGGCTTTTTCGGTCTGATTACATTTGGCTTGACGATTTTTGAGAGCTTTTATACCTTGAAAGTCAGCTTGACCCCAGAAAAAATGGAAGTTCAACATAAATGGATGGGGATTCCTTACAAAATAAGATCTATTCTCAAAGAAGAAATTAAGGGTTTTAAAATTGGTGATTTTCTTCAATCAGGCGGAAGTAGTAGCAGTCCTAATTCTTATCATAAAATTTCTTTAGTCTTTGGAAATGATGAGAAAACGAATGTTGCTATCAGGCTAAAAAACAGAACAACAGCTGAACAGATGAAGGACTTCTTTGATAAATATTATAAAATGAATCAGAATGAAGCGTGATAAAATATTTTAATTAAAATGGAAAGCCGGTTAATACCGGTTTTTTTGTGCTCAATACTTCGTTATGCTGTTTTTTATTTACTGTTTGTTTAAGATTTCTCTAAGAATTCTCGATTATGATGGCTTATTGAAAGGAAGTCTCAATCATCTCAAATTCATTGACTTCTTCTCATCGGTATGCTTACCATCTGCATCGACAGCAATAGATATTTCTTTCATTGAAAATGAAAACAACACCTGTGCCTCCCTTCAGTATTTAACTTTAGGACACAAGAACCTCTTTTTCTAATCCATAACCCAGTTGAGAAGATAAATTGATAAGGAGAATAAATCCCCTTATCAAAATTATTGAATTAACATTTACCAAATGATTGGCTTACTACTGTAATTCCAGCAATTACAACACTTACTTTAACTCCAGTAGGAATTCCCCAAGTTGTACATATACTTAAGCAAGCCTGACCAACTGATCCACTTGGAATGCTTACTGGTAAAGAAAAACAGTGTTTTCCAAAGCCTAAAGGTAATTCTACACAAACACTATGTCCCTCGGTAGTTACTTTAACACATTCAGCAGCTACCAACATGCATCCACCGCGATGCACGTTAAAATCTGACTGAGTTGCATTAAGTTGAGTTTCTTTATGTGTGTTTTGAGCCGCTTCAATTGCATTTTTTACTGCTTCGTCACTAAATGAATAATATTTTGACATGATTTTTAAGTTTTTGATTTTAATTTCCTACTCTATTTGAAAAGGCTTTTCGGGTTCCGCCTTTGCAACCAATAGCAATGATAGTAGCTACTCAATCGAATATTTTGCTTTGATTATGAATCAAAGTTCTTTGTCTGAGTCTGTATTTTTGAGCGTAGAAATACCCAATTTTTAAAAACAAGTAAAAATACCCACGATTTAAGGGCGGTATTTGTGTGGTGAGATTTGACGGTTTTCCACCCTCTAATTGTTGAATAGTAGTTTTCTAGATTATCTGTCAGATGTTGTAAGTAGCCCATCAATTTTTGAGAGAATTGAATTGGTTTACACTATTGTGAATTTAATTCTGATGAGCTGGCATGCTAGTAATGTAGTTAAGATCTCGCAGCCTCAATAAAAAAATCATTCGTTGCTTTAAAAAAGTGAACTATAACTTCTATATTCGCATGTAAGAATTAATACTTATTTCAATCTTAACCTAAATATTTTAACCAAATGGAAAATCAACCCAAATCATCATTAGACCTATCAGCTGAAAAAGGCAATCCCAAAAAAAATATTAAGAATTGGAATGATAAAAGAAAAGACAAATCATTCTTAGAATCTTACTTTACGAAGGCTGGCAATAGGTTCTCTTTTAAACCGAATAGGGAAATTTCAGATTATTTGCATATTTATTTGGCAATGACCGATGAGGGAGAGCTTAATTTCTATTTTATCGAAGAAAATGATGATAAGCAAAAAAAGAATGACTGGTTGTCAAAAACTGCAATATCACCTCATAAAGAACCATTACCCTCTAATTTGTTGGAAAACAGCATAGATCACGCTGCTAAACTTCCATATGAAAAAGTGGCTAAATGGGTAGAGAATTGGAATGATGATAAAATAAGAGGAGAGTGGATAGAGGCTCATTTCAGTAGTAAGTCAGAAAATAATACCATAATGCTGGCTTTTGGAATTGATTCCTCAGATTTCGTTGTAGGAACAAAGCATGAGTGTTTTTTAGCTCTGAAGAAAGTTAATTCAAAATATGTTGCTGATATCGTAGTCTACAATACAGACAATTTTAAAATATTGAATTCACAAAATACAATCGACACTGCGGATTCCAGTTATGAAGATTTGGCAAGACCTGTACCTCCCTTTGGTGGTGATTATAATGACTATGGGGTTCTGGTTGAGCTCGATATTAAATGAGTTTTCAACAATACGCTGAATACCTCACCTATATTTCACCTATAATTTTATGCTTTGGCATTATTATAGGTGCTTTATACTTCAATAAATTAGATAAAATACATCGAGTGCTATGGGCGTACTTAATTGGATGCCTAATAATCGATTTAAGCTCCAGGATTTTAAGTCAATTAGATAATAATAATCTTGTTTTATTCTTTGTGGTAGGGCTGCTGGATCTCCTGATCTTTACTTACATCTATTATAAGGTCACTAAAAGGAAACTCATCGTCTTACTGATCGGAATTATAGGAGTCATTTTTATTGCGGTAGAACTGATCCAAACAAATGTTGATGATGTGCAGGCATTTCAAGAGTATTCTAGTGTGGTGGTGTCATTTTCCATCGTCTCCATGAGTATACTATTATTAACTGAATCTCTTACACATGCCAAGCCCATGCCCCAATATTTTTCCTTTTTGAATATGGCTTGTTTAGTCTTTTTTGCCTTTCAGCTTATCTTTTTATTGCCCTTGAATTTTCTAATCAATGAAGATTTAATGGCGGTGTATTTTATCTGGGTATTGCGAATCATATTTCTATTTACTTTTTATAGCATTTTAACCTCTTTGATATGGAAAAATGGCAAAATCCTGAAATGATTAGTAAATGGATCTTAATTGTCCTTTTCTTTTTATCATTTTTAATCCTCTTTATTGTGCTTTTGGTGCGCTTTATTTATCGCAAAATTGCTGCTACAAAAATTGCAGAAGCCAAGGCAAAAACCGCACATCAAAAGGATCTTTTACAATCGACCATCACCACACAAGAAAAAGAACGGAAAAGGATTGCTACAGAAATTCATGATGCATTAATAGGTAAACTATTGGCCGTTCAAATTAAAGCAGAGCAGGAGTTTAAGGATAACCACAGCATTGCAGTCTTGATGGAGGATTCTATAAGTTTGGCAAGAAGAATTTCCCATGATTTAAGCCCACCTTTAATGGAGCTTTCTACCCTGCAAGAACTTATTCAAGAAACCATAGCGCCACTTCAAGCAAAATTTGAATTTAAAACCAAATTGGATATCCGTAAGCAGTTTGAATATACAGTGGATTTTAAGATTCAGTTTATCAGAATTATTCAAGAAACCTTAACGAATATCATTAAACATGCTCAGGCAACATGCATTTTTTTGCATTTAAGGCAATCAGACAACCATCTTATTCTTAGGATTAAAGATAATGGGATAGGTTTTGATTCAAAATTGCATAAAAGAGGATTGGGATTGAAAAATATTGAAACAAGAGTTCAATACCTGAAGGGGGACTATAGAATAAACTCCCGAATCAATAGAGGAAGTTGTTCCATGTTTTTATTCCATCATTTCAAGCAAAATCAATTAGAATGAATACGATAAAATTAGCAATTGTTGAAGATGATATTCTTTTGTTAGAATTGATTTCAAATTATCTGAAAGAGCAAAATACTATTGAAGTCATGGGGACTTATGGAAGTGGAACCAATTTTCTTTCAACATTAAAAGAGCTTGAAGTGCTTCCCGAAATTGTACTTCTAGATTTAAAGATGGAAGGTAAGAATGGCGTTGAAACAGCCGATGAATTGAAAAAAAACTATCCAGAAATTAATGTCATTATATTGTCTTCACATTATAAACCAGCCTATACTGGTTTCATGCTTAAGTTAGGCGTTTCGGCTTTTATTCCGAAAGGAGTTAGCAAAGAAAGCTTGGTGGAAATTATTACTGAAGTCCATGAAAAAGGCTTCTACTTTTTGTCAGAACAAGTTGAATTTATCAGAAATCAAGTAACATCAAATTCACCTGCACCAATCCTCAATTCAGAAAGCGCTTTAAGCAGTCGAGAACTCGAGGTATTGAAATTAATATGTCAACAAAAAACAGCACAGGAAATAAGTGAACTCTTATTCATCTCTAAGCGAACGGTGGAAGGGCACCGGAATAATTTGCTCTTGAAAACAGAAGCAAAAAATACAGCCGGCTTAGTGATATATGCCGCCCAACACCATTTGATTTCAGTAGATGAGTTTCCATTGTTTTCATAAATGGTATGGGGAGTGAAGTTGTCCGGAATAGCAATTCAGAAAGTAACCGCCACTTTTTGGCTAAAAGTATAATTCTCTATATATAGGGAATGCTTAAAAAGTCTCAAGTGCAGTCCATCAGCCACTCAAGCCTTAATGAAAAAGGTGAGTGGTAAAAGCTAAATAATGATAGTTTAAATGTCATTATCCCATGTTTATGGAAACCAGAGAAATGCACATGCATACTGGGGTATCCGAAAAATTTGCCGGAAAAGGACTAGGCAAGAAGTTAGTAATGAAATCAGTTGAATATGCCCGAGAAAACAATGTGAAAATCATACCCCTTTGCCCTTTTGCCAAAAAAGTATTTGACACCACTAAAGAAATTCAAGATGTAAAGAGTTGAGAGCTTACTTAGCATTCATTATCGAATTCAGTACAAAATTTTCGACTAAAAGTATAATTCATGGGATGGAAGTAAAATTAATTCTTTTATATTTAGGCTATTAGTTCATTGATGCCCAAAACCGACATTGTACTTTTCACTTTGACAGTACACCTGAGGTTTTTAAGACTCTGAAAAACATAAGCGAAATACATATACCAAGGTGTATTTATTCCTATATATTAGCGAATTCATGTAAATCGATTGGTACGTGTTCAAATGTTAGCAATAATTTACCTGCATGAATGATAATTTGAAAGTAGTCATCGAACAATACCTCAAGATTGAGTCAAACTATGCAGTGATAATTAACGGTCAGTATGGAATTGGCAAAACCCATTTTTTTAAGGAGCATCTGGCTCCAATGATTTCTAAATTGGGTTCACTACAGGATGATCGTAAAAAGCTAATTCCTGTTCATATTTCTCTTTTTGGTATTAGAAGTTTGGAAGATATTCAAACAGAGATATTTCTTTCAATACACCCTTTTCTGAAAAATGGCGCAGTTAAGTTGGCGGCTGGAGTAGGTAAATCCATCATAAGAGGTATTGCCCAGATAAATCAATTAGGTGACATTGATAAGTACATTGCAGATGTCAATGTCACAAAGAAGGATTGGATCAATTATGATCAACTTGTCCTTTGTTTTGATGACATTGATAGAAAAAGCGACAACCTTAATATCAAAGAAGTATTTGGCTTTATTAATACCCTTGTTGAAAACCAAGGAGCTAAGATCATTTTAATCGCCAATATTCAGAAACTTCTTGAAGATGACGACTATCAAAGCGAACTTCAGGAAAAAGTTATTGGGGTTTCTGTTGAATTTAAACCAAAAAGCAAGAGTGCATTTGACGAGATAATTGACCAACGTTATAAAAGCCCATTCAAACTTTATCATAAGTTCCTCACCGAGAACAAATCTTTGATTGTCGAAGTAATTAAGAAGAATGAGGACAACCTAAGAAACCTTATTTTTTTCTTAGAGCATTTTAAGATCATATTTTATGGATTAACCAATCTCTTTCAATCCGATAAAGATTTTAAGATCAATGAGAGGGAGAAACAGAAAGCTGTACTGAATTTCTCATTGGCTGCATCATTTGAGTACAAGTTAGGCAAACTTAATTCCACCAATTTCAATGAAATAATGGAAAACCAAAGGAATGTACCTAATTTTAATGAATTCCTAAGAAATGATTCAGGCAATGAAGATGGTGAGAAGCAAAAAAGCTATTCACAAACCTTTAAGGAAGTATACTTTGGAAGCAAAAGGTACTATTATTTTCATTCAATACTTACGTACCTAACTGGTCAAAATGCCTTTATTGAGGCAAGTTTAAAGGAGGAGCTAAAAGGTTATTTCATCGTTGAGGATGGGAGTGTTCCAGATTATCAAAAAGTTTATAATCAACTTTGTTATTTTGATTGTCTTGATCTTTCTGATAAGTCATATAGAAAGTTAACTAACCAAATGATAGAATTTGCAGAACAAGGGAAATACCCTTTGAAGGATTATGCTACTGTTTTCCATTTTTCTTCAAGGTTTAACAATGTCCTTGGATATGACCTAGATCGCTTAAAAAGTAGAATAAAAAAGGGGATCTCAAAAGGAAAAGAGAATTTCAAACATGTGTCTCATTTAAGGTTTCAACTTTCAATTAGTGAGGATACAGAATTTAAAGATGATGTGATCGAGATAATGAAATACTGCCTTGAAGTAAATAACCAAATTGAGACAAACCGTAATACTGATAAAACGGAAGAGCTTTTTCAAATTATGAAGACAGACTTTAACAAGTTTGTTGAAGAGGCGAGAAGTAGAGAAAACATGTTCAGATTTCAACCCTTCTGGACAAAACTCTCATTTACTAAAGTTTATTCTGCCATTTTGAATTTATCAAACAAGGAAATCATTGAAATAGCTTTTCTTTTTCAGGAAAGGTATAGACAACACATTTACGAAAAGTTGTTTCCAGAAAAGGACTTCCTAGAGAAATTAAAAAAACGACTTGAGTCGAGGAAAAGCATGAAAACCAATAATTTAAGAAATT
Source organism: Marivirga salinae (assembly GCF_030503855.1). Classification (NCBI taxonomy): domain Bacteria; kingdom Pseudomonadati; phylum Bacteroidota; class Cytophagia; order Cytophagales; family Marivirgaceae; genus Marivirga; species Marivirga salinarum. Next base: position 3,630,249 of record NZ_CP129971.1, on the reverse strand, counting down.
CTACTTGGAAATTTCTTATCAAGTATATAGATCAATCATTGGCTAACTTTCCAACAAAATAGAATATAAAAATATTGCTAACAAACACTAAAATGAATATGCGATCTGAGTACTTTGCAGGGATAATTCAAAATAGCAACTCACGTGCTTCTAGCACTTTGGGCGCATACTCATTTTAGTTGGACGTTGGACAGCATTTAAACGAACATGAAAATAATTGACAATCTATCTGAAAACAGTAATCACAAGAAATATATACTTGACATGATTAGAAAGTCAGATGAGTTGTTTATTGCAAGTCCATATTTAATGAGAGACTTTAATATTCTATTTAACAATGAAGTTTTAAGTGGATTAAAAAAAATCAATCTTATCACCACTTTACAGCCTAACTCTATTGACCAAATAAAGAAGGTCTATTCTCTTAAATCACTAATTGAAATACCTAAAATTAAATCAGGTGAAATTGAGTGTAAGATATCCCTTAATAATAAATTGCATGGTAAAATTTACATTTTCAAGAATTCAAGTAACTATGTTGGAGGTTTAATTAGTTCTGCAAATTTCACGGACAGTGGACTTTACATAAACCATGAATGGGGTGTTACTGTAACTGAAGAAGATGGATTAAATGAACTTGAAAACTCAATAAAAAATACCATTGAGCCAAAATTTGAAATTCTATCACACAAAAGTATCCTTCGATTACTAAATCATTTGAATTCATTTATTAATGCCAATGGTGAACCAGATGATGATGATATTGACCTTGATTTAACAGAATACTTAGAAACAGAAGGGGCTGAAAAAAAGAAAAGTGAATCTAATGGCGGTGGCGGTTCATATCGAACTTACGAATATAAAATAACTAAACAATACCTTGAAACATGGCAAAATTTCTTTAATGAATTCGTAGAATTCAAAAAGAAAAATAACGAAGTAACTGTTCCTCGTGATTATGAAAACCGTTCTCTTTATACATGGTACAGGAAACAAAAAATTTTTAATACTAATGGAACTATCCCTCTCGACCATAAGAAAAAGTTAGAAAAGGTTGGTTTTTATTTTGGTGATGGCCACGAAATAAGATGGGCTAGAATATGGGAAGAAAATTATGAACTTTTAAAAGCATATTTTGATGATTACGGAAACTCTGATGTTCCACACACTAGAGATAAGAATGATACATTTTATTCTTTAGGTAATTGGGTCGCAATGCAAAGAACCTATAACAATCAAGAAGTTTTGAGTGACTATAAAATTGAAAAGTTGAATGATTTGGATTTTATATGGTCAAAAGACTTACCAGAGTTTAATCCAAGAAATAATCAATGGATGGATAGGTATCAGGAACTAAAAGAATGGACAGTAATGCACGGAGATGCCCATGTCCCCCAAACTAACCCTGATGGTACTCAAAATAAACTTGGTAGATGGTTAAATGATCAAAGACATTTAAAGAGAAAAGGAAGAAAAAAGTCAAATGGAACTATTAGATACCTAGATGGAGAAAGGGTTGATTTATTACTAGAACTTGGAGTTGATTTTGACCATGAGACAAATAAACATATTGATTCTTTTGAAAAACAATTACAAGAATTTTTAAGTTTCAGATATCAATATCCAGTATTAAATCCACCAGCAGGGACTTTTAAAAAAGAAAGAGATAATTTGGCTCAATGGAGACATAAGTTTGACAAATTACCAGAATGGAAACAAAAAAGACTAAAGGACGAAAAAATAATGTAAAATCGCTGTACAATATTGTATAAGCATAATGTGGGTCGAATCGTTAAAATTGAGCATTTTTACTCCTAATAAACTTAGCAGTAACCGTATAGTGAATTGCTCCGAAATCCTGCACCAGGCTTATACTTAACGTTGTGAGGAATATCAAGCAGGCTATGAAACTAATTGCTATAATCAGTTTAGGGATATTAATTATTAGTATAATCTTTAACTTAATTCTAGGTTCAAAGGAAAGAAAAGAACGTTACAACACATTTTTTACATCTATTATTGGCTTATCAAGTACGTTTCTGGGTATCACACTTGGACTCTACTTTAATGAAATTGAAGTTGAACGTCAAAATAGGGCTAGCACTTTCAAATATTTGGAAGTTGCCCTAAGCGATGTAGAAACTGTACAAGGAATGATGTTTGATGGGTACAAAGATGAACTTGGTAAGTATTATGGAAAGCATATTATCAAGCATGATAGTGTTTTGAACGTTGGGATTTTACGTAGTTCTGAAATTCCCTTCCCAGTAACACTAGAGACGATTTTAAAATCTGACATTTATCCAAAACATTTACCTAGTAGACTTTATGATCAACTAAATTTTTGCTTTCATAACTCAGCCAATTACAAGAAATTAATTCAAAACCTAAACACTGATACATCTAAGCTCCAAGATCAACAATTGCTTAAGGACACTAAGGATTATATTTCCTTACTTGGTTTCTGTCATTACATAATAGAAACCGAATTAAACTTTGAAAAAGATATTATAACCAATGCCGAAGCTGAATCTGAGTATATTGATGGATTAAAGAAAATTAAGGAAATGCTCGAAAACAATGAGTTGAATCAATTTCTTGACAAGGAATTACAAATATTAGAGGTGAGATTCTAATATATTAAACTCCTCACAACATAGGGACTATGAATGGGGTTTAATCGGTCAGGATACTTTGGTGGCACTTGTAAAGTCCGCCACAAGTGATAAATTTAAAACAAGGCGTGGCTATATGCGAGACAAAAGGTTAGAGCTTTTTAATCCCCGCTCATCATAGCAGGTTTTATAGGTAAATCATAAAACCACCCCATGAAAAACTCCCACAAACTCCTCCTCCCAATCCCAGCACCCTGGACAAGCATTTTCGATATTTTTATGACCACTACCCAATAAACTTAAATCTGCTTTAAAAACTCTATTAAACCATCAAATAAGCTCATTTTGAGAGGCATATGAAATAGCTTCACTTATGTTACTCACCTCTAATTTTTCGAATAATTTTCTTCTATGAAACTTAACGGTATCGGAAGAAATAAATAGTTTTTCGGAAATCTCATTTATACTATATCCTCTAATTGAATATCGTAGTATTTCCTTTTCTCTATCTGATAAGGCTATTTTTTCTATTCGCTTCCAGCAACAGCTACTTAAATCATATTTATACGTTTCATTATATCTATTCCGCTGTATTATAATATTGCCAGCGTGCTGTTGCGTTGACAAGGAGACTAAACAAATTGCTTTCCATATTTTACCTTCTTCCGTTAAAAATATGGGCGTTAACTTTTGATTGATCAGAATCAATTTCCCTTCATTATTAGTCAAATGGAAATCATAAGATATAGAGTAGTCTTTTCTGTCTTCTAAAGGAAGGGTTTCATAAAAATCAAAACCAACCGTATTTATTTTCAATAGCAATTCTAAATCATCTTATGGCACATATTTGAAATAAAAGGCATAGCCCATTTCACAAACTTCTTCGGCAGTATGGCCACTTAAAAAAAGCGGATTATCGCTAACGTATTCAAATCCCTTTGTTTGGTAATCTATAATATAAATACTTTGGTTCGTAGCTCTTGAGATAGCTTTCACCACTTCGAGATAATCGCTTGCATTTTGCACATCTGCAGCTGTCAAGTCTCTTACGGTATTTCTATTCGAGAAAAAGGAATCCTTATTATCCATTAATCCTTGGTGATACTTTATTTAAAGGCTCTACCACGAATTTAATGGTAATTCTACTATTTATCATAGGGATGCCTACGGAATTGTTTCTTTTGTTTCAAGTCCTAGCAGTTTTTCCAACTCGAGGTTGGTCAGCCTTTGGCCGAGAACTGAACCTCGAAAGAGATAACTTGAAGTTTACTAAAGCAGATTGCGACACCCTCCGTAGCCCCCCTCAAGGGGGGAGCAGCACGGAATCACACTTGATTCTTTGATTTGAATTAACATATCTCTTTGTTATTTTTTTTTGCTTAATAATTGAAAAAGAGATATAAAGCTTAAAATTTCCTGATAATTTAAATCTGTGAGGGCTATCCCCTTGAGGCGATTCCAGCCAGCGGCTGGTCAGCCTCTGGCTGGATAGGGGTGTTGCTAGAGAGATTTAAAATAATAGTATAGAACTACACTCTGGTGTAGCATTATAATGATTTTATGATAATAGTTTTGAAACAGACAAAACAAAAATCTTATCATGACAGCTAATATCATCAAAAAAATTCTGTTTGCCCTTACTTTATTAATTCTTTCTATATTTTCAAATGGACAATACGCTGTCTTTTTTGCTATTTGGGTTTTTACAGCCATGTTGCTTTATGCAGTTCGGAAATTACCTAGGTGGAAGGGATTTTTAATGGCTTTTTTGGTTATTGGCATAGGCTATTATATAGGGTTTGATGTAGTTCCTTTTATACCTATAAGTATTTCCTTACTTATTGCTGCAATATTTAGTTTGTTTGCCTCACTTCCTTATTTAATAGATTCATTTTTTTCAAAGAAGAATAATTCATTTCTCACCACACTTATCTTTCCAACTGCTGCTGTTTTAATGGAATATGCCTATCATCAATTGAATCAATACGGTACATGGGGTCATTTTGCCTATACACAGCAATCACAGCATATTTTATTGCAGTCTATTTCTGTTTTTGGGATGGGGTATATCACTTTTTTAATTACCTGGTTTGCCTCTGTTAGCAATTGGATTTATGAGCAAAGAAATGAATGGAGAACTGTAAAAAAGGGAGTGCTTATTTATAGTCTTGTTTTGGTCTTCACCTTATGCTATGGTGGTTATCGTGTGCAATTTCAAAAACCCAATTCTGAAACTATCCGAATAGCGTCTATTTCTGCATTAGATAGCCTTAATGCTGGGATTGATATTCAGGGAATTAATGACAAGGAAACTGCAAATGATGCTAAAATTAAGGCGAGAAGAAATACATCGAAATTAAATGACTATTTATTTGAAAGAAGTATTGCAGAAGCAAAAGCTGGAGCCAAAATAGTTTTTTGGGCAGAGGGGAATGCTGTAATACTAAAGGAGGACGAAAATAAATTATATAAACAAGCGAGTCAAATAGCTTCTGAGCAAAATATATATTTAGGTTTGGGTATAGCCGTAGTAGACCCTTCAAACAGCAAATATCTTGAAAATAAATTTGTATTATTTGACAAGAATGGAAGCAAAGTTATGGATTATTGGAAGGGTATTTCAGTTCCTGGTGTAGAGGCTCCAATTAGTAATAATAAAGCTACTGGAATCCAAAAAATTGAAACTGAGTATGGAACGATTGCAGGAGTAATTTGCTTTGATTTAGATTTTCCTAATTATTTAAAAGAGGCTAAAGGTTCTGACATTCTGTTGGCACCAAGTAATGATTATAAAGAAATTGACCAATTACATACTAATATGGCTAAATTTAGAGCCTTAGAACAAGGCTTCAATTTGGTAAGGCAAGCTAGCTTAGGCCATTCCATAGGAGCAGATTATACAGGAAAGATGATGAGTGAAATGAATCATTTTACGGATAATAGTAAAGTAATGATTACACAACTCCCCACAAAAGGGACGAAGACCATATATTCTATCATTGGAGATAGTTTTATTGTTTTCTGTTTGCTCTCACTTATTTTGGTCATAACAGTAATTAGAAAGAAAAAAGCTGAAAAAATTAATGCTTAGCTCATTGCAAAACGCCCTCTTTAACCTAATAAAAATATCAAACACACTTTTTAAAATTTAAATTATGACAAAAACAAGAACCCTTTGTTCAATAGGCCTATTTTTTTTCGTTTTGAGTTATGTGCTTTTTTCTCAAGTTTCCTTGAATGCTCAAAAACATATCGATTTAGCGCATTGGTTTAATTTGATTGGTGCAGTTTTACTGTTTTCATTTAATGATGTGTTTCCAAAAAACAGGATTAATTCCGTTGCCTCAGTAATAACTGCATTAGGAGTTATTGGGCACATTGGACTTTGCACTATTGACTTTATTATGTGGAGTTTTGGAACGGATAATGTTGGAAGAGACCTGTTACGCGAGCAAATAAGTAATACTCCATCAATTTTGTATCCATTTGTTATTGTTGGGCCATCTTTACTCTTTTTAGGACTATCAACTCACGCCTTAAACTTTATAAAAACAAATCCCATAAGTGCGACTATGGTAATAATAGGCGCACCCTTTGTTGGTCTTTCCTTTTTTATCTGGAATAATGGAAATTTAATGTTATTCAGTTGTTTAGTTTTTGCTACTGGACTTGCTTTACTTTTATTCAGAAAAGATGCAAAAAACATTGCACAACCAATCAATGCTTGAATCTGTGACGAAAAGATTCTCTTCTGACTTATCTATTTAGTTATGGAGCTTCTTTATGGCTAACCCCCTATAGTTCAAGCGTCCGCTTGGACTTTTCCCTTAATGCCGTAATCACTCTTTTCTTCCTAAACTTTTCGGTTTGAAATGAAATCCTCATGCCTAAACCCTTAATATATCTACAAATATTAGGAGTTCAAGCATTTCTTTAAACATGCTAAACCTGCTTTAAATAAGTCCTGATGAAAAAAATCACTTCCTAAGTTTTAGGAAGTGTAAATTATTACTCAGGAAAGCCAAAAAATATTTAGGAAAGAGTTGTACAGAATTAGGAAGTACTAAAATAACTTAGGAGAAAATAATGTTTGTTAGGAAAGTAATATTATTTGGATTTGGTATTTATGTATTCTTTAACACGGTTTTATATATTTTGATAGAGGATTATGTGAATAAGATAGAAGGTAGGAAGAATCTTTTAGTGAGATAATTATTTCTTTTATATTTAGCAATCAAATCATAGGCTAGCTAAATCCTTTTAACCAAGAATGTTTCAAGGTAAATTATCAATAAAAAGGAAATTAATATGAAATGAGCATAAGTTTTATTCCGATGAATACGGGACAAGTTGTGGCCTTAGGAAATAAATTTAAACACATGAAAGACAAAAAACTTAGTATTCATGGAACATGATGGCGCAATTGATGATTTACTTTCTCAATTGCTACTGCTTACCATGAAAGATGTAGAAGTTATTGGGGTAAATGTAACACCGGCTGATTGTTTTATAGAGCCAGCAATTGAGAGTTCTTACAAAGTATTACAACTGTTTGGCGAAGAAAATATTCCTATAGGGCGAAGTGATAAAAATGGGATAAATGCTTTTCCTAATGAATGGAGAGCAAGGCCAGAAGTGATTAATGCTTTACCTTCTCTCATCAATGCGAGCTATGATTTAAATCCTTATTCCCTTCCAGAGGCAGTCGATTTATTAATTGATCAATTGACAAATGCGAAAAGCCTTGTAACTATTTTAATTACAGGCCCATGCTCAAATTTAGTAGAAGCAATAAAAAGAGCGCCCCATATAAAAGATAAAATTGAGCAAGTAGTATGGATGGCTGGGGCATTTAGAACGCAAGGAAATGTACAGACTTACCAACATAATGGAACGGCAGAATGGAATATATATTGGGATCCCAAAAGTTCAAAAGAATTATTTGAATTAGAGCTTCCATTGGTTTGTATTCCCTTGGATGTTACCAACCATGTTCCTGTAACTAAAGATTTTTTGTCAAAGTTAGCCTATCAATCAGATCACTTTTTATCAAATTTAGCTGGTCAATTATGGGCCTTAACTATTGACACTATTCCTAGCTATCACTATGTATATTTTATGTGGGATGTTTTAGCGACTTGCTTTATTTCGATGCCTGAGAATTTTACAGTAGAGGAAGTGAAAGCTTCTGTAAGTGACAGACCTCCTAATGCGGGGCAAACGCTATTGAGTGAAACGGGTCATCCTTTAAAAATAGCAATTGATGTAGATAAAGAAGTGTTTTATGAGTACGTTTTGAATCAATTAAAATCAGAAGTAAGCCTAGATCCATCAATTTCGATATAAATGTTAGGTGTATATGTGGTTATAAGTCCAATTTTTACTTTTGCTGTGAATAAAAATATAAAAAAATAGCCAACGGAATCCATTTCCATTGGCTTTTCCAATTATTAAGTTTAAATCTTAATTAATATTTAATTTTAATTTATCTGTTACCTCATAGGCAGGAATACCGAAGGCAACACCCTCTATTCCAATCCCTTTTAATTTTGCACTTACAACTCCGAAAACAAGTCCATTTTTTGTTGCTAATGCACCTCCACTATTTCCACCATTGATACTGGCATCCGTTTGAATTAGCTTAGAGCCATTTACATAGTCTCTTAATCCTGAAATAATTCCTTTAGAAACTGTTTGAGATAAGTCTTGAGCAGTAGGAGTTCCCACTGCATAGATATCTGTCGCAATTGGGATGTTTTTATCCATATTCATTTTAAAAGGCATCAAGTTGGTTTTCTCTACTTTTACCAATGCCAAGTCATATAGCTTACTAGACCGAACTACCTCAAATTCATATTCAGACTTATCATTGAATACAACTCTACTATTTTCATTTGCCGTATTTATAACATGGTAATTAGTTAAAATATACCCGTCTGAACCAATAACAAATCCACTTCCATGACTTTTGTCGTGTTTAATTGTTACAGATGACTGTACTGCCTCATTTAGATTGCTAACATAATTATTGTTATTTTTAATACTTAATTCTTCGAAAGAATTGCTTTCTTCTTCAAAAGATTTGTCCATTAAAGCTTCTTGTACTTTTTCTGAGTTTATGAATTTGATCAGGCCTAATTCAACACCATCATCAACGGCTAATCTTAAGGCATCAATTTCTTTTGAATCAGATTTACCTAATGCAGCAAATTCACCAGAGGTTACTTCAGTTGTTTGGGTATAGATAGTTTCTTTATAGATATCTAATATTTCCCATTCAATATTTAAATCTACATAATAGAAAGACCCTTTATTATATACTGAGTTTTTATAACCCGTAAATATTTCATGAATAGAAACTTTATTTACATTGGCATTTATATATAAGTTATTAGAAAAGCTGTTTTTCAGAACATTTCTAGTAGTATCTATATATCCGTTATTCTTAAGTAATTCATTAAGACTATGAGAAAAAATAGATTCTTCTATTTTGATCTCCTCATCAGTATCGAAGGGCTCTAGCTCTACCTTATTCGGTTTCTTTTTAAAACTTTTATATCCATTAATAGATCTGTATTTATAATCTTCAGGTTTTATATTTAAGCTGACAGTATTGATTTTAATATCTTTTGCTCCCTCAGGTTTTAGTATTAAAGCTGATTCGAGTTTACCAACAGTAAGAATCTTATCATAATTATAAGATCTTGGATAATTGTCTAACAAAAATGTCCCATATATACCAAATGGTATCCATGAAAGGATGTAAAGTGGACTTTTTTTATAACTATTGACTACAAAGTTAGCATCTTTTTTCCCTTCCTTAATGATGGTTATTTGTTTTGGTTTTTTATTTCTTTCAAGGGCTACTTGCCCTTTTTTTAATTTAGGATCCTCACCATTCACCAATACTTTACTCCCTTTCTCTTTTTGAATCTCTATTTTTTGATACTTTGGGTTTAGAATACTTGCACAGCTTGAACTGAAAATTATAGCGATAAAAAGTATCGCAATTGCTTTAATACGCATAAAAAAAAATTAATTTGAACAATTAGGTTTTAATAGAAATGATTTTTTGTTTAATCTCGTAAACTTAATATAAATTGTTTATTTAAATGGTTCATATATGAATATTTTATTATTGTTTAGTTTAATGCCATTAATCATAAGATTAAGGCTATAACTTTCCAGATGAATCTAAAAGGATATTATTTCATATTCTTTTACACGCATTTATATTGATTGATAGAGGATTATGTGAATAAGAAAGAAGCTGGTAGGAGGGGAGCAGTAAATCAATAATTGATTTTTATTAAGGTTTAATCCCTAGGGTAATTTTTTATTTTAAATGAATAGTATCTCTATAAACTAAAACAGCCAACGAAATCCACTTCCGTTGGCTGGTTAAATTATTAATTAAAAAATTACTAATTATTAATTAATCACTTTCCCCAAAAATCTTCCATAGTATAAGGAGAGCCGTCCTGTGTCCAGAAGCTACCATCTACAAAACGATAATTCTCATCTTCTTTGCTGATGGCTTCTACTTCATCTCTGCTTAAATCTATCTTATCTGCTTCTAGGTTTTGCTTTATTCTTCCAGGATTTGTTGATTTTGGAATAACTGAAATACCACGATTTAAGGCATAAGCAATTAAAATCTGTGCTGGAGTTTTATTGTATTTATCTGCAATATTTTTAATAACATCCAATTCAAATAAATCCGGTTCATCATCCTTTTTCATTTGACTGGCTCTATCTTTCGAACCTAAAGGAGAATAAGCCGTCATCAAAATGTCATGCTTTTTGCAGAATGTAACCAAATCTTCTTGAACCAATCTAGGATGTAACTCTACCTGATTCATTTCAGGTTTGATGGTGGCAATTTCTCTTAATTTCTCCAGATTAGTGATATTGAAATTTGCTACACCTATATGTTTGGTGAGCCCAGCGTCTACCAATTTTTCCATAGCTTTCCAGGTCTTTTGAATAGGGGCATTGTCTTGTCCTAAAAAGTCATCCCCTGATTCTGGGAATTGTGATTCAGGCTTTTGAGCCACCGGCCAGTGCATTAGATATAGGTCTAAGTAATCTAACTGTAAGTCTTTTAAAGTTTGCTTAAGCGCAGGTTCCACATCTTCTGGCAAGTGGGCATTGTTCCACAATTTAGAAGTGATGAATATTTCTTTTCGAGTGCACAAACCATCATTAAAAGCTTTTTGAAGAGCATCCCCGATTTCTTTTTCATTTCCATATATGTAGGCGCAATCAATATGGCGGTAACCTACCTTAATGGCTTCCAATACTGCTTTATAAACCTCTCCAGTCTCTGATTTCCAGGTTCCTAGTCCTAAAGCGGGTAAAATATCACCGTTTCTAAAAGTTAAATTTCTCATATGAATGTTTATGGTTAGTCTATGTTATTATACTACTTCAACTACATTATGTTGAATAAAATGTGAATTTGTGCATTATTGAGAGTAATGTTTGAGGTGGTAAGCAAGTCTGCATTCAAAATGAAACAGCAGCGAAGTAGTCTCATTTTCATTGCTGTCACCTTAAATATTCACGAATTAAGAAATGAACTTTAAAAGAGCCTAACAGACAAATTACACAAAATGAGATATTCAAGTATTAACCTGAGTTTAATTAACTTGATGGGTTTATTAATAAAATTAAGATGTTAAATGGAGTTTGAAAGAGACTGAAATAGGAGAGTTATAATGAAAAAAGACTTCCTTTCAGAAGCCTTTTTTACATGAAACACCTTTCGGTGTAAACTACGGAAACGATATTTTAAAATTGAGCTTCTTCAGTTGAGCCTTTTAGGGCAGTAGTAGAAGATTTTCCTTGTGTAACAGCATTTTGAACGGCATCAAAATAGCCTGTTCCCACAAAAGCTTGGTGTTTTACTGCTTTGAAACCTTGTTTCTGTAAAGCAAATTCTCTTTCCTGCAATTCAGAGTATCCGGCCATTCCTTTGTTTTTGTAAGCAGTAGCCAATTCAAACATCGCAGTATTTAAAGCATGGAATCCAGCTAATGTGATGAACTGGAATTTATATCCCATTTCAGCTAGTTTTTCGCGGTACTCCAACATTTCACTTTCAGTTAGTTTTGCGGCCCAGTTGAATGATGGTGAGCAGTTATAAGCAAGCATTTTATCAGGATATTTTTCTTTTATCGCTTGAGCAAATTCCCTTGCTTCACCCAAATCAGGATGTGAGGTTTCACACCATACCAAATCAGCATAAGGTGCATATGCAAGACCTCTATTGATGGCCTGCTCCAATCCATTTTTCACACCAAAGAATCCTTCATCGGATCTTTCACCAGTTAGAAATTGACGATCTCTTTCATCTACATCCGAGGTTAATAAATTAGCAGCATCAGCATCAGTTCTTGCAATGATGATAGTAGGAACTCCCATCACATCTGTTGCAAGTCTTGCTGAGATTAGTTTATTGATTGCCTCCTGAGTGGGTACTAAAACTTTCCCGCCTAAGTGACCACATTTCTTAGCTGAAGATAATTGATCTTCAAAATGAACACCAGCTGCTCCAGCTTCAATCATACCTTTCATTAATTCAAAAGCATTCAAATTACCTCCAAATCCTGCTTCAGCATCTGCTACTATAGGAGCCATCCAATGAATATCACCTTCTCCGCTTACGGATTGAATTTGATCTGCTCTTAGTAAGGCATTGTTGATACGCTTTACAACATTTGGTACACTGTCGGCAGGATATAAGCTCTGATCAGGGTACATTTGGCCAGCTAGGTTAGCATCAGCTGCTACTTGCCATCCACTTAAGTAAATGGCTTTTAAACCAGCTTGAACTTCTTGTATGGCTTGGTTTCCAGTTAGAGCACCTAAGCCAGAAACAAATTCTTCTTTTTTTAATAAATCCCATAATCTTTCAGCACCTAATCGGGCTAAACTATGGTCAATTTTCACAGTTCCTGCTAATTTCACTACTTCTTCAGCAGTGTATGTACGTTCTACATCTTTCCATCTTGGGTTAGTTTCCCAATCTGTTTTTATTTGGTGAATTTTTTCTTGAGTATCCATGTCGTTTATATTTTATAGTATGATTTGAAATTGATTTATATGTGTGGGTATGCTTTAAGAGTAAGGAAGTCTTCAAAATCTTCGCTCTTCACCAGGTTTTTCAAAAGATCTCTGGCAATTGCCAACTTTCCAGTTTCCACTCTTACCTGACCTAGCATTTCTTTTACTTTTGCAGTTTCTTCTTCTAATAGCATGCAGAAAAGGGCTCTATTAAAAATCTTTCCGTTTTTAAAGGATACTTGGTGATGATACCATTGCCATAATTGCGCTCTACTGATTTCTGCAGTGGCTGCATCTTCCATAAGATTATAGATGGCTGCTGCACCTGTTCCTTGTAACCAAGATTCGATATACAATAAAGCTACATTGATGTTCATCCGAACCCCTTTTTCAGTAACCTCTCCATACATCACATTTGGGCTAGTTAAAGCAGAAGGCGTAGTGCTAAAATCTTCTTTTAAAATATGTTTTTGGTGAGGCTTATCTCCAATGATTTGATCGAATACAGCTTCAACTGCTGGAATTAATGCCGGATGTGCTACCCAACTTCCATCGTATCCTGCTAGTGCTTCTTCTGTTTTATCATTTCTAACTTTATCGAATATTTTCTGATTTTGCTCTTCATCTTTAGTTGGAATAAAAGCAGACATACCGCCAATTGCATGAGCACCTCTTTTATGACAAGTTTTTACCAAAAGATTGGCATAAGCCTTCATAAAGGGAACTTGCATAGTCACTTGATTTCTATCTGGTAAGATGTAATCAGGTCTATCTCTGAATTTCTTGATAAAACTGAAAATGTAATCCCATCTACCTGCATTAAGACCAGCCATATGGTCTTTCAATTCATAGATAATTTCCTCCATCTGAAAAGCAGCTGTGATGGTTTCTACTAATACAGTAGATTTTATAGTGCCGATTGGGATTCCCAATTCATTTTGAGCAAATACAAATACCTCATTCCATAATCTGGCTTCGCATCTATGCTCCAATTTTGGTAAGTAGAAATAAGGTCCGCTTCCATTTCTTATTAATTCATGAGCATTATGAAAGAAGTATAATCCGAAATCAAATAGTGAAGCAGAAATAGGTTCACCATCTACTAAAAAGTTCTTTTCCGATAAATGCCATCCTCTAGGTCTAACTTTTAGAACCGCAGTTTTATCTTTTAACTTGTAGTCCTTGCCATTATCAGCTGTAAAATCAATTTGTTTTCTGATGGCATCATATAAATTTTGCTGCCCTTCGGTTATGTTTTTCCAAGTAGGGCTTGTAGAATCTTCAAAATCTGCCATAAAAACTCTAGCTCCAGAGTTTAGCGCATTAATAATCATTTTTCTATCTACAGGACCCGTGATTTCTACTTTTCTATCCTGTAAGTCTTTAGGTAAAGGAGCAATTTTCCAATCAGGATCATTGCGGACATCTTCGGTGCTTTTCGGGAAATCTAAATCCTTACCTTGTTTGATTTGATCATAAACTTGTTCTCTTCTCCCTAATAGCTCAAATCTTTTTTCATTAAACCTTTCATGCAGTTTATTTAAGAATGAAATGGCTTCATCTGTCAATAAGCTAAAGTCTTCATTTTTCTTTTTCGATTTTTTTAATTGTGCTGACGTAGTTTCCATTTGATTATCAGTTTTTAAGATGATTGATGTTTCAAATGTAGGTTAGCGAAAATTAAATAACAAGCGAATATTCGCTATTGGATTTTATTCGCTATATTTGCGAATGACTTTAAAAGAAGTAATGAGTAATTAAGGCATTGAAAAAAAATTGAAAAAAGTTTCTTCGCTTTTTAGGAGAACAAGAAATAACAATAAATACAACTAATAATGGCTATATCTCAAGAAAATGTAAAACTTATCTTTGGTTTAAAAGTGCGGCAGTTACGCTTAGAAAAAGGCTTGTCTTTTGCACAATTATCAAAGCAAACAGGCTTGTCAGCCTCTTACCTAAACGAAATAGAAAAGGGTAAAAAATATCCTAAAATTGAGAAAATCAATAAACTTTCAGAAACATTGGAAGTCAGTTTTGATGATTTGGTTTCCCTGCAATTAAGTAAAAAACTGGCTCCTTTGGGAGAATTATTGCAATCCAACCTTTTTAAAGAACTGCCCTTAGAGCTATTTGGAATTGAGCCTGCTCATTTATTGGATTTACTAAGTAATGCCCCCGCAAAATTGGGAGCTTTTTTAAGCACTCTGATAGAAATTAGTAGGAATTATGGATTGAGGGTCGAAAGTTTGTATCTCAATATGTTGCGTTCTTTTCAGGAAATGCACGATAATTATTTTGAAAGTATTGAAGAAGCGGTTGAGACATTCAGAACTCAATTCTTCAATGATATTTCATATCCTTATACATTCCAGCAATTTCAGGAAATATTGAGTTCAGAATTTAATTATCAGGTTTTACCAAATGGATTGGAACATCAGCAAGAGTTAAAGCCACTGCGTTCTATGACCATACCTGGAGATGCTCCACAGCTATTGATGAATCCAAAATTAACAGAATCACAGAAGCTTTTTACCATGGCAAAGGAGCTCGGATATCATAATTTAAGTTTAAGTCCTAGACCTTTTACTTCTAGCTGGATATCTGTAAACTCATTTGAAGAAGTATTGAATAATTATAAAGCTTCATATTTTGCTTGTGCACTGGCTTTACCTGAAAAAGCAATAGTAGAAGACTTGAAAAATTTTTTATCTGAGCCAAAGTTTAATCCCAATTTGTTACTAGATATTCTAGAAACATATCAATGCACACCTGAAATGCTGATGCATAGAATGACCAATTTATTGCCCAAAGTTTTTGGCATTAAGGAATTATTCTTTCTGCGTTTTAGCACATCCAATGAAGAAACATTCAAACTGACAAAGGAAATGCACCTTTCAGGTCTGCATAATCCTCATGGAACTGCACTAGATCAACACTACTGCCGAAGATGGGCGTCTATTGAAATTCTAAAAGAATTAAGAAGTCAAGCAGGGGATGGGCAAGATAAAGTAAAGTGCAAAGTACAGCGCAGTCAATATGTCAATTCTGATAATGAATATTTGATTATCAGTTTGGCTAAGCCAAGTAATAAAAACATTGGTCAGAATAGCAGTGTGTCTATTGGTTTGTTAATCACTCCAGCTATGAAACGCAAAGTGAAATTTTACAGTGATCCTGTAATCCCTATTAGAATTGTCAATGAAACTTGCGAGACTTGCCCGCTTTATGATTGCCAGGAAAGAGCTGCACCTGCCCATATTTATGAGCAAAAACAACAACTGAACGCTATGAAAAAAGCGGTTGAACTTTTGACTCACCAATAATTGAATAATGGAAAAGTTGGAGATAATTCCTTAATACCATAAGTTATACCCTTAGTTCTTCGATTGATTAAATTTATTGAGATAAATCACTATGCAAGCCAATAGGAGGACTGCTGATAAAACCATTATAATTTTATTAGCCATTATAGTTGGAGTATTCTACTATTTTGGAATTATACTCGAAACATTAGCCATTATTTTAGGCAATTTGGCATTAGTTATTGTATTCTCAAGCATCATTAGTTTTTAATAAAAAAAGCGACTCATTTGAGTCGCTTTTAAACCGTTAAACTACTATGAAAATAGGTTTAAATTTGTTTTGGCTAAACTTGATAAAATATCCTTTCATTAAGGGCATTTTAACTTTATCCTAAACAAACTTAGAATTGTTCTTAATCGGTAATTGTTATAGTGCCAGTCATTGACCCATGAAATTCACAATTATAGAATAATGTGCTAGGTGCATCATTAGGAACTGTAAAAGTCACAGTTCCTGATTGAGCTCCATTATTACTTACTCCATTATTATAAGCATTAGCTGTTCCGGTTCCTTGTGTATCATTTATGTAGAATGGATGTCCTGAAGCGTTTACAGTGAAAGTATAAGTTTCACCTCTCACAAGCGTAATATCAGGGTTTGATGAATTAGTTAATCCATTTCCTGAGAATAAGTAAGCACTTGCTCCATCATTAGTCACATCATAATTGATTGCGTTTGCTTCTGATACTACAATGGATGAGAAAGTGATTGGATTGTCTAAGCCATTGGCACCATCAAACTCATAACTACCTACAACTCCATTGTCATTGTGCAACATGATCCAAATAGTTTCACCGTCAGCAACAGTTTCACCATCAGCAAAAGAAATCTCAACATCTGTTGAAGTTCCTGCTTCTAAAGCCACCGGTTCTGAAATGATACCGGGTGCTTCAAATGAGCCTGCTCCATTATCTCTGTGAATCACTACCCAAGATGGCTGACCTACTGTGATACTTTCAACAATTACATTTCCATTAGTTAAAGTTTGATCATTTGCAGTAAATGAGCCAGTTGGTGCTTGAGTAACTATAGATTGAGTTGAAAGTGGGCCATCTAATCCGTTTGCACCATCAAATTCATATTCTCCTATTACACCATTATCATTATGAACCATAACATAGATAGTAGAATTTGCATCCACTGTTTCTGTTAATGTAATCTCAGTATCAGTATTATTTCCTGGCAATAATTGAAGCGGTTCAGAAATAATTTCCGGGACTTGTGGTCCATCTCCAGCAGCATTGCTGGCATGTACTACAACCCAACTTGTTACATCAACTGACAATACTTCAGCAGTAATCGTGTTCCCTTGGATTATTTGATCATTTACTGTAATCAATACAGAAGGATTGCGAACTGTAGTCATTACTGTATTAACAGGACCATCTAATCCGTTTGCACCATCAAATTCATATTCTCCAATTACACCATTGTCAGTATGTACCATTACAAATAAGTTGTCACCTACTGAAACTTCTTCAGTCAATTCTAAAATAACATCTTCATTAGTACCTGGTTCAATTTGAACAGGATTTGAAATGATACCTGGTACAATAGGGTTACCATTTCCATCACCTGCATGTACAACTACCCATGACGTAGCATTGACTGAAATCTCATCAGCTGTAATCGTTTTAGCATCAATTGCTTGTTCAGCTGCAACAAATATATTTGCTTGAGGTGGGGTGGCAGTAAAGGATTCTGTTACAACAGGTCCGTCAAAACCATTTGCACCGTCAAATTCATATTCACCTATAGTACCATTATCTGTGTGAATCATTACATATAAAACATCATCTCCTGCAACTGGCTCAGTTAATGTTATTTCTACATTGCTATTTGAACCTGCTTCCAATTGTACTGGAGTAGAGATAATTTCTGGAACTTGCGGACCATCTCCAGCTTCGTTACTTGCATGTACTACTACCCAAGATGTTGCATCTACTGTCAAATCACTAACAGTTATTGTATTTGCGTCTACAGCTTGGTCTTCAACTGTAATTGAACCAGTAGGTGCAATTGTTTCCATACTTACTACTACTACATCTTCACCAAATACTTCTGGCCCATCACCATTGTCAGGGAATCCATATTCTCCATCCGCTGGACTTTCAATATGTAACATTGGAAATAGCACTTCACCTCCTGCAAACACTGCATCACCTAAATCGATAGAAACATTTTCATTTATTCCAGCTTCTACAAAAGATTGTCCTAGAACCGCACCAGGCGCGCCTTCATTATCCGCATGAATTACGATCCATCCATCAACAGCAGCATTTATTTCATCAATTACTACCGAGTTTTCATTAACTACTTGATTACTTGCAGTTATGGATGCCGCAGAAACTGTGATTGGAGTTACTACAATATTGCCTTCACTGTCTAAAATAGGACCGTCAAATCCATTTGCCCCATCAAATTCATAAATTCCTGCCTCACCAGTGTCAGTATGAAGCATTATCCACAATTGATCTCCATCAGAAAGTTCTACTCCATCAGATAATGCAACCATTAAATTATTTTGCTCTCCAGCTTCCACTAATAATGGCTCTGAGATGATTTCAGGCACTTGTGGCCCATCACCTGATTCATTGCTTGCATGTACTACAATCCAACCATTTTGGTCAAGATTTACATTTTCTATTTTCACCATGTTTTGAGAAAGTGTTTGGTCAGAAACCGTTAACATTCCCATTGGCATTGGTGTGTCAATTGTTAAAGTCAATGGACTAACAACAATAGATTCGTCATCATTCAAAATTGGACCATCCAATCCGTTTGAGCCATCAAATTCATAAACACCCGTTTCTCCATCATCCGTATGTAGCATTACCCAAACTTGATCTCCATCTTCAATATCATCTGGGTTCGTCAATGTAACTTCAACATCATTGTTCATTCCCTCTTCAACTAATAATGGCTCAGATATTATTTCTGGTACTTGTGGACCATCACCAGCTGCATTAGATGCATGTACTACAACCCAACCTGCTTTGTTGAGCGTTACATTATCAACAATTATTGTATTTCCATCCAAAGTTTGATCTGATACAGAAATTGATCCAGTCGGCATTTCTGGGGTCATCTCTTCTTCGGGATCACAAGCCGTAAATACCAAGCTTGATGCTGCTATTGCTAGCAGTGTGCTTTTCATTAAAGCTTTTAAGTTTTGTTTTTTAATTATCATCGTTTTTATGTTTTTGATTTCGAATTGATTTACGCACCTTATTGAAATCCAGATTTCATGAAGTATGAATTTCTTTCAGATTATTATCAAACTACATTTAATATAGCTATTTAAGTTCATGGTTATTAGAATATTATGTTTGATCAAAATGTTTTAAAAATTTAGTAATAAGGGAGAGGCTGTTATTCGAGTTATATTTTATTTATATGTTTATAATTATTTTCAGAACAAATTCTTTTATATATTGACTAGTCAATGTCGTTTAGGTAAGGCCTTCTTCTCATCCAAAGGCTGGCCTGCCTTTGGATGAGAAGAAGGGTGAGGCATAAAAAATGATTAACTAAAGGATATTGTATGACTAGTTATTTTATTAATCCAATTCAATAAGTAAATGCGTAGGTAGATTATGATTAATCTGAAATAAATTTCTATGAATAAAAAATCTAATATAATACTCATCATTTCATCACTGCTGATCTTTATTTATGGTTGTGAATATGAAAGAATTGCACAACCTGAAATCGAGTGTGAATCATTCGAGCTTGTAGTTGAATCAGTTCAAAATACTGCTTGTGCCACTTCTTCAGGTGAAATTGTTGCCAGTGTAAATGGTACTGATCAATACTTATATCGATTAAATGATGGTGATTTTGCTGAAAATAATGTGTTTACAGAATTAGGAGCTGGAAATTATACTGTTCAAGCAATTGATCAAAACACACAATGTGTCAGCGAACCAATTGAAGTAAGCATTGAAAATGAAGATGGCATTCAAATTTCGTTAATTGAAAAAAGTGAATCTGAATGTGGTGACAATACAGGTACTATTTTAATAAGCCAAGAAGATGGAGTTGAGCCTATAGAATATTTAATTAATGGTGCTGAACCTCAAGGTACTCCTGAGTTTACAGGCTTATCAAGTGGTGAATACACTATTTTAGCACGTGATGCTAACGGTTGTGAAGCTGAATTATCAGGTATAGAAATTAGTACCAACATCAGTTTTTCAGATGATGTTAAACCTATAATTGCTACAAATTGCGCAGTGAATGGATGTCATAATGGAACTCAATCACCTAATTTCACTATAGATGAAAATATTATTCAAAATGCTTCAAGAATTAAAAACAGAACAGGAAGCGGAACCATGCCACCAGCTGGCAGACCAGATTTAACAGAAGAGGAAATTCAAGCAATTGCTTGTTGGGTTGATGGTGGGGCTTTAGAAAATTAATATTATGAAAAAAATACTAGTAATTTTAATTGTACAATTTTGGGTATTCAATTTATATGCTCAAGAAGATAGAGAAAAAGTATTTAGAGATACTCGCGTAGTAAACGGACATTCTACTGAAGTTCTGCCAAAGGGTATGATGAAGTTTATCATTTCTCATAGATTTGGTGCTATAAGTTCTGGAGTACAGCAACTCTGGGGTTTGGATAATTCCACAATTAGAATTGGTTTGGATTATGCTTTTACTGATAATATGAATGTCGGATTTGGACGAAGCTCATTGCAAAAGCATTATGATTTTTATTTAAAATATAGATTCCTACAACAAAAGAAGGAGGGGGGAAGTCCAATCTCTTTGGTTTATTATACCAATGCCGCTGTTAGAACAATTCAAACTCCTCAAACTGAAGATTTAAACTTTACCAATAATTTAACTTTCGTACACCAATTGCTGGTAGCGAGAAAATTTAATGAATTTATAAGTTTTCAAATTATGCCGACTTACGTCCACCGTAATTTTGTCTTGGATTTAGAAAGCAATAATGATATTTATAGCATTGGAACTGCAAGTAGAATTCAAGTCACCAAAGTTTTAGCTTTTAACTTGGAGTATTATTTCAATCTGCCTGATCAGTTAGCTAGTCAGTATCAGTCTTCAGCCGGTTTGGGAATTGAATTAGAAACGAAGGGGCATATTTTCCAATTGAATTTTACGAATTCTTTAGGAATGATTGCACCTTTATATGTTGCAGAAACGACAGGAAGAATTGAAAACGGAGATATTCATTTTGGATTCAATATCACAAGGGATTTTAAAATTGGGGCAAGAAAATAAATTTTTCAGATGTATAAATTGAAATATAAATATTGGGGCATATCATCTTTAAGTTTGTTGATTTTGATATTTTCTTTTACTCCTTTGAGTAATCAGGAAATAAAACCTCAGCAAAATCTGGTAGAGGTATTGAAGTCTTTAGGGCAAGAATATCCTGAGCATTATATAGAGAATCCTGATTCGATGGATATTAAAAGAGGATATGATTTAATTCATGTAGGTAAAACTACACCACCTGATGGATTTGCTTCAAATGCGATCAGTAAGTTTTATACCTGCACCAGCTGCCATAATGTAGAAAGAGAAGATCCTGATTTGACTTTGGTTGATCAGGATGCTCGATTGGAATATGCTATGAAAAATGAGCTCCCTTATTTACAAGGCACTACTTTCTGGGGTGCGGTTAATAAGGAGTCATGGTATAATGATGACTACGTCTTGAAGTATGGCAGTTTGGTAGAAAAAGCTTCAGGAAGTTTAAAAGAAAGTATCAATTTATGTGCTACTGTGTGTTCTCAAGGAAGAGAACTTGAAGATTGGGAGATGAAAAGTATTCTCTCATATTTATGGAGCCTTCAAATGAAGGTGGAGGATTTAGATTTGAGTGAAAAAGAAATTGACCATATCAATACCTTAGCAGAATCTGATAATGATAGTGCGATAGCATTTATTAAATCTCATTATTTAACAAAATCGCCTGCAACATTTGCGGATTTACCTGAAAGTAAAGAGAAGGGGTATCCATTTGAAGGTAGACCTCAATACGGAAAGGCTATTTATGAGCTGGGCTGTCAGCATTGCCATCATGCTTATGGCGAAAGTGATTTAGTTTTAGATAATTCAATACTGACTTTTAAGTGGCTTAAAAAACATATGCCAGAGAATAGCAAAAAGTCGATTTACGAAATTATAAGAAATGGATCTTATTCTGAATTAGGCCATAAAGAATATATGCCTAATTATACTTTGGAAAAAATGAGTCATCAGCAAGTGGAAGATTTGCGTGCCTATATTGAATCGAATTTGAAATAAAATACCTCCTATACTTTTTAAGAATTTACCCTTAAAAATCCCTTTCAAAGCGTATATTTGCCAATATGATTTCCAAAAAGTCAAAATACGCCATTAATGCATTAGTCCACTTGGGCAGAAAATACGGAGAAGGGCCCACATTAATAAGTACCATTGCGGAGGAAGAAAACATCCCTCAAAAATTTTTGGAAGCTATACTCCTTGATTTAAAAAATGACGGTATTTTAGGCAGTAAAAAAGGAAAAGGTGGAGGTTATTACCTTCGCAAAGATCCAGAAGAGGTTAATCTAGCTGAAATTTTGAGATTATTTGATGGGGCTATTGCTTTACTTCCTTGTGTTACCTTCAAATTTTATGAAAGATGTGAAGAATGCAAGGATGAAGAGACCTGCTCTATAAGAGAAGCATTTTTAAAAGTTCGTAATGAAACCGTTAAAATTTTTAAAGGACAGACCCTCAAAGGACTACTAGACAGAGAAAAAAAGTTAATAGCTAAGAAGAAGGGGTGAGTTTATAATTTTAATAGATTATTGGTTTCCCACTATTCGTAATTCTAACACTTTATACTTCTATCTTCAATAATACTCCGGTTATAATTTAATAAATGAAGCCAGAACAGATCGTCATCCCTGCGAAGGCAGGGATCTTTTCTTATTAAAACTACGTTTTAATATTTTTTTTTGCTGTAATGGATATTGATTACTCAATTAGTTAGATTGGTAGCCTGCTTTCTTAATATTTTAACCAAAGGTTAAAATCAATAGATCCCTTCCTCCGCAGGGATGACGCACAGATTGAATTGATTAGTTTATAGGTAAGAATTGTTTCATCCAACTTCCCACTTCTAACTTCAAACTTTCCACCCCTTCAAAGGAAACTCAATAGTAAACCTGGTAAATTCAAATTCTTTAGTTTCGACTTTAAGCGTACCCCCAATCTTCTCAACGGCAACCTTAACCAAATACAATCCAAGTCCGTTTCCGATTGATTTTTCCGAACCTCTGAAGAACATTTCAAATATTCTAGGGAGCTGTTTTTCAGGAATCCCCACACCATTATCTTCAATAGAGAGGGAAAAGATGTTTTCTTTTTTAAGGGTACTAAGCTTTATCTCTTGTTGTGGTTTTTTATCATCGGCATAGATCAGCGCATTTTCTAGCAGGTTGAGTAAAATCAACTCTAGCATTTTTTCATCCGTTTTCAATTCATTTTCATTCTTCAAATCAAATTGAAATTTGAATTTAGATTGCTCTACTAACGGACTGATCTTTTCCATTACCTCTTTGAAGATAGTTGGAATATCAATGGCATTATATTCAACTTTGGAGTTATAGATATTATGTACTTGAGTTAGTTTACTCAATAGGATATCCATCTCTTTGGTCGTTTTTTCAATCAAGTCCAAATACTTATCAGTTTTGGCTTCCGGATTTTCAAAGCGAGCTAAAGCTAAAATTCCTTTAATTCTACTGATAGGGCCTTTTAAATCATGCGATGTTTTATAAGTGAATGTATCTAAATCTTTATTGGTTTGCTGTAGTTTTTGAATGGTATCTTTAATCTTTGCCGTTCTTTTTTCCACCCTTGCTTCTAAAGCCTGATTAAGTTCTTGGAGTTTGTTATTGATAGATAAAACCTCCTCTTGTGAGCTTTCTAGCTCTTGATTTTTTTCTAAAATATCATCTCGCTGTTGGCTAATTTCCTCATTCAGATTTGACATTTTAAGCAATTGCTTTTCAATAACCCTTTTCTGCTGCATTACTTCGTAGGTACGGTCAGCCACTATCAGTTTAAGGCGTTTTCTTTGTTGTCGAACTCTATAAGTATAGGCTAACATCAAAAGCCAGATAATAGTGACGATTATGATGCTAAAGAAAAAGTAAGCCCAAGTAGTCTGATACCAAGGAGGTAAAATTACAAATTTGTAAATAGCTGTTTTCCCTTCTGTATCGTATAAATTTTTTGATTTCACTTTAAATTGATACTTACCTGCTGGCAAGTTGGTGTATTCCTTATGGTTCATACTTGACCAAGCTGACCATTCCTTATCAAAACCTTGAAGGTAGATGGAATATTGATTTCTTTCCGGCTGCTCATAAAAAAGCGCACTAAATTCAAATTTTATATTATTATCCGAAAATTTAATTTTAGGAACAGATGCATTAGGTTGATCAATTATTAAGGTTGGAATGCTATCCGAAGACCTAAATTCTTTATATAATCCTTGTGATAATATGGAGTCATTTAGGCTCACTTTCTTTATAAAGGTCTTGAATGGGATATCTAAGTCTACATTCTCTTTCTCATCAAATCGGTATAAACCTTCATTTCCCGCTATCCAAACTATACTATCTTCTAATTGATCCACATAAATGCTAGTGAAATTTTGATTTGGGATAGCTTTTAGAGACCGCTCTATTTTTTCGTAACTACCATCATCCTTTCTTTCAAATTTTATAACCAATTGCCTCTGAGATTCTTCGGTTATGGTCAACCAATAATTACCGTTTTGATCCTGGTCTATATTGTTGATATTCAGCTTTTCATCCGTGATTTTTGAATGGGGAATAAATAGATTGCTGGAATCAGCTTTGGGGTTTTTATTTAGGGTATAAAACCCTTTTGAGGTGGTGAAAAGGATTTCACCTTCAACAGACTTTAAAATATTGATGGCATTAACATCAGGCAAACCATGATTTTGGTTAAAGAACTTCCATTTAGGATTACCATTATTTTCATCAATTAAATAAATACCCTCCGATTTATAGCTGAGCCAATGTTTGGAATCTAAACTTAAAATACTGTTACAAAAACCACTGATTTCTGATATATATTCTTGAGTTTGATCAGAATCAGGTGAATATTGAATTATGCCATTTCTGGCTGTGGTGATAAATAACTTATTATTAGAGAGAAATTCATTAGTTCCTCCAGCAATAGGGATTGTCTTAATATTTTCAGAATTTTTATACTTATAAAGTCCTTTATCTCCTGTGATGATTATAATATCTTTATAGTTAAAAACATTAAAAAGCCTGTCTTTTGGATTATAAGTTAGGTGTATTTTTTTATCTTTATTTAAAGTGAACAATCCATCAAATGAGGGTAGGAAAATTTGATTATTACAATTTAGTATTTTCGTAATTATAGCGTCAAAACCTAAATCTTTACCCCAAAGCATTAAATTTTTTGATGCTTGAATTCTCGTGATTCCTTCTTGATGCAATGCCCAAACCCCATTATGATTATCAGAGTAGATATTGAAGGTAATATTGGTAGGTAAGCCTTTTTCAATATTGATTTTATTAAAGACGGTATCTCCTATATTAAAATTG
The DNA here is from genome assembly GCF_030503855.1 of Marivirga salinae. Taxonomy (NCBI): domain Bacteria; kingdom Pseudomonadati; phylum Bacteroidota; class Cytophagia; order Cytophagales; family Marivirgaceae; genus Marivirga; species Marivirga salinarum. The sequence continues at coordinate 3,604,577 of NZ_CP129971.1, read as the reverse complement.
AAAATGCCTTTATTTAATGTGGAAGCCCAAATGGAATTTTTAACTGAATTACTTTTACTTAGAGAAAGAAATGAATTTCCAAATGGATACTGCTGTTGAGTTTCTATTATTGAATCGTTTCTGAAAATATAGCCTTTGTTTTGGCTTTTCCCAATAATGTATTTTTCATCTGCATCAAATCCATTAACAATATTACTTCTTATTAATGATGGGGTTTTATTGCTTCCGTTTATATTGATTAAGCTATCATTTTTAAGCTTTAATAAAACTTGATTTACATCCTTGATGTATAAATTATTTTGATATATAAATCCTCCAGATCCTCTGTTTAATTTCCAATGCTTAAATCCATCTTGGTTAAATCGGATAAGGTATTTTAAGGTGATGAAATATATATCATTTTTAATACTTAAAATTTGAAAAACAGATCCAATTCTGTCAAGATTTAGTTGGTCACTTAACGATTGAAAATATGTGGTTCCTGTGCTGTCAATATTCAAATATCCAAATTCATCAGTACTTCCTACAAATATTCTTCCATGATAATCTTTATGTATGGCACGCGAAATCTTTCCACCTTTTATCTTAATAAATTGCCATTCCTTTCCATCAAATTGTAGTATCCCATTTAAATTGGAGAAGTATAATAGACCATCATTGGATGAAGCCATATCCCAATTTGATATCCCTGCTTTATAATCTTTAGCCGAATAATGTTGCATCAGGGGGGTGAAATACGATTGACTTTTACCTATTGATGAATTTAAAAACAATAAAAATACAATTGATAGGAAGACAGCCGTCTTTCTGTTTATGAAGGATTTACCATTATGTAGATATTTTTTTTGCAATACGCTGGATAAAATTTCTCTGAAATAGAAATATATAGAATTAAAATTAAAATTTTTAAGTCTTTATGATATATGGGGCTAAAAGTATGATTTTCTATAAATTTATTGAGTTAAAAAAAAACGGTAGAAGTAAATGATATTACTGCTACCGTTTTTAGATAAGTTATAAAAGGATAAGTTATCTTTTTAAATCATGAATTTTCTCTTCATTAAATTTCTCAGGAAATTCCTCGTACCATTTACTTACAGTTTCAGCTCCCAATTTGTCATAAATATAGGATAATTGCTGACTTAATTTTTCTTCCTGTTCATTCTGAAACTTATGTTTTTCGACCTCGCTATCAAAACCTATTATTTTCTCAGAAGCTGGTGTAGGTTCATGGTGTACGAATAAGTTCAGTTTTTCATTGCAGAATTTTTGGTAAATCCTTGTATGCAATATAAAATTATGCCACATCTCATCAATGATCAATAGAGAATTGTCTATAAAAAGTCGAAACCCTTTTTTCTCTTTGATGTTTTCTGAAGCTAACCACAACCATTTTTTGGTTTCTTGTAAAATTTCAGTTGCTTCTTCTCGGTTTACGGTATATCTATCCATAAAACCTTCAATGATAATATTGTCTTCATCACAATCTAAAGCAGACAATAGTGTTTTATTTGTTTTTGTAATTTCTTGAATCATTTTTACCTAAAGTAAAATGGATCAATTAATTGAACAAATAGCTGAACAAATAGGAGAAAGTGATTTCTTTTTAGTTAAGATTTTGTTCAAAAATTGTTCTTTTTCTGTGTTTGCTTTAGAATTGTTTTTTGTAGTAGTAGTGTTCATTTCTTGTACTTTTTGGGGTTATTTTAAATTTTCAGAGCGCAAAGGTAGATTCTCAAAATTACAATACAAGTAAAAGTATAACTATCTGTAATATTGTATTTTAACCGATTAAATAAATCATGGGATAATTAATTATATTATAAATATATACATATAATTATTCGGACGGTTATGAAAATAAAGAAAGGAATAGAGGTAAGAATTATGATAAAATATGACTATTAAATTATCATAATTCTCAGAAGTTTAATTTGATAACAACCGAATTAGCCAAATGTTTTAATTGTATTTATCTAATTAAGTCTTTTTCTTTTTCTTTTTAGCAGCCGGAAATAATATATTGTTTAGGATCAATCGATATCCTGGAGAATTAGGATGCAAATTTAAATCGGTTGGCGGTTCACCTACAAAATGCTGATAATCTTCTGGATCATGTCCGCCATAGAATGTCCAAAAGCCATTACCGAAAATTCCGTGAATGTAACGCGCCTCACTTACGGAAGAGTTTTCACCTAAAATCACCACATCAGGTTTTATCAAGCTCTTTTTATATGCGGTAGTCTGTCCCATAAATCCTTTCACTAGTTTCTCATGATTTTGGGTAAGCATAGTAGGAATAGGATCCCATTTTGCAGAGAACTCAAATAGTGTGAAGAAATCATTCCCTTCTTTCATTCCAGGTCTGTCAATTTGATTTTGATCAATATTGGAATATTCGTATTCTAGCGGATTCATTTCGAGTTTGAAATCCTCGAAAGCTAAAGTTTGCTCATAGTCTAGTTTTTCCTGAGCATTTGGGTCTGCTGGGTCTCCGTCATACATTCTGGCCGCTATATCAACTCCTGCTGCAGCCAATGCAATATCGTAAGTATCCGTGGCAGAACACATAGCAAATAGAAAACCTCCTTTATTCACGAAGCCTCTTATTTTCTGGGTTATAGCAAGTTTAAGTTGCGATACTTTTCTGAAACCATGTTTTTTGGCCATGGCTTCATATTCTTTTTGTTGTTGTATGTACCAAGGTTGGTTGGCATAGCTTCTGTAAAATTTTCCGTATTGTCCAGTGAAATCTTCATGGTGTAAATGCAACCAATCGTAATCAGTCAATCCTTCCGTCATAATTTCATCATCGAAAATCACATCATAAGGAATTTCGGCATACGTCAATACTAGTGTTACTGCATCATCCCAGGGTTGTTTTGATTTTGGAGAATAAACGGCAATTTTCGGGACTTTATCCAATCGCATAGCGTCTTTATTAGAATGATGGACTGGCAATTTCATCCAACATATTATTGGCAACAGCATCTGAAATTATTTCATAAGAAACTCCTCTTATGATTAATTCATTGATGATGGATTGTTTACTTTCAATCAAAAAGCTACCACCTCTATAATTCAATAACCAATCAACAGGTATTTCCTTTTCCAATACCCAAAAGGCTAATCCATAAGCTTTCAAGTGATTGGACTGTTCCTCATCCATAGGGATTAAAATTTGATTGGCTTTCAAACTTTGAGACGAAATGAAAATAGTAAATATAAATAGGAAAAATTTTTGAGTCATATTATATAGGTTCTAAAATTTAGTCACACAAAATATTATTTATGTTTCTGAATATCAATATATTACATAGTTTTTATATGTAGTTGACTAATAGTCACTATTTAATTAAGTTTGATTCTTAAATGTATAACAAAATAATATAAATGGAGTTTCAAATCAAAGTTTCTTACTTTTATGTAATATATCGTGCATAATCACATTAAATTGCTAAAATTTACAAAAAAAATAACTGCTTTTGGATTATCTGGAAAATATTAAAGAAGGCGTAAGGTCGATTAAAGGCAATCGATTGAGAACGATTTTAACTGCTGCAATTATTGCAATTGGTATCACTGCATTGGTGGGCATTCTAACAGCTATTGACGGAATACAAAGTTCTGTAAGTGGGAATTTAGCGGGTTTAGGTGCAAATAATTTTGATATAGAAGCTAGGGGATTGGATGGAAGAAGAAGTACTTCCGAAGGGAAAAAGGAAAAAAGCTATGAGCCGATTGGCTACAAAGAAGCGATTCAATTTAAAGATAAGTATAATTTTGTAGGGGATGTTTCTGTTTATACTAGAATGACAGGCAGTGCCGAGTTAAAGTATAAATCTGAAAAGACTACACCAACTATAGATGTTTATTCTGCAGATGAAAACTACTTAATACAAAAAGCTTATGAAATTGATAAGGGGCGAAATTTTGCTCCTTTAGAAATTCAGAATAATAGTGGGGTTGTTATTTTGGGTGCGAATGTAGTCGATAAATTATTCAAAGAAAATGTCGATCCTATCAATAAAGATATTTCATTTTTTGGCTCTCGTTTTAAGGTTATTGGCGTTTTAAAAGAGCAAGGTGGAATGGGAGGAGGAGGAGCTGATCAATCTGTTTTAATTCCCGTTGGTCTATCTACTTTGTTTGCAAACCGTACTCTACAATATAATATTACGGTTTCAGTTCCTGATCCTATTTTTATGGAACAAGGTATAGCTGAAGCAACAGGAGTTATGCGCGGAATTAGAGGGGATGGCATCGGTCAAGAAAATTCTTTCAATATCCAAAAAAGTGAATCCTTAGCTGAAAGAATGGAGGAAATAGCAGGCTACTTGAGAATTGGAGGTTTTGCAATAGGTGCAATCACACTTTTGGGTGCTTCAATAGGCTTAATGAATATTATGATGGTTTCCGTAACGGAGAGAACAAGAGAAATTGGAATTAGAAAAGCTATTGGTGCGTCCCCTTCAAAAATCCGTTTACAATTTTTATGGGAAGCTATAGTAATTTGTCAATTAGGAGGAATAGCTGGCATAATTTTAGGTATAAGTATTGGGAATGGAATATCCGCATTAGTAGGTGATGGAGGATTCGTAGTGCCTTGGTTGTGGATGATTGTGGGTGTGATAATTTGCTTAATAGTAGGTTTAATGTCTGGTTATTATCCAGCTTATAAAGCCTCAAAACTAGATCCTATCGAATCATTAAGATATGAATGATCGATAAGTAATAGAACCATGAAAAAACATTTATTCCTCATATTATTAATTAGCTTATCCTATTCGCTAATTGGTAAAGACAGCTATTTTAGAGGTTTTTATCAAGGAGAAAATGTATTTGTTAGAAATCCTTATTTAGGGCAAGATTCTGGTTTTTGTATCGAGAAAATATATTTGAATGGTAAATTAGTGGTTGAAAGCCCCACTGTTTCGGCTTATGAGGTTGATTTACAAAATCTCGAACCAGAAACGAGAGTTGTGATTCGAATAGTTCATCATGATGACTGTCAACCAGAGCTCATAAATCCGGAAGTAATTCAAGGTGATTTGAAATTTAGCTGGCTAAAAGTCTATGTAGATGAGAATCAGATGATTTGGATTACCACCAAGGAATCTAAAGATGGATTTTATATAGTGGAAAAAGATACTGAGGATGGATGGTTTCCTCTTGATACTGTAAAAACTAAAGGTGGAATTTTTATTAATCAGCACAGTATTGAACTGGATCATATTAAAGGAGATAATTTATATAGAGTGCAATACCATGAACCTGATATGGAGGTCAAACTTTCAGAAAGTTTTAATTTCCATTCAGATAAATCGGAAATAAGCCATGCTATTAATGAAGATAATTGGATTATTGAATTTACAGAAGAGGTTAGTTATTTGCTCTATAATAATAACAGTAGAATAATTAAAAGAGGAAAAGGTGTTTCCTGTGATATTCGAAAACTACCAAGAGGCCGATATTTAATCAAATATGATGGTAAGGAAGTCTATTTTGAAAAAAAGTAATGATTCATTCTTTATTTACAATCATATAAAAGGCACGACCTAGGAGGCTCCTAGCTAGGAAGTGCATTACAAAGGAATTAGATATCGGAGAACGTTCAAATGCTAGCCCTAGCCTAGATTGGTCCAAGTGGACGCTTGGACCAGAGCAAAATTGAACCTAATTGCACTAGCGAAAGCGTCCGCTTGTGCTTAGAGCTAGAAGTGAGCTTCCCAGCTCGTGTTTCCTAATTCTCACTCCATTTATATTTTAAAATATATTGCGTAATCTCCTTTAAAGACTAATTTTCCTAGATTTTAATTCTCTATTTCTTAGATAAATTCAAATATAATTCTAACAAACGCTTGTAAGTTAAATTTAAGTTTTGCAAATTACTCTGCATACAGCATAAATTAAAACCAAAACTAATCACTATGGAAATGAGAAAAATTTTAACAGTATTTATTGCTTCAGCTCTTTTATGGTCTTGTAGGCAAGATAATGAAGATTTAAGCCTAATTGATGAAAATATTCAACCAGAGCAAGAGATTGATATAGTCCCGAAATCAGAGATTGATGCCATTATTAAAAGCGCATTAGAAAAGAAGAGTGAATTCAACTGGTCAGAACTCAATGATGTGCAACTATGGAGTGCTTTAGTACATTCTGACAGTATTCTGACAGTTGGTTATTTAGCCAAAGGTGAGCAAAATATCAATGAACGAATGACCTCAATTAATGTGCAAAATCCTAATTGGATAAGTTCAAGAACAGATATTATAGAAGAGACTCGTTCAGTACTTGAAAGAAAAAGACAAATAGAAATTACAGATACGGAATTACCTAATTTCTCCCATGAAGTATTGCCTTTCATAGAAATGAGGGTTTATGATTTAGAAGTAATTAGCAGATTGCGATCTCTAGATAATGTTCGATATATTGAACCTCTAGGCTATCAAGTAGAGTTCCAGAAATATGGAGAAGGCGAAAGATATAGCGATTCAGGGTGTTCTAATGATCCTAACTATAATTTATCAGGTCTTTATACTGATATTGCACCTGGCTCAAAAATGTCATGGAATTATCCACAAATGGGAATTGACCAAGCTTGGAATTACAGTACTGGTGCTGGAATTACAATTGGTATGATTGACACTGGCTTATCACCTGATCAAGATAATTTAGGAAGTCAATTCAATTCTGGATACTCTCAAAACAGAACAGTTGAACGAAAAGGAACTTACCAAACCGGATCTTGGTGGTGGAAAAAATATGACGGACCGGATGATAAATGCGGTCATGGAACATCAATGGCTGGTGTTGCTACTGCTCCAAGAAGCAATAATGGTTCAGCTGTTGGTGTCGCTTATAATGCTAACTTAGTAGGTGTAAGAGGTACAAGTGACGTGATAGTAAATGGCGGTAATGAAAAAGATGGAGTTACAGAAGCTTTAGTATATCTTGGTAATCGTTCTGATGTTAAAATCATCAGTATGTCGATAGGAGATGTTTTTAATAATTCTAAAGTAGCGGATGGCATACGTTACGCTTATGGCAGAGGTAAATTGATTTTTGCTGCTGCTGGAACTTCCACTAGCTGGACTAATTGGTATGGTGTTATTTTCCCAGCTAATATGAATGAGACGGTTGCTGTAACGGGAGTAAAAGAAGGGCAATATCAAAGATGTAACACTTGTCACTCTGGAAGCAAAGTTGATTTTACTGTTGTGATGGAAAAAGCTGGTTCCGATGCGCATCCACTTTCAGTAGCCATGAATGGAAATCAGCCTTCAACAGTAGGTGGATCTTCAGTAGCTACCGCTACTACAGCAGGAATCGCAGCTTTGGTTTGGTCTAAGAATCCTTCTTGGAATAGAGATCAAGTATTGCAAAAGCTTAGAGAATCATCCGATTTTTATCCAAACAGAAATTCAGATTTCGGATACGGAAACTTAAATGCACTGACTGCGGTGCAATAAAATATTTTAAATGCTGTATGGTAAAAAGCTGTTTTATTTGATATAGGACAGCTTTTTTTTATTTTAATAACTTACAATATATGATAGCGTAAGTGTCCACTTGTGCTTTATTTCTATCGTATAATTCAATCCCTCATTCTCTACACTTCATCCTACTAATACTACACTTCAGTCAACTTTAATTTATAAAAATAGAAAACTAACCCACATTTGGTGCATAGATCAGCAATCATTAGCACCATGAAAAATATAATTATCATATTAATATTAATCTCAAGTGTTCGAGCAGAAGCACAAAATCTTATCACAGGCTTTATCACCTCCAATAAAGGGGACAGTTTGCCAGGTGTGAGTATCTATATTAAAAACACCTATGATGGAACCTCAACTAATGCAAAGGGCTTCTTCTCATTTAAAACTTCAGCAACAGGCAGTCAATTCTTAGTTGCTCAATCAGTGGGCTATAAGAATCAGGAATTGCCTATTGATTTGAATGCTAGTCCAATTGAAATCGAAATTCAACTTAAGGAAGCTATTGATCAATTAAACGCTGTAACCATTACGGCAGGAGCCATGGAAGCTTCGGATGAAAACAAAGCAGTAGTACTTAAACCATTGGATATTGTGACTACGCCAAGCGCTATGGGAGATATTATTGGTGCTTTTCAAACTCTGCCTGGAACTTCTACAGTTGGGAATGATGGGCGTTTGTTTGTAAGAGGAGGGGATGCCTCTGAAACAGCCATTTTTATTGATGGACTTCAGGTTGGAAATGCCTTTGGCACTACAGCTTCAAATGTTCCGACTCGCACAAGATTTAGCCCAAATCTTTTTAAAGGTTCTTTTTTTAGCACGGGCGGTTACTCAGCAGAATATGGGCAAGCTCTTTCATCAGCCTTGGCCTTAAATACAGTAGATATTCCTCTTCGAAGTCAAGGAGATATAAGCATTATGTCTTTGGGTGGAGGATATACCCAAACCCTAGTGGGCAAAAATAATAGTCTGACTGCCTCTGCTAATTATTTTGATCTTGCTCCTTATCAGTCACTGATTAAACAAGATTTCAATTGGGAACGAAGCCCATACGGCTGGGATGTTTCGCTTGCAGCTAATCAAAAAGTAGGTAATGGCGGAATTTTAAAAGCATATTTCCAAAAGGAATCAAATGGATTTAAATTATGGCAACAGCAGCCTGGGGAAATAGGGAAAGGAAATTTAATTGGTATTAAAAATGATTATACCTACACACAAAGCAACATCAAATTAATCGGGAAAAACAATTGGAGTTATACTGGTGGAATTTCTTATTCTGAAAACATAGATCAATTTGATTTAGATAGTCAAAATGTTAGACAACAAAATAGATTGATCCATGCAAAAGGGGTTGCGATCAAAGATTTTTCAGATGCCATTTCTCTAAAAATGGGAATAGAGAGCACTTGGTCAGCATATGAAGAAACTTTAGTAAATGAAGGTTTAAGCAGAGATTTTCTTGATCAACGTTATAACTTATTTCTTGAGTCAGATTATTATTTGAGCAATCAACTGATTTTCAGAGGTGGATTAAGATCTGGCTATAGTGTTTTAAGTGATGAGTTCTGGGTAGATCCCAGAGCTTCTGTTTCCTACAAATTTGAGCATGAAGGTCAAATGTCTTTTGCTTACGGTACTTTTAGTCAGCTCCCACTTGAAAAGTTCAGAGTGAACAATAATAGCTTAGGAAATACAGAAGCAGAACATTTCATTCTAAATTATTTCATTTCCAAAAATGGTAGGACTTTCCGTGCTGAAGCTTTCCACAAATCTTATGACAACTTAATTACTTTTAATGGATCAAATCTTGCGCCTGAAGATATCTCGCTTAGCGGAAGCGGCTATGCAAAAGGGATGGATTTCTTTTATCGTGACCGAAAATCCATTAAAGAAACCGATTTTTGGGTAACCTATAGTTTTGTAGACTCTAAAAGAAGATTTGATTCATTTGAATCTAAAGTGCAGCCAAGTTTTGCTCCTAAGCACAATGCATCCATAGTAGCAAAGCATTATGTATCTGCTTTACAATCTCAGATAGGAATGTCCTTTAGTTTTAATGATGGATATGCCTATACCAACCCGAATTTAGCAGGAGAGCAATACGCCAAAACCAAAAGCTTTCAGAATTTGAGCTTAAGCTGGAGCTATTTACCAAAGCCTAATCTTATTATTCATTTAGCATGCAGCAATGTGTTGGGTAGAGATAATATTTTTGGCTATCAATACGCGCCTGAAACCAATGAGACTGGATTAGTTCCAGGAATGCCCATTACGCAAGGAGCGCCCCGATTCTTATTTATGGGGATTTTCTTAACCCTTTCAAAAGACAAAACAGCAAATCAATTAAACAATTTATAAATCTGAAAATTATGAAATCGAGCATCTCAAAAAAGTTCTATAGAAAGATGACTTTCGTATGCGAGATTCCATATGGCAAAGTAAAAACTAAATAATAATCATATGAAAAAGTACATTTTAACAATCGCAATTTCCTTTATAGGACTCATGAATTTAATGGCAAATGATTCAGCTTATGTAGAAGCCATGAAAACGCAATTAGAACAATTTGATCAAGCTAAATCTCCTGAAGAATTTCAAAAGGTAGCCAATGCCTTTTCTAGAATAGGGGAGATGAATTCCAATGAATGGCTGCCAAAATATTATGCTGCTTTCGCACTAACAAATGCTGGATTTAGAACGGAAGGCATTAAAGAAAAAGATGCATTTTTTAAACAGGCACAAGATCTTATTGATAAAGCGATAAGTGAAAACGGAGAGAATTCTGAATTGGTAGCTATGAAGGGTTATGCTTTAATGGGGGAGTTGGCAGCTGATCCTGCAGGCCGTGGGCAACATATGTCAGGCTTGGTTATGAGTACATTTGGGAAAGCACTTTCTTACGACTCTGAAAATCCAAGAGCTATGATTTTAATGGCACAAATGGAACAAGGAACAGCTAAGTTTTTTGGAACAGGTCCTGAAAAAGCTTGTGGTATGGCGAAACAGAGCTTACAGCTTTTTGAACTAGAAGCCAGTTATGTTAATGAAAATCCTTTAGCTCCTAAATGGGGAAAAGATATTGCTGAAAAAATGACTCAGCAGTGTCAGTAATTGTTCAATACTAAAGTTATTTAACTTTAATTATTAAGATATAACTTCAGAAATCCAAGTTCTAAAATGCACCTCATTAAATTTATGAGTAGTTTAGGACTTGGTATTCTGCCTCGATTAATTAATCCAACTCAAATGCCTTATACAAAGCTCGTAAAACGAAAGTCACTATATATCAGATTGGGGAAATTTATTTTGCTTAATTTGATTATTGCGTTTGCGCTTATGGTTTTTTTCTGCCCAAAGTGCTTTTTAAGTCAAGACCTTTTGGTGCAGCTTATCCCTGACTTTGTCTTTTCTTTTTTTATGTCATCTGCCTTAAGCTATGGAGGCTTTATGGTGGAGGATTATTTTGATAAGGGAATGAGCTGGGTGAAGTTTCCTGTGAAGCGATTGCTACTAACTTTGTTTATCTACTTGTTTTATTCATTTGTGGTAAGTTACATTCTTTCTGTGATCGGTCGTTTATTTTTTGATCCGGAAGCAACTTTTAAAACAATTGACTGGGTAGCAATGACAGAATACACTATTCTCCCTGTTGGTATTGCCTTAGTCCTAATTTCAGTTTTCATAGCAAGATCATGGCTTTATGAATGGCGAAATGCAGCCATCGAGGCAGAGCAACTCCGAACCGAAAAGTTGGCGGGACAATATCAATCCCTCAAAAATCAACTTAATCCACATTTTTTATTCAATTCATTAAATGTATTGACCAATTTGGTCTATGAAAATGCTGATAAATCCGCTTCCTTTATTCAGCAGCTATCTAAAATTTATCGATATGTCTTGGATGTTCAGCAGGAAGAGTTGGTAAGTTTAGCTGATGAAATTGGATTTGCTCAAAACTATTTGAGATTACAGAAAATCAGGTTTGAAGATAATTTGATTTTTGATATTAAGACGGAAAAAATTGATCATTTTTACCTGCCACCCCTATCTTTGCAGCTTTTGTTGGAAAATGCTATTAAACATAATATAGCAAGTATGGAGCAGCCACTTACTATTAAAATATATCAAAAGGAAGATATTTTAGTAGTGAGCAATAATTTTCAACCAAAAAATCCCAAAGACATAGAGAGCAATGGAATAGGTTTGGAGAATATTAGGAGGCGCTATGAGTTAATGAGTGATAAAAATCCTGTAATTATTAAGACTGACACAGAATTTAGTGTAAAATTACCTTTGCTAACTTTAGATAAATGAGAGTACTGTTAATTGAAGATGAAAGACCGGCAGCAGCCAGAATGAAACAGTTAATTGCTAACTATTTGCCTGAGGCTGATATTTATGGTCATTTAGATAGTATTTCAACTGCGATAAAATGGTTGCAGAAAGAACCTAGCCCTGATTTGATCTTTTGTGATATTGAACTTGCCGATGGTCAAAGCTTTGAGATTTTTGAACAGGTTGAAATCAAAAGTCCTATCATTTTCACCACCGCTTACGATCAATTTGCCATTAAGGCATTTAAGCTTAACTCAATAGATTACCTATTAAAACCCATAGATTCCGAAGAATTGGAAAAGGCCATTTTGAAATTCAAGAACCAAAAATTTCAGTCACAAATAGATCTGAGTCAAATACAGCAATTACTAAAGCCCAAGGAAACACATTATAAAAGTCGTTTTATGGTGAAGATAGGAGAGAAGATTCAAAGTATTCCTACTGAGGAGGTAGCCTTTTTCTTTAGTGCAGAAAGAACCATTTTTATGCAAACAAAAGAAGTTGGCAAAAGATATATTTTGGATTATACTCTTGATCAAATTGAGGAGATGCTTGATCCGAAATCGTTTTTTAGATTAAATCGAAAATATATTGCCTCATTTGAATCTATAGATCAAGTCTTAAGCTATTCTAACAGCCGCTTGAAAATTAAACTCAAATCCTGCGATGATAATGACATCCTCATTAGTCGCGAAAAAGTAGCAAAGTTTAAGGAATGGTTGGATGATTAAATTTCATTAATCTTTTATACTTTGACACGTTTTTCAAACACTTTAAAATTGGAAATTTAAAACAAATTAAAAAATGGGTGGTAAATAATTTCACGCACCCATTTCTTATTAAAAATCGCCTAAATCTTTTCTCAGATCGTCATCATCAAAATCGAAATCTCCGTCTCCATCTTCATCCTCCATACTATCATCGATTTTAAATCGCCAAGTGTCGTCATCCTCATCAGCATTTAATTTGATGTCATCAGTGTCGTCATCAAAATAATCATCTTCGAGATCATCATCGTAGTCTTTTTCATCGTATTCGTCAAACTGGGCGAAATCCGATGCTTCATTAAGTGCCATTTTATTGTGTATTTTATATAGCGAAATGTAACGTATTTTTAAATAAGTTGTATGAACTTAGTATGAAATAAATTTTAAGATTTTTTTATTTCTTGGTTAAATGGTTTTTGCGTTCCATATTTCAGCCTATTGATATAGAAAATTTATATGTATTAGTGATTGCCGGCAGAGATATTAGAATAGGATGATTCCCTTTTTTGAAAAGGTCAGATGATATTTATTCTTCAATTTTGTATGGAAGGAATTCATCTACATCTCCACGAAATTTATGAACTTCACGGATTATAGTAGAGCTGATAGCCGCATATTCAGGAGCTGTTATAAGGAAAACTGATTCAAGTCCTTCATTTAAATATTTGTTAACCTGTGCAATACTGTTTTCATACTCAAAATCAGTAGTGTTTCTCAAGCCTCTCAATAAAAACCCTGCCCCCAGGTCTCTCGCAAGATTTGAGGTTAATTTATTGTAAACTATAACAGATACTTTCGGCTCGTTTTGAAAGGTTTCTTCTAGCTTAGTAACCATTAAATCAATATTGAAATAGCGATTTTGTTTTTTAGAATTATAACCAATAGCGATCACTATTTCATCAAAAATCTTAAGTCCTCTTTCCACTATATCAAAATGACCTTTAGTAAAAGGATCAAATGAACCAGGAAAAATCGCTATTCTTTTTGGCATAATTAGAGATTGAAATAATTTCCAAATACATCAAAATATTGATGTTCGGCAATTTCATCAAATTTAAATCCGAAGTTTAGTTTTTTAGTCCGGGTTCCAATTTCTAAAGTTGGGAAGTCTTTTTTTAATGCATTAAAATGTGATGAATCTTTTTTAATGAAGCCCCAAAGATTAATAACTCCTTCTTTTTTAAGGATTTTAAATTCGTGACATATCAAATTAATATATCGTGTATATTCTTCAAATTTTTGAATCTTGAAAGAATTGAAATAGAGTAATTTCCCATTATTGGTTACCGCTGCGTGAAGATAAAATCTGTCAATATATAATGAAAGTTCATTCTCATTTGCAAAGGGAGGATTATATAGAATAGCATTTATTAACATACCACTCTGGTGTGTTACTTTTATCTTACTATTCACATAAATAGATCGAACAAATTTTAATACCTCTTTTTGATAGGTGAAAATATTAACAGAATTATTGCTATTTACTTTGTAATATCCTACTGATTCGTCTTTTGCTACCTCACAATTCATTTTTAGAATTGCACGAGCATTATCTTTAGAAAAGTAGGATAGGGGAGATAGGCAGTATTTTGGTGTTTTAAAACACAAAATTACTTCCTTCCAAAATCCAACCATCAAAAGATGATGAGAATCAAAAAGTGCTTTTAATACCTGCACTTTTTGATGTTCATCTGTAGTTTTATTTAAGCTATAATCTTCAAGGATTAAAACCCTATTTGATTTAATATCAATAATAGACACCTGAAGGTCTCGTTCTCCGATTTCTAAAATTAAGCAGTATTGCTCAATTTTATCAATAGAGAATTTATCATCTTTGACCTTCTTAATAGGCTTGTATACTTTTTCCTTTGTTATATCCAAAATATTATTCCCAGTTTCCTGATGTTGTAACTTCTGATCTAGAACCTACTCTTAGTGCTTTATCGTTATTGTCTTCTCTTCTCTTTGGGTTGATCGGATCTGGATCTTTAACCTCAAAAACATCAACTTTAACCGAACCCTTTACAATTTTGTCAGCAAAAATTTCAAATTTCTTTTTTGTACCTGGTTTGTATGGCAAATTCTGTAAATTGAAATTTTTAATATCTGCATATAAGGAATCATAGACAGGGATAGTTCCAAGGGTGTCAATGTTTATCACAACACTGTCACCACCATATTCTCTTGGAATAATAGTTTCTGATCTTTCAGTTAAGTAAAAGTCGCCAGTATCAATAAAGTTAATTAATTTATCCCAGTCACTTGTATATTGACCTACAACTCTTTGATAGGCAATCATACCGGAACGAATTTGCTTCAATTTATTAATCACTCGAGCTTCTTCTCGTCTAATCTTTTTTTCTTGTCGAATATCATAGGCAATGCTGTCTACAAAAAAGTAAGCAATTACGATCGCTATTACGAAGAAAACTACTGATAAAATCTTTGTTTTACTCATCTTTTTATTTTTTTCTCTATTTAGAAATTATTTTAAAACGCTATTTTATGGAATTATTCACAAATTTAAAATATCCTTTAAGATTTAAAACTTCTTGGGGTTTATTTATTCCAATAAACATGTTGTGTAAGTAGTCGTTTTCTGTGTTTATTAATTTATTTTCATCAAAAAATGCTAAATCACTTAAAATTTGTTGATTCCCCATTTCAGGATCATTGCCCAATTTAAGAATTCCTCCGGTTTTTTCTACTTTAAAAAAAAATTCAATTGCATGAATTTTATCATTCATAAATTCATTTACAAATAATAACTCCTGAACAAGGATATTTAATCCCGTTTCTTCAAAAAATTCTCTTTTTAAATTTTCTTCTGCATTTTCACCAAATTCCATTCCGCCCCCAGGTGGTGACCATAAAAATTCTTTTTTACCTACACCTTCATGTTTTAAAAGTAGAATTTTATTTTTCTCAATTAAAATCCCTCCAACTCTTACTCTAACTTTCCCACCAAATTTTCGATTGACACTTTCCTTTGCATTTGCAATCATCAA
This sequence comes from Marivirga salinae, assembly GCF_030503855.1. Taxonomy (NCBI): domain Bacteria; kingdom Pseudomonadati; phylum Bacteroidota; class Cytophagia; order Cytophagales; family Marivirgaceae; genus Marivirga; species Marivirga salinarum. The sequence goes on along the minus strand of NZ_CP129971.1, from coordinate 3,588,959 downwards.
TATTCTTATATTTGTGAATTATTTGAAATTACACAAAATGCAGGAAAAAACAGCAACAATCGATTTTAAGTTAAGAGTAGAGAAATTTTTGGAACGGCAAGAATTCATGAAACATATAGGTTTTGATCTGTCCGTAATTGAAGAAGGTAGAACTGAAGGTTGGCTAGATATTCAGAAAATACATAAACAACAAAAAGGATTAGTTCACGGTGGTGTAACAGCTACTATAGCTGATATAGTAGCAGGTTTTGCAGCCTACACTACAGTTCCTATGGATTGTCATGTGGTAACAGCAGAAATTAAAGTTTCCTATTTTAAGGCGGGTATGGGTGAGAGATTACATGCAATTGGTTCTGTGATAAAAAGAGGAAGGAAATTGAATTTTTGTGAAGCGGAAATTTGGGCTGTTGATGGTGAAAAGCGTAATTTAATTGCGAAAGCAACTACTACAATGGCGGTTATTACTCCTCAAGATATCAATCACAAAATGAATGCCTAGTGCTTCTAGCATCATAAGGTCAAAATTCCCTTTTGAGCCAACGTCTGGTCAGTCTCAATTTTTCAAAGCGTTAGATCCCTTTTTTAATCTGGATGATACTGATAGGCCAATTTTGCTTTTGAAGGGTTATGCAGGAACTGGTAAGACTACGATTGTGAGTGCTTTGGTAAAATTCTTACCATTATTTAATTATAAGTATGTCCTGATGGCGCCAACTGGTAGGGCAGCCAAGGTGATGAGTAATTATTCAAAAAGGTTAGCATTAACAATTCATAAGAAAATTTATCGTCAGACTTCGGAAGTAGGCAGTGGAGAGCCTAATTTTTCCCTTCAGAAGAATTATCATGAAAAGACACTTTTTATTATAGATGAAGCAAGTATGCTTTCTGATGAAAAAGGCTTTGGAAACAGCAGCTTATTAGATGACATCATTAAGTATGTATTTGAAAATAAGGGGAATAAGATTTTATTCATCGGTGATGATGCTCAGTTACCACCTGTAGGAAAGTTAAATAGTGCTGGCCTGGACGCTAATTTTTTGAAGAGTAATTACAGGTCTGAAGTTATTGAAACAGTTTTAACTGAGGTAATGCGTCAGGCTCAAGATTCAGGAATTCTTTATAATGCAACTGTGCTCAGGGGAGAATTGTCAAAAAAGGAATTTAACATTCATTTCACGACTAATTCCTTTAAGGATATTTTTAGAATGACTGGTGAAAGGCTGGAAGACGGTTTGCGATATTCCTATGATAAGTATGGGATAGAAAATACAGTTATTATCTGTAGATCAAACAAAATGGCGGTTCAGTACAATGAATACATAAGAAGACAAATCCATTTTATGGAAGGAGAGTTGGAGGCAGGAGATTTCTTAATGATTGTTAAGAATAATTATGTATATCAAACCGAAGATACTCCTGGGGGATTTTTAGCCAATGGTGACTTCATGGAAGTAGTGAAAGTGATTAATTTTGAGGAGATGTATGGATTGCGCTTTGCAGATTTAGAAATCAGGTTGACGGATTATGAAGATCATCCAAATTTGCAAGTTAAAGTTATTCTTGATACACTTCATTCTACAGGACCATCTTTAAACAATGAAGAATATAGGGAATTGTACAATCAGGTGGCGGAGGATTATATGGATTTGGAAACGAAAGCAGAGCGAAAAGCAGCAATTAAAAAGGATCCTTATCTTAACGCATTACAAATAAAGTTTGCTTATGCATTAACATGTCATAAGTCGCAAGGTGGGCAATGGAAATCTGTTTTTGTCGATCAAGGTTATTTGACTGATGAAATGGTAAATAAAGAATATATTCGATGGCTCTATACAGCTATCACTCGATCAACTGATGAATTGTTTTTGGTGAATTTTCATCAAAAATTTTTTTAGCACAAGCCAGTAGTATTTGAAATGCTTTACAATTTGATAATCTATCTTTTTAGTATCCTTTTTAATGAATTTTCGTAACTTTATCTATTGTAAAAAAATCAAATATTTCAATTATGAAAAAGGCAATATTATTTTTCGCGTCATTTTTAATTTTAGGGAGTGCTATAGCACAAAGCACTGAAAGTACGAATGGACCAGAAATCACTTTTGAAGAGGAGAATTATGACTTTGGTGATATTACTCAAGGTGATGTTGTAGAGCATGTTTTTAAATTTGAAAACACAGGTAAGGAACCTTTGATTATTTCAAATGTTAAGACTACTTGCGGATGTACAGTACCTAGTTATCCAAAAGGAGAAGCTATTGCGCCTGGTGCAAAAGGCGAGATTACTGTAAAATTCAATAGCAGAGGTAAAATGGGTACACAGAAAAAAGTAATTAGAATTGTATCTAATATTGGTGAAGAAAGAAGTGTTAGAATTACTACAAATGTTTTGCCAGCAGATTCCTAATTATATTTTCTTAAAGAATAACAAAAAAGGCTGTTTCAAATCATTTGAAACAGCCTTTTTTGTTATTCTGCAATTATGGTACAGCCGCCATAATTTGTTTTAATTTTTAGAGTGGTTTTTACATTGTTTGGCTGACTTCCGATGGTTCCACTATATGCTTCATCAGACATGTCTTTAATTTTTTTGCTAAAATTAAAGCTATTCCCTTCTGTTTTTAGTTTCCCAAAGGAGTGTTTTGTCTCAAATCCTAAATTAGCTCCTTTTTCAATTTTTATTTCAGACTTAGAAAATTCTGTGTCTAATTGAAATGATTTGATGTCTTTACTAAGGTGTTTTATTTCAATTGTACCACTTGCATATTCAGCATCCAATTTGAAATTGTCGTAAAGCTTATCTATGGCTATTTCGGAGAATTCTGAATCTCCTACGAAATTTGAAACAGTTCCTAACAATAAATTCCCATATTCTATATCAAAATTGATTGTCTTAATATTTCCAATTTCAATTTTCGAAAACTCTGCTTCAAGTTCTAGTTCATTAGCATCCGATAAGGTAAATGCATCCACATAATCCATATTAAATATACCATTAGTAATGGATTCTATTTCTCCTTTACCAAATTCATGCGATAAATTCAATTCACCTAAATTACCAGCTGTTAAGTTGCCATATTCTAACTTGATGGTGGTTTTTCCGGAATAATCAGTCATGAAAATATTACCAAACTCATTGCTTAATAATAATGGGTGACCATCAGGTAAATTGATTTGATAATTTATTTTAAAAGTTTTTTTACGAAATGATGTAGAACTATGCGATTTTAGATTTGTTTCAATCGAAATTAAACTGGAAGTTATATTCGTTTTTAATTCGATTTTATCCAAGATCTTTTTGGATTCTTTTTCATCATACCCTTCTGTTTCTAAGGTTATTTTTACTGAAATTGAGTTTTTGTCCCAAAGTGCGAGCGTTATATTCCCAAAATTATTCGAAATTTCTAGCTTAGTTGATTTACTAGCAGGTGTATACGACTTGTCCATAATTCCATATTGTGCATTTTGAGCATATGAAATGGAGCTGAATAATATACATAAAGCGATTATTATTTTAGATAGATATTGCATTGTTTTCTTGATTTTCGTTCTGACTATATTCCTGTATATCTTGCAAGATGTTCAGTTGTTGTTCAAGGATTTCTATTTGCGTTTGTAAATTCTGAATCATAGCGTTCACCACTTGCGGATGCCCTCCTTGTTCTTTTACTTTAGCTTTTAGTTCCTCGTATTTTTTATTTAAGGATTTTAAATCCGTATTAACTTCTATATTTTTTGTTGTTGATATTTGATTTACTAATGCAGTTTTTTCTTCAATATTTTGCTGATAATAGGATTCAATTTCTGAATAGGGCTTATTGTTAACTGATAGACTTTCCAGTTCATTTATTTTGTCAGTCAATTGAGCTCTATCATAAATCAACCATCCTAAAGAAAGTAGAAGAACAATTGATGCAGCAATCATCCAAACAGAATTATTTTGATTCTTATTTTTCGATATTTTCGATTCTATTTTATTCCAGTTATTTTCTGGATTAAAATCTGATTCAAAATCACTTTTATTATCCTTGATAAATTGATCCAGTTTGTCTGTTTCCTTCCTCATAATGCTTTATAAAATCTTTTATTTTCTTCTTTGCTCTGTGAAATTGTGATTTAGAGGTGTTTTCCGAAATGGAGAGTATTTCTGCAATTTCTTTATGTTCATAGCCTTCAAATAAATACAAACTAGCTACTGCCCTAAATCCTGTAGGAAGATTATGAATTGCTTTTTTAACTATATCAACCTTTAAATCAATATCTTCCCAGTCTACTTCACTTTCTTCTGTTATATTTTCATTTTCAATATCATTCATCAGCCATTTACTTTCTTTTCGAAGATAGTCCAATGCTTGGTTGACTACTATTTTTTTCAACCAAGCACCAAATGTTGCCTGAAAGTCGAACTGATCAATTTTATTATAAGCTTTAATAAATGCTTCTTGAATAGTATCCTCAGCTTCATCTCTATTCTTTAAAATCCTTAAAGCAATATTGAACATTGATTTTGCATAAAGCATATACAGTTCTTTAAATGCCTTATGGTCGCCATTTTTACAGCTGATGATCAAATCCTGATGAATGTATATACTATTCTTTTCCAATCTTCTTAAATCTATACCAAAGACTCACGGAATTATGAGTAGTTGCATGAAACTTTAAAATAAGTTAGATATTTTTTACCATTTATTGAAAATATAATATCATCCTGCATCCCCGGTCGCACCGACTGTGGTGTCAGCATCTAAGCTATAGCTAGGATTTGGTTTTGATGAAAACAAAAAAGGCTAATCCGTTTAAAGATTAGCCTTTTTCAATAATTATTTAATGATTTTAATCTAAGTACATCACTTTTCTTAATGCCTTAACTGTTCTTTCTTTATTAGGTAAAACAGCCTCTAAAAGGGTAGGGGCATAAGAAACAGGGACATCCAAACTGTTAACTCTTAAAATTGGAGCATCTAAGAAATCAAAAATGGTTTTCTGAATATTAAATGCTAGATCTCCTGAAATTGATGCTAACGGCCATGCTTCCTCTACAATTACACATCTGTTAGTTTTCTTTACAGATTCATAAATAGTAGCATAATCAATGGGTCTAACTGTTCTTAAGTCAATTACTTCAATTGAATGACCCTCTTTTTCCATTTCCTCTGCAGCAGCATGAGCTACTTTCATCATTTTACCGAATGATATCAAAGTGGCGTCACTTCCTTCTTTAGTGATTTTGGCTTTTCCAATTGGTTCTAAATATTCTGATTCAGGAACCTCTCCTTTATCACCATACATCAATTCCGACTCCATAAAAATAACGGGGTCATTATCTCGAATGGCAGATTTTAATAAACCTTTTGCATCATAGGGATTAGAAGGGACTACTACTTTTAGCCCAGGAGTATTAGCATACCAATTTTCAAAATTTTGAGAATGTTGGGAAGCTAATTGACCAGCATTACCAGTTGCTCCTCTAAATACAATAGGAACGTTAAACTGACCACCCGACATGTTCATCATTTTAGCAGCCGAGTTAATTACCTGATCAATGGCTACTAATGAAAAGTTAAAAGTCATGAATTCGATTATTGGTCGTGTTCCGTTCATAGCGGCACCTACACCAATTCCAGAGAATCCTAATTCGGTAATAGGAGTATCGATTACTCTTTTTGGGCCGAATTCATCCAACATCCCTTGGGTTACTTTATATGCACCATTATATTCCGCTACTTCCTCACCCATAATGAAAACGTTTTCATCACGTCTCATTTCTTCGGACATTGCTTCATTTAGTGCTTCTCTAAATTGAATTTCTCTCATCTATCTTGAATATTTTACAGGGTAAAAATAGTTATTCAACTGTCAATTACCAACTCAATCTTAATAGTTCCTTAACTTTTCTTAAGAATGAAAGGTTTAATTATAGTTAAATTAAAATTGAGCAAAAAAAAAGCACCAGCCAGTAGGCAGGTGCTTTTCAATATTATTGATTGAATATTATTTCAATGCATTTCTAAAGTTCTCATTAGCTGAGTAGTTAGAAAACTCAAGGTCATTTAAAGCTTTTGATTTTAAATCAGCATCAGCTGCAACAGCTTTTTCTAAATGACTGATTACATCACCTTCTTTTCCTAATCTTGAACTTGCAACAGCAGCTAAATAGTGAGCTTTTGCATGAACACCTTTTCCAGATGTTTTACCAGCAACTTCCTCTAAAGTGCTAACTGCATTTTCGTAATTTCCTTGAAGAACTAAAGCCAAACCTTTATTGAACATGTTTACTTCAGAATCAGAAGTATTTTTCAAAGAAGTTGAAGCTTCGCTATAATCTCCCATCATAATCTCTAAAGATCCTTTAACGCCCATCAAACCTCTTTCATTTTCACTACTTAAAGTCATTTCGTTTGCTTTAATAGCAGCGTCATGAGCTTTTTCGTAGTTTCCTTGCATTGCATAAGCAGTTGCTAAGTTTGTATAAGCTTCAGCATTTTCAGATTTCTTGTTAGAGATCTCAAATTGAGTAATAGCTTGTTCTACTAAAGTAGTCATTTCGTTACCTTCAGCATCCATAGCTAGTTCTAAATGAACAGCTCCATAATTGTTATGAGCAACTGGGCTATCGTCATTTTTCTTTGTAGCAGCTTTCAAAAGATTAGCTTTTTCTTCTAAAGATGGCGTCATGCTAGCAGCATACATTAATTCTTCTAAAGATAATGTGTCTGCAGAAGCTTCTTCTGAAGCAATTTGTTTAGCTAAAACAGAAATTTCAGCATCAGATTTTTTCTCTTTTACTGTAAGAACTTCAGTTTTAGCAGCTCTCAAGTCAGGATATACATCTTTAAATACTTTTTTATAAGTAGATAATTTTTGTAATCTATCTTCTTTTTCTTCAAAGCTTCCAGATCCATTAACGATTTTAGTGTATTCGCTTTTCTGAGCATCAGTGATGCCTTCATATTCAGCTAATGCTTTTTTGAAATCAGTCCAGTCTTCAACTACAGGCTTTAAAATAAACTCAATTGAATCCGCCATGCCTTTGTAGTCATAACGTCTCATTTGTCTTGTGTAGTAGTTTTCAATAGCTTTAGCTCTATCTTTAGATAGGTTGCTATTGATTCTTTCAGGACCTTCCGGAGAGTGAGTACCTGTTATAGTAACAGTTCTTGTTACGTTTTTGTCAGCAATAAATGCATTGAATTTCTGACCTCTATCACTTCTTAATTCAGAAGATTTAAGTACTGATCTACCTTGATCGAAGAAGAAATTTACTTTAGTTGGTATTAACTCTTCTTTGTTATTATAACCATGATCAGCGTAAGCAGCATGATATGAAGGCATAACCATTTGTGAAGTAGAAATGATACCAGTAGCATAGGTTTTTCTGTCAGTAGAAGCAGACTTGCCATTTTTTTCAATAGTGGCAGTTCCTTGCATTACTAACTCACCTTTTACATTCATATCATCTTCATAAGCGAATGTAAATTCTTGGCTACTTCTCACAGGTTCTGTATCACTATTAGGAAAATCAGATTTAACGAAGTCAACTGCATCTAATGCAATTTCTTTATCGCCATATACATAATATGGATTTACCGTATAGGTGATTCCGTCTTTAAGCATTTTAGATGGTAATTGAAAATCCACTGTAAATGCTACCTCTTCGCCATGAAGCTCAAGAGGATTTGGAGTTACATCGATAGTCTGCTCTTCAGCGGCCTGCATCATTTTGTTTAATGCACAACCTGAAAAAGTCATTGTTCCTAAGAGAACAGCTGCGTAAAATAATTGTCTCATTTGATTCATTATTTGATTATGTTTGGAAGTTAATGCGAAATTATATTTATATTGGAACTATTCCAATGTATTTAGTAAATTTAAGAAAAGATTTCTAAATTTATCGAAATATCAACGAGGCTTTTGCCTTATTTGTTTAAAATTAAGGGATATTATGAAAAAAGTTCAACAATTCATCGAAAATCAAGCTTTTGGCGTCTGCACCCGACTGGGTGAAATGATGGATATTCCTACTTCTCATATCAGATTATTTTTTATTTATTCCTCGTTTTTAGCTTTTGGCTCCCCAATTTTATTATACTTGGCCTTAGCCTTTATACGTGATGTACGAAAAATGTTGAGAAGAGGTCGGTCAAAATGGTATTATTAGTTAATATCAAGCAAATATCCGCAATCTTTTAGTTAATCATTTCTAATGACTCAATTTATTAAAAGCCCATTAGTAAAGGCTAGATGGGCAATTAGTACGATATTTTTTTGCTATGGTCTAACTTTTGCAAGTTGGGCATCTCGAATCCCAAGTATTCAAGAAAAATTTTCACTTTCTGAAGCAGAATTGGGTACTCTACTTCTAATGTTGCCAATTGGTTCTTTTATTTCCTTACCTATTGCAGGGGTTCTAGTAGCTAAATGGAATAGTTTTTTAGTTACTCGTCTTTCTATAATTCTTTATCTTATTTCTTTAGTAGCTATTTCCATTTCTGAAAACATTTATCTTCTGGGTTTAGTATTATTTCTTTTTGGATTAATGGGGAATATGGTAAACATTGCCATTAATACACAAGCAGTTAGTTTAGAAAAAGAATACAAAAGGAATATAATGGCTAGTTTTCATGGAATGTGGAGCTTAGCTGGATTTTTTGGAGCTATCATTGGGGCATTTATGATTGGTAAAGATATTTTATTGCAATATCATTACACTATCATTTTTGGTGCCAGTATTCTTGCTGCTTTAATTAGCTTCCAATTCTTAATTAAATCAGATTTAGATGATGATAAAGATAAACCGATTTTTGTGATTCCTGATAAATCTTTATTGCTTTTGGGGATCATTGCCTTTTGCTCCATGATGTGTGAAGGCACTATGTTCGATTGGAGCGGTGTTTATTATAAAAAAGTAGTAAATGCTCCGAAAGATATATTAGGGTTAGCTTATACGTTTTTTATGATCAGTATGGCGGGAACAAGGTTTGTAGCGGATTACTTTACAAGTAAATTTGGTGTTAAAAAAGTAGTGTTTTTTAGTGGCTTGCTAAATTTTACTGGACTTTTAATTTTAATACTATTTCCGGGTAAAATCATTTCACTAATTGCATTTTTTATAGTAGGAGCGGGAGTTTCTTCCGTAATTCCCTTGATATTTAGTTTGGCTGGAAAATCCAAAACAATGAGTTCTAGTGTGGCACTTGCCGCTGTTTCCACTATGGGCTTTTTTGGATTTTTATTAGGACCACCTCTAATTGGATATTTGGCCGCTTGGTTAAATCTTCAAGTTTCTTTTGCTTTTATTGCCTTTATGGCTTTATGTGTCACAATTTTGGCTACTCAAATTAAAAATACTTCTAATTCTTGAATAGAATCTTCTTAAGCAGATTTAAGATTATTCCATTGTTGCAGTTTTGGATTCATTATCTTAAACCATAATGGTGGAATATGTGCTAATAAAACCATGGTAGGATATCCGGCTGGAAGTTGCGGGGCATGTTCATAATCATCTAACACTTGATATCGTTTTATAGCATTAAAATGATGATCTGAATGCCTTTGAAGTTGAAACAGAAAGAAATTACTTACCATATGGTTGGCATTCCATGAATGATGTGGCTCTACTCTTTCATATCTATTTTTATCAATTTTCTTTCTTCTTAAACCGTAATGCTCTACATAATTAACTGCCTCTAAAAGAGAAAATGCTAAAAAGCTTTGCGCAAAAAAGAAGGCGAAAGGAATCCATGTAAATTGACCAATTACTAAACTTACTCCTAAAGTTAAAGCAGCTGCAAAAATAAAAGGTAGGAGAGTAAACCAGATCATTTGGTTGTGGATAGAAAACTTTGATTTACCTTTTCTTTCCAAACTCTTATTTTCTATTTCCAATGCACTTAAATATCCTTTAGTGACAGATCTCCACCAAAATGCATAAAAGCTTTCATTTTTACAACTAGTGGCTGGATCTTCTGGAGTGGATACACGCACATGATGACCTTTATTATGCTCAATATAGAAGTGCATATAACTGACAGTCATTAAAAGTACTTTGCTGTAAAACCTTTCGAGTTTGGATTTTTTATGACCTAGTTCATGCGCAACAGTGATCCCAATTCCTCCTGTAGAAAGGGAAACGGCAATAGTAAATGTTATCCATTCAAAAATTGTTAAGGTATTCGTAGAAGCTACCCAAACTGCCCAAATTAAAAAAGTTAGTTGAAAGTAAGTCCAACAATAGGTGATAAATCTATAATAGAAATCATTCCCAACAGATTTTACAGCTTCCTTCGGTATATTACTGTGATCTCTACCAACTGCGGCATCTATTGCAGGGATGAGTGCATATACAAAAATTAAAGTGGCTAAATTGGCAATTCCACCCAAATAAAAACCTAAAATGGTTAAGGATGGAATTATAAAAGCACTAAAATAACCGATTTTCTTTAACCAATGCATCTCATTTAAATTTACAAGATTTTAAAATAATCTTCCTAAAATAAGGTGTTTAACCCTATAAACCAATTTGGCATTGAATTAATTCTGAAATTTTCGAAAATCTAATTTCCTCTTAAGAAGCTTTTAAAATCTTCAGTATTGAAGTTACTCATTCCTTCTTTTCGGAAAGCAATTTCACCATTCTTAATCACAAAAGTGGTGGGTAATATTTGAGATTCTAATTGAGAAGGGCTCTCTAATTCTTGAAAGATGGGTAATTCATATTCTTTTTTAGCTTTGAATTTTATGGCTTTATTGAAGTCATTATCTTTTGAAACCATTAAAAATATAATATCAGGATTATCCTTTAATTGTTTATAAAGCTTTTCTATGTGCGGCATTTCACCCAAACAAGGAGGACACCAGGTAGCCCAATAATTTATGAAAATCGTTTTGTCTTTGAGCTCATTATAAGCGATGGTTTTTCCTTCAGGAGTAATTAATTCTCCATCAAATTTAAATGGTATAATGTTTTCTTCTTCTTCTTCAATGGAAGGAGTGAAAATGTGAGTAGCCAAAAACCATGATTGAATTTTACCCATTACAGGTGTATGCCAGCCAGTAAAGTATAAAGTTCCAAATATGGCTATCATTACTCCCCAGCTAATGGCCTCTTTTTTCCAATTTATTTTTTTACTCATTATCTATTTCATAAATTATATTTTTGATGAATTCTTTATCAGAATCATCAAATTTTAACTCCATTTTTATAAGATAGTTGTGTATAGAAGTTAAATTCTCAAAATTGGCTTCTTGTATATGTTTAGGGATTTTAAATAGTCTGTGGTCATCTTTTTGTAATGCAGCATCGGGTCTATTGAAAAAATAAGGTTGTAAAGTTTTATTGCAGCTAATAGCTATTTTATCGATTTCAAAATACTCGTCCCACTCAGCTATTTTATCATTGATTTCTTCGAAGAAATGATCAGTCCCTGCAAGTCTCACTCTTGATCCAGCCTTAGATTTACCTCTAGTTTTGAGATATTTAATTTGACTTTTACCTTGCTTTTGCCGGACCATATAAGCTTTCATGTTTTTATGTTCCACTATTTGATCTTCTTCAGAATATGCCAAGGCAGCTTCTCCTGAATGTATTAAAATGATAAGGAAATTTGATTGATCTATTTGTTTATCCCTGTAGTTGAAACTAAATGGTAGTCGGACTGAAATTTGTGATTTCTCAGGGAAAGAGAGTTGATGTTTTGAACTGTCATATTCCGAACTTCCATATTGGTGATGAAGATTTTCTAATAACTTTTCAAGTTGTTCATCATCATATGCCTTAAAAATACTTTGTTCGGTCATTTAGTAAATGTAATGATTATTTAAGATTGATAGAATTGCTTTTTTCAGTTAACAGCTTTTTCTATGGCATCATTGATGATCACAGAAGCTTTTTCAATCTCTTCATCATTTATAGTAAGGGGAGGAGCTATCCTAAAGCTATCAGGGCATGAGAGAAACCAGAAGCAGATAACGCCATTATTTATGCATTCCTGAACTATCTTGCTTACAATTTCTTCATTTTCAAATTCAAAGGCAAACATCATTCCTTTTCTTCTGACTTCAACTATAGCTGTGTGATTAATTAGTTTTTCAAATTTGGCTCCCTTTCTTTCTACTTCATTTAAGAAATTGTCTTCCAAAATCACTTTTATGGTAGCCACTGCTGCTGCACAACTCATAGGATTTCCACCAAAAGTGTTGATGTGGCCTAACATAGGATTTTTGGTAAACAAATCCATATGGTCTTTATTGGAAATAAAAGCACCTAAAGGTAATCCACCGCCAAGTGCTTTTGCAGTACATAAAATATCAGGTTCAACACCAAAATGCTCGAAAGCAAAAAGTTTTCCTGTCCTACCTATTCCTGATTGAATTTCATCCATAATTAGCATTGCACCCTTCTCAGTGCATTTTTTGCGTAATGCTTGTAGAAATTGCTGTTGTGGGATTCTGATACCTGCATCTCCTTGTATGGATTCGATCACCACGCATGCTGTTCTTTCAGTAATAAGATTTAAATCTTCGAAATTATTTAACCTCAAGAAACCGACATCGGGTAGGAGAGGTCTGAATCTGTATTTTTTCTTTTCGTTGGAGGAGATACTTAAAGCACCATGAGTACTTCCATGATAGGCTCCTCGAAATGAAAGTAATTCTGTTCTTCCCGTAACTCTTTTAGCTAATTTTAATGCACCTTCAATTGATTCAGCGCCACTATTGCAGAAATAAACACTATTGAGATCTTTTGGAAGGTTATCCGTAAGTATTTTGGCTAATTCATTAACTGAAGATTGCACATACTCACCATAAACCATGATGTGCATGTGTTTCTCCAATTGTTTTTTCACGGCATCCATCACTTTTGGGTGTTGATGTCCTAGGTTGCTAACAGCTACACCTGAAATAAGATCCATGTAGGATTTTCCATCAGTGGTATGTAAGTATATTCCACTCGCACTTTCCACTTCTAATAAAAATGGAAATGGAGATGTTTGTGCTATTTTGTTTAGGAAAATATCTTTTTCAGATTGTAGCAATATAGTTTAATTATGCGTTTGCTAATTTATTAACTAACTCAATATATTCTTTCATAGCTTCCTCAGAAGGTTTCCCTTTTAACTCTTCCCAAGCATTAAATTTAGCAATAGCTTTGAAGTCAAAACCACCTGGTTTTTCTCCAGTTACATCTCCTTCATCTCCTTGCTTATATAAAGCATATAGTTTCAATAAATCTTCATTTGAAGGTCTATCTTTAATGTCTGTTTTTGAACGTTCTGCTGCTTTTTTGAAATCTTCTTGTAAACTCATAGTTGTATTTTGAATATTTTTTTAAAATTCCTGTAAAATTAAAAAAGTCAACCTATAATCATAGATTGACTTTAAAAATATCTTAAATGACTAATTATTATCTTTTGCTTAGATCAACGTATGATCTTAAGTTTTCTCCAGTGTAAACCTGTCTTGGTCTTCCGATAGGCTCATTGTTTTCTCTCATTTCTTTCCATTGAGCGATCCGGCCAGGAAGACGTCCTAAAGCAAACATCACGGTAAACATTTCAGTTGGAATTCCCATTGCTCTGTAAATAATACCAGAATAGAAATCCACATTAGGGTAAAGCTTTTTCTCAACAAAATATTCATCTTTCAATGCTATTTCTTCTAATTCTTTAGCAATATTCAATAATGGATCATCAACACCTAATTGATCTAATACATCATCAGCTGCTTTTTTGATGATTTTAGCTCTTGGATCGAAGTTTTTATAAACTCTGTGACCAAATCCCATTAAGCGGAATGGATCATTTTTATCTTTTGCTTTAGCAATAAACTTAGCAGTATCTCCACCTGCTTTTTCGATTTGCTCCAACATTTCTAAAACTGCTTGGTTAGCACCACCATGTAAAGGTCCCCAAAGGGCATTTATACCTGCAGATATTGAAGCGTATAAACTTGCTTGAGAACTTCCTACTACTCTTACAGTAGAAGTAGAGCAGTTTTGTTCATGATCAGCATGCAGAATTAATAAAGTATCTAAAGCTTTAGCTACAACTGGATTTGCTTTATATTTTTCAGCAGGCAATGCAAACATCATTTTCAAGAAGTTTGAATCATAATCCAATTCATTATCAGGATAATTAACAGGATGACCCACCTGATTTTTATAAGCCCAAGCTGCAAAAGTTGGCATTTTAGCTAATATTCTAATTATGCTTAAATCAACTTCTTTAGATGATCTATTAGGGTCAAGTGACTCAGGATAAAAAGCAGTTAAAGAGCACACTAATGAAGATAAAACGCCCATTGGGTGAGCATTAGAAGGGAAACCGTCTAATATTTTTTTGATATCTTCATGAACTAAGGTATGAGTAGTGATTTCATTTTGAAAATTCTCTAATTGAGATTTTGTTGGTAATTCGCCATAAATCAACAAATAAGAAACTTCAATGAAAGATGATTTTTCTGCTAATTCTTCAATAGAATAACCTCTGTATCTTAAAATTCCCTCTTCACCATTCAAAAAAGTTATCGCACTTTTAGTAGATCCTGTATTTTTAAAACCTGGATCGATCGTAATAAGTCCAGAATCAGCTCTGAGTTTACTAATATCAACTGCTATTTCTTTTTCCGTACCTTCAACTACTGGCAAGTCGTAATCTTTTCCTGCGTATGATAATTTTGCGTGATCTGACATGTATATTTTAATTATATTAAATGTTGAAACAATGGTTTAATAATTCACGAAATTAAGTAAAAAATTACTTTAATAAAACTTAGCTTTTATTATCGGTGATTATTAACAAAATAAAATATTTTTGTTGAAATAACGCCAGTATAAAAAGATGGTTTAAAAAAAACGCATGATTTTTATTAATTAATCTACTTAATCGATAATTACAATTTTTTGTCTATTCAATTTCCCATCTGAATCTTTAGAAATGATATGATAGACACCAGAAGCAAGACCAGATAAATTTAATTCTGCTTTTAAAGAACCTTTCTTAATCTTCGTATTTTGGATTATTTTACCATTTGAATCCAGAATAAATATTTTCAAGTCAGAATTTAATTCTTTATTGAAAATCATCTGGACTTCTCCTCTGCTTGGATTAGGATACACATTTATTCCTAAAGATTCGAATCCGTTTTTCACATTTGTTATCGTATTCTGATATTTCGGTTGATTAATATCATTAACTTTTATTTCCAAAATCTTATTAGTATTTCTATCCTGCACTATAGAAATAATTGCCAGTTCCTCATTAGTATATATAGATTCTACAGCCCACTGATAATTATTAGTTGAAGGTTCAGATAGATCATTTAAGTTAAAGCCGTTTATATTTGGTAAAATCTTTCTAACAATATTTTTGAGCTCATTACCTTTATTGGTTGATTTTTCAACAATGAAGAAATACGCTTTTAGATTTTTAGTAGTTTCTTGATTTGGTTTTAAAGTTGCATTAAAACTTATTGTGTGTTTATCAGCTGCATTATCTATTGAAATATCAATTAATTCACTTGGTTCAAGTAATGATCTTCTCGTCACTTTCTGCAATAAACTATTATTTAACACATTGCCTTCAAATATATTTTCATTGAAAATCTCTCCATCAATAACTAATTTAGGACTTTCATCAATACTGTAGATGCTTGCTCTAGAGTCTAATTCTACAGAATTTCTAAAGTTTACCGAATCAGGAAATGGCATTGAGATATGGAAATTAAGTGGTAACACATCATTAGCAATTTTAGTGTTCATTAAATTTTGAACACTAGATCTATTATTTATATAATTATCTGCATTCAAATTAGTAAAGTTCTCAAGCAATACTAGTTTTTGTCTTTCGCCAACATAAAAATTATCTATAGCCATTCCAGACGGATTACTGTTAAGTAGAGTTCCTTTAAAGTTAATTCTGAACTTGACGGACTCTAAATTACTGATTTCCGATTCATCTATCACGTGTGCCACTCTGATCCAATTTCTTTCTTCAGCTATGAAGTACCACGCATAGTTTAAAGGGTTAGAATTAGTACCACCAATAGGCGAAATATTAGAAGTATTGTACCAGTTTAATTCATCTTCTAACTCACCGAAAATATTCCAACTATTACCGCCATCAGTAGAGAATTCTAAGGTTGCACCAGCTCTAAAACTATCGTCTACATCTAACCACATATCAAATGCAATCATTGGTTTTTCTAAGGATGTTAAGTCAAATGACGGACCTTCTAAGAATGAATTTTCATTTTGGTAATACCCAAATTCTCCATTTGCAGCTGTTTTCCAGAAATAACCTGGATTTTGGTTGTCATTTTTACCTTCAAATGCCCCATTTGATGTTCCATAAGTCCATGAACTTAAGCTATCCTTGATGATATTTTTGGTCGTCCATCCTCCAGAATTGCTATTAAAAGTTTCATAATATGGATAGGAACTAATGGCTGGCACGATTGCAACATTTTTGCGGATTGAATCAGTACAACCAAGTGAACTTTCTATAATTAATTGAACACTGTATGTACCTGCAACTTCAAAATTGAATGTAGGGTTTGCCATTGATGATGTGTCGGTATTGCTTCCTTCTATGCCAAAATCCCATTTATAAGAAGTAATTGAATTTACTCCATCTAAAAAACTTTCATTGTTAAACTGAGTAGGTTCTTCTCCTGAGCTACTTGTTTTTGTATTACTGAAAGAGAAGTCTACAGATTGGATGTTACCCACATTAATTGTAGTAGTTGATTCAAATGTACATCCTAGAAATGTAGTTCCTATTACCGTAATTTCTTTTGTTCCTGGTGAATTAAACTGTTCAATTTGACCTACCTCATATATTCTATTAGGAGCATTCTCATATTCTAACTGGTATGAAACTAGTGAATCTTGATCGTTATTATAACCAGGGTTAATCAAAATTTGAACAGCATTATCAACATCACACAAGTTTTGATATTCGATTGTAATTTCTGGTTCTGGAATTCTGATTATTCTTTTTGTTGTTGTGGCTGTGCAGCTAGTAGCACTTTCAGTTACTGAATAGGTGATTTCAACTGTGTCTTGTCCAGCTAATTCTGCAGAGGCAGCATTGAAATATGTAATACCTCCGATAACTTCTATTCCATTCCCAGTAAAATCACCATTTGGATCATCTGGTTCAAGTTCTAGAATGGCATTTGAGCAGAAGTAGTTATTACTATCATCAGTTTCTATATCAAAACTTGAAATTGGTCCATTCGTTACTTCCACAACAGTTTCAGCAATATTCGAACATCCATTTGCATTTTCATATGTGTATGTTATAGTGTATGGACCACCAACAGTTGCTGCATTTGGGTCGAAATCAAAAGTACCATCACCATTATCGACTACACCTCTACCGGTAAAAACTCCTCCAGCAGGTGTTCCGGTTAGTTCTTCTAATCCATTTCTAACACAATATAAACCATTAGGGAATGGATCACCTGTAATTCCTACGGTAGGTAGGGTGTTAACTGTAAAGCTAATAGCATCTGATGCCGTGTTACATGGTCCTGATCCATCAGGATCGTTAGCTGTATAAGTTAAGGTTACAATTGATCCATATTCACTTGGATCAGGTGTATAGGTAGTTACTTGAGAGTTTGTTGAAGTGAAATTTCCATCACCACCACTCCAAGAGCCACTTGATGCCCCATTTAATAATTGGGCTTCCACAATTATACTTTCATCTTGGCAAATATCTTCTACTGAAAGTATGTTAACTATAGGATTAGGAAATACAACTACATTAATTGTTGCTGTTTCACCATTACAACTTCCATCAATAAATCTAGAACTTACAGTATATTCAATAGTGTCATTTTCTCCAGAAATAGAGTTTGTTAAAGTTCCACTAACAACGGTGCCAGTTCCATTTACCGCTCCAGAGCTATTTGTTTCAACTGACCAGTCAAATTCTACATTATTAAGATTGTTAGCTAATGTTATCGGTATTTCAAAAAACTCATTACTACATACTGCGTAAGTAGTTGGAATGTTGTCATATTTAATTTCTGGAGCAACCAGTTAATGTCAATTGCTCACTAATTCCATCACAATTGTTATTTAATGGTGTAATGGTATAAACTATATCTTGATTTACACCAGAGATATTTACTAAATCAAGCTCTAAATCACCAGTACCGCTAGCAATTAAACCTTCAATATTTGATAAATCATCGCTTGCAGCAGTATCTATTGACCAAATAAAATCCGAAGTTGGTACACTAGATTCTGGAATAAATTCATAGGTTACATTTGAACATGTGGCTTCATCAAAGCTAGGGTTTGTTAACTCTGGATTAGCCAAAACTGTTACATTAAACACGCTTGGGTCTCCGGCACAAATACGATTTCCGAACCCATCTAATAAATAAGAGGTAACCTCTATTATTGCTGTATTATCAGAAGTTGAAGAATTATTTATTGCCGTAAATCCATTTGTAGTAATAGTTGAATCATCAGTTCCAGAAAGGTCGTTGATCCCTACGGTATTATTACTATTTATTATTTCCCAATCGAATTCCGTATTCGCTGTAACATTATCTAAGAATGTAATATTAACTCCTTCTTCGCCTGCACAGAAAGTTATATCTGAATTTTGAATAACTGGCCTAGGGTTTGAAGTGATTTTAAATGAATCTACTTCACTTAAACATCCATTATATTCGCTGTAATATTTCACATAACCTTCAACAGGTGCTCCAGTTAGGTTATCAGCTAAATCAAAACCAGGAAAATCATCAGTTCCTGTAGTTGATGTGCCATCTCCAATTAGATCTGGATTTGTAATTTCCCAACTGAAATCACTTAAACCTCCAGTGTCATCAGTGAAACTAATCGGATTAACGGTGCTTGGATAACATAAAACTAGATCTGATTCTGGTGAAACAACAGGTTTAAATTTTAAGGTTACATCAAAAGTTATTGAGCTTGAACATCCATTTTTCTCTGCATTTACTGTAATAGTTGAGGTGTAATCAACGGAGGCAGTATTGATGGCTGTTGTGAATTCAATATTATTTCCATTTAATACTGGTCCATTATCAAAAACAAAACTTGCATCCGAATCTGTTGAAAGACTAAGATTCACATCACTCAGATCGGTGGTAACAGGAATTGATACAAATTCTTCAGAACATTTGTTAACATTGGAGATAGCCGAGATAACAGGCACAGGCTTAATCTCTAAAGTTAATTGATCAAATTCATCATTACATTGCCCAGAATTTGACCCAGTTAATGTTAGTGTTATTGGGCTATTTGCTAGGTCGGTCGAACCTGGAGTATAAATTGGTGTTAATGAGTTTGGAAAATCAAATGTTCCGTCTCCACTAGAAGTCCAACTTAGGTTATCTGCTTTACTTTGACTTGGCGGAGTTGATATGGTAGATAAATCAAGAGATTCCCCATCACAAATTTCTTCATTTGAGCCAGCATCTAATATGATTTGAGGGTCAACAGTAAAATCTACTCTTGCCTTATCAAAACAATTCGTTGAATTTAAAGTGACTTTCGCATAATAAGTTGAATTATTATTAACAGTTTCAGAGGTTTCATTAACAACAGCATTTGTGAGGCCACTATTAGTAAACCATTCAATAGTAACTCCATTTTCATTGTTTATATCTCCATTATATGCTGTCAAGTCAAGCTCAATATTTCCACTTCCGATGCCAACTTCACAGAATGCATAAGCTTGATCAGCAACAGCAGGTAAATTTCTAACTTTAATAGTCTTCGTTTTAATATCATTTGCACAGCTTGAATTTGATTGAGCAATAAATTCAAAAATCACATCTCCAAAATATGTGCCATCAGGTGTGAAAGTCGCTTCATAACTTCCACTATTGTTCGAAGTAGTGGATAAAGAACCAGAAGTTTCAGCGTCAGGATCGGGTTGACCTGTTTGAATAACCCATTGTCCAGTTGATGTACTGGTATTAGTTGTACCAGCAAGCGTAATGGGTTCTGAAATACATACTGCTGAAGCTGTTGAGGTAACAGTACCTTCAACTGGTTCATCAATAGTTACATCCACAGTGTAAGTGTTATTACCACACGGACCAGTCACTGGGTCAAATACTTCAAATTGGAATGTAATTGTATTATTATTATCACTAGCATCAGGAGTATAGTTGGCAGTAGTTACTCCACTAGTTGTTGTTGAAGTAGTTAAATTTGCTGAATTACCGTTAGTTAAAACAGTCCATTCTCCATTATTAGCAGAACCGCCTAAAGTAGCATCAAGATTAAAGCTAGCATCTCCACAAGTATTAAAGTTAGCTGGAATACTAGCCGTAGGATTTTCGAATACATCGAAGACGAAAGTTTCAAATTCGGAAGCACAGCTATTGGTAGTAGTAGCTTCAAATTGAGCAGTTACCTGCCCGAAGTCAGTACCGGAAGGGCTAAATGTAGCTGTATAATTACCACTGTTGTTTATAGTACTTGATACAGTGCCAATGGTACCACCATTGGTAATTGTCCAATCACCACTGGAAGCTCCGCCTGAAATAGTAGCGACAAGATCAAGGGTTTCAGTTTGACATATTTCAGAAGTTGAAGTCGTTATGTTGGCACTTGGAACTTCCTCTATGATAAATTCAACAATTTCAGATACAGGCCCACAAGTATTAGCAGGATCATCTGTAGTCAGTGTGAAGGTAATGGTATTTCCTACATCATCATTGGTAGGGTTATAAACCGCAGTGACAGTTTTAGTAGGATTATCAATATTGGTACTGGAGAAAGTGTTAGCGCCACCTGTTATAGACCAACTAGCTGAAGAAGCAGATCCAGAGTAGTTGCCAGAAAGTGAGATAGGTTGATTTTGGCATACATTCGCTGGAGCAGTTGTAATAGCAACTTCAGCAGGCTCGTCAATAGTCACATCCACAGTATAATTGGTATTCCCGCAAGGGCCACTTGTGTTAGGATCGATAGCAGTAAATTGGAATGTAATAACAGCATTATAATCTCCAGGAGCAGGAGTATAAGTAGCAGAAGTAATTCCACCTGATGTAGTAGAGGCAGAGAGACTATCTATAATTCCATTATTAGTGACAGTCCATTGTCCATCAACAGCAGATCCACTTAAAGTAGCATCAAGATCAAAGCTAGCATTTCCACAAGTATTAAAGTTAGCTGGAATACTAGCCGTAGGATTTTCAAATACATCAAAAACAAAGGTTTTTATTACTGAAGAGCAATTATTAGAAGTAGAAGCCTCAAATTGGGCTGTAACCTGTCCGAAGTCAGTACCAGAAGGAGTAAATGTAGTGGTCCAATCACTACCCGCGTTTGTAATTGTTCCGATACTACCAATAGTGTTACCACCTACAATGGACCAAGTACCGCTGTCAGCTCCACCTGAAATAGAAGCAACAAGATCTAGGGTTTCAGTTTCACATATTTCAGTGTTGGAAGTGGTTATTGAAGCTTGCGCAGGAGCATCGATTACAAAATCAATTGTTTCACTTATACTGTTACAAGTATTACTCGGATTGTTAGTGCTTAGGGTGAAAGTAACTGTGTTTCCTATGTCGGCAGAAGTCGGATTGTAATCAGCTGTAACGGTATTACCTACAGTACTTATATTGGATAAGGATCCAAAGCCAGATTCTGACCAAGAGGCACTAGTAGCCGATCCAGAAAATTCTCCGGAAATGGTGATAGTTTGATTCTGACAAACATTTGCAGGAGCAGTTGTGATCGCAATACCAGCAGGTTTATCAATTGTAACATCAACAGTATATATAGTACTTCCACAAGGACCTGCTGCCGGATCGAAAGCTTCAAACTGGAAAGTAATTGTAGAGGAATAATCTGCGGCATCAGGAGTATATGTATCAGAGGTGACGCCAAATACGGAACTAGAACCAGATAAATTTGCTGCATTACCATTAGTTAAGACAGTCCATTGGCCATCATTAGCAGCTCCACCTAAACTAGCATTAAGATTAAAACTAGCATCTCCACAAGTATTGAAATTAGCTGGAATGGTAGCTGTAGGATTTTCGAATACATCAAAAACAAAAGTTTCAAACTCAGAAGCACAGCTATTGGCAGTAGCTGCTTCAAATTGGGCCGTTACTTGTCCAAAGTTAGTTCCAGAAGGTGTGAATTCAGCCGTCCAATTACCACTATTGTTAGTAGTGCTGCTAATCGAACCGATTGTGTTTCCACCAGTAATAGTCCAAGTACCACTAGAAGCCCCACCGGAAATAGTTGCAACTAGGTCAAGGGTTTCAGTTTCACAGATTTCAGTTGTAGTGTTGGATGTTAAGTCAGCACTAGGTTGTTCTACAACATTAAATAAATTAATACTTTTAGTACTTGAACAATTATCAAGAGTTGTATAAGTAACATCAATTTCTTTTATACCTAATCCAGCTGAAGTAGCTTCAAAATCACTTCCATTTATCCCAGGACCATCAAATGTAAATGTACCATCACTAGGCGTAGCTGTAAGTCCTATTGTAGTAAGATCTATTGTACTATTTTCACAAACCTCAATTGGAGGGAAAATATTATTTATTTTTGGTGTAGGATTTAAAGTTATGGTGAAGGTTTCAGTTGTAGGTGTACTACATCCAGCGTTAGTTGCTTCTACTGTAATTGTGGTTACTATAGCTGAGGCTGTATTATTGGCTTTGGTTAGAAATGTTAGTGAATTATTGCCTGATAAAGAATTCCCTACAAGATCATTATCAGCTGTCCAGCTGATAATATCTGAACTAGATGATGTACTGAAATCAATATCTACAAGTTCTGCTGCACAAACATTAATATTTCCACTGGTTACTTCAGGAATTGGATCAAAAACCGGAGCATCATAAATTTCTATAGAAATTTCTAATGGTTCACTCTCACATGTATTTGCGTCTGTTTGAGTCACAAATCTAGAGAAATTTCCAGCAGAAGAAGTACTTATATTTAATGCTGATAATGAAGGTGAAGAAGAAGTGGTTGCTAATGGAGTATTTAAATTAACATCTTCATACCATTTTAAATTTACACCAGTAATTGTATTTACACTTGTAGTTGCAGCTGCGTCACCTACACAAAATTCATTTATTGTAGTTGCAGTAGGTTCATTAGGGAAAGGATTTACCGTTACATCTGTTGAAAAGTTAGCTACGCCATCATCACAACCATTAATACTTACGGAAAAGTTGTAGGTGATTGTAACTGGACTTGATGTAGTATTGAATAAAACATCTGAAATATTATCTCCATTAGCAAAGGTAACTCCTACTGATGTAAAACCGCTAATACCTGTCGTTCCTGTTATGCTTTCTAATTTTATTATTGCATTTGATTCAGTGCTATTTAAGGTAATATCAGTACTTCCTCCTGTACAAAATGAGGTTAAAGCATTTGTAATTGACATGTTAGGGCGTGGAGCTACTGTAACTGTAGAAGTCTGCGGCATTGGCGAGACAGGACATCCATCAGTAGTGCTAATAGTAAACTCATAAACCACATCAATAGGATTATCAGTTGAGTTTTCTAATTCTTCTTGGATTGAAGCCGTTGTTGAAAATTTTGTACCTATTGTAACGTCACCTGAATTTACTGTTACACCATTGTAGGTGATGTTTGTTACTTCTACTTCATAATTAGCAGTGTTACTACTTAATGTAATATCGGTATTAGCTCCGCTGCATATGTTTTCTGCTGCGTTGGTTATTGTTAGAGCTGGATTAGGGTTCACTGTAACCACATAATCTTGAGTAGTGGTATTTGCACAACTTTCTGGCCCTGGTCCGGTAGCGGTAACTGTATAGGTAACAGTTTCAATTGCGTTGCCAGTGTTGGTGAGTACATCATCAATGGTGCCTATTCCTGAAGCTTCTCCTGTAATTGTGGCTGGAGCATTTACAGTCCAAGTGAACACAGTTCCAGCAACATCACTGGTAGGAGTGAAGTTTAACTGCTCACCACTGCAAATATCAGTAGTAGCTGGCAGGTTAGTAAACGTTGGAGTAGGATTTACTTGTACGCTTACCGTTTCGCTGCTTGTAGGACAGCCATTTCCACTTACCGTAAATGTATAATCTACTGTTTGTGGTGAATCGGTGGTGTTATCTAAACTTTCAGTGATGGTGCCTGTAGCTCCTATTGAAGTTAAAGTACTGTAATCTATGCTGCCTGTTACACCAGTTGGATAATTTGCTTGAACACTGATGTCACCACCTGAAGTAGGAGTGGAGTAATCAATATCTACACCTATTCCTTCACATACAATTGCCTCGTTGTTGGTAATGGTTTGTACTGGATTTGGATTTACAGTCACCACATAATCTTGAGTAGTGGTATTAGCACAACTTTCTGGCCCTGGTCCGGTAGCGGTAACTGTATAGGTAACAGTCTCTATTGCGTTGCCAGTGTTGGTGAGTACATCATCAATAGTACCTGTTCCTGAAGCTTCTCCTGTAATTGTTGCTGGTGCATTTACAGTCCACGTGAATACAGTCCCTGCTACATTACTAGTTGGAGTAAAGCTTAACTGTTGACCACTACAAATTGTAGCGACAGTTGGCAAGTTGCTAAACGTTGGAGTTGGATTTACTTGTACGCTTACCGTCTCGCTGCTTGTAGGACAGCCATTTCCACTTACAGTAAATGTATAATCAACTGTTTGTGGTGAATCGGTGGTGTTGTCTAAACTTTCAGTTATGGTGCCTGCAACTCCTAATGAAGTTAAAGTACTGTAATCTATGCTGCCTGTTACACCAGTTGGATAATTTGCTTGAACACTGATGTCACCGCCTGAAGTAGGGGTAGAGTAATCAATATCTACACCTATTCCTTCACATACAATTGCCTCGTTGTTGGTAATGGTTAGGACTGGAGTAGGATTGACAGTTACCACATAATCTTGAGTAGTGGTATTTGCACAACTTTCTGGTCCTGGTCCGGTAGCGGTAAGAGTGTAAGTGACAGTTTCAATAGCATTTCCACTATTAATGAGAAGATCATCAATAGTACCGGTACCGGCAGTTTCTCCCGTAATAGTCAAAGGAGCATTTACAGTCCAAGTGAATACAGTTCCAGCAACATCACTGGTAGGAGTGAAGTTTAATTGGTCCCCACTACAGATTGTAGTTGAACTTGGGAGGTTGGAGAAATTAGGAATCGGATCCACGGAAGTGGTGATACCAGAGGATGTGGCCACACAGCTATTCCCATCAATACCTTCTACGGTCACGACCTCTCCATCAGCTAAAGCAGAGGTGGTATAGGTAGCAGTAGTACTTGAGGCCTGAACGCTCAGTCCATCTACGAAGAACTCATAATCAGTGGCTCCAGAAGCCGTGAAGGTGACCGCATCACCAGCACAGATACGATTATCGGCCTCAGAGCTGGTTAGGGTTACTGTTGGTAAAGAGTTTACAGTGATGGCTGCTTCAGTAGCGGTGGCGGAACATGTATTTCCATCCGTACCTTCTACACTTACGACCTGTGCATTGGATAGGCTGCTTGTGGTATAGGTAGCGGTGGTGTTGGGTCCTTGCACGCTAATCCCGTCAATAAAGAACTCATAGTTGGTAGCTCCGCCAGCGGTATAGGTGACGGCATCTCCAGCGCATATTTCAGTAGCACTTCCTGATAGGGTAACGACAGGCAGCGAGTTTACTGTCATATTGATAGGGCTGCTTGTGGCACTGCAACTGTTGGCGTCAATACCTTCTACGGTCACGACCTCTCCATCAGCTAAGGCAGAGGTGGTATAGGTATTATCCGTACTAGAAGCCTGTACACTACCCCCATCCACAAAGAATTCGTAATTAGTGGCACCGGAAGCGGTGAAGGTGACCGCATCGCCATTACATATTTCATTATCCGCATCGCTGCTGGTTAATACTACTGTTGGTAGTGGATCCACGGAAGTGGTGATACCAGAGGATGTGGCCACACAGCTATTCCCATCAATACCTTCTACGGTCACGACCTCTCCATCAGCTAAAGCAGAGGTGGTATAGGTAGCAGTAGTACTTGAGGCCTGAACGCTCAGTCCATCTACGAAGAATTCATAATCAGTGGCTCCAGAAGCCGTGAAGGTGACCGCATCACCAGCACAGATACGATTATCGGCCTCAGAGCTGGTTAGGGTTACTGTTGGTAAAGAGTTTACAGTGATGGCCGCTTCAGTAGCGGTGGCGGAACATGTATTTCCATCCGTACCTTCTACACTTACGACCTGTGCATTGGATAGGCTGCTTGTGGTATAGGTAGCGTTGGTGTTGGGTCCTTGTACGCTAATCCCGTCAATAAAGAACTCATAGTTGGTAGCTCCGCCAGCGGTATAGGTGACGGCATCTCCAGCGCATATTTCAGTAGCACTTCCTGATAGGGTAACGACAGGCAGCGAGTTTACTGTCATATTGATAGGGCTGCTTGTGGCACTGCAACTGTTGGCGTCAATACCTTCTACGGTCACGACCTCTCCATCAGCTAAGGCAGAGGTGGTATAGGTATTATCCGTACTAGAAGCCTGTACACTACCCCCATCCACAAAGAATTCGTAATTAGTGGCACCGGAAGCGGTGAAGGTGACCGCATCGCCATTACATATTTCATTATCCGCATCGCTGCTGGTTAATACTACTGTTGGTAGTGGATCCACGGAAGTGGTGATACCAGAGGATGTGGCCACACAGCTATTCCCATCAATACCTTCTACGGTCACGACCTCTCCATCAGCTAAAGCAGAGGTGGTATAGGTAGCAGTAGTACTTGAGGCCTGAACGCTCAGTCCATCTACGAAGAATTCATAATCAGTGGCTCCAGAAGCCGTGAAGGTGACCGCATCGCCAGCACAGATACGATTATCGGCCTCAGAGCTGGTTAGGGTTACTGTTGGTAAAGAGTTTACAGTGATGGCTGCTTCAGTAGCGGTGGCGGAACATGTATTTCCATCCGTACCTTCTACACTTACGACCTGTGCATTGGATAGGCTGCTTGTGGTATAGGTAGCGGTGGTGTTGGGTCCTTGTACGCTAATCCCGTCAATAAAGAACTCATAGTTGGTAGCTCCGCCAGCGGTATAGGTGACGGCATCTCCAGCGCATATTTCAGTAGCACTTCCTGATAGGGTAACGACAGGCAGCGAGTTTACTGTCATATTGATAGGGCTGCTTGTGGCACTGCAACTGTTGGCGTCAATACCTTCTACGGTCACGACCTCTCCATCAGCTAAGGCAGAGGTGGTATAGGTATTATCCGTACTAGAAGCCTGTACACTACCCCCATCCACAAAGAATTCGTAATTAGTGGCACCGGAAGCGGTGAAGGTGACCGCATCGCCATTACATATTTCATTATCCGCATCGCTGCTGGTTAATACTACTGTTGGTAGTGGATCCACGGAAGTGGTGATACCAGAGGATGTGGCCACACAGCTATTCCCATCAATACCTTCTACGGTCACGACCTCTCCATCAGCTAAAGCAGAGGTGGTATAGGTAGCAGTAGTACTTGAGGCCTGAACGCTCAGTCCATCTACGAAGAATTCATAATCAGTGGCTCCAGAAGCCGTGAAGGTGACCGCATCACCAGCACAGATACGATTATCGGCCTCAGAGCTGGTTAGGGTTACTGTTGGTAAAGAGTTTACAGTGATGGCCGCTTCAGTAGCGGTGGCGGAACATGTATTTCCATCCGTACCTTCTACACTTACGACCTGTGCATTGGATAGGCTGCTTGTGGTATAGGTAGCGTTGGTGTTGGGTCCTTGTACGCTAATCCCGTCAATAAAGAACTCATAGTTGGTAGCTCCGCCAGCGGTATAGGTGACGGCATCTCCAGCGCATATTTCAGTAGCACTTCCTGATAGGGTAACGACAGGCAGCGAGTTTACTGTCATATTGATAGGGCTGCTTGTGGCACTGCAACTGTTGGCGTCAATACCTTCTACGGTCACGACCTCTCCATCAGCTAAGGCAGAGGTGGTATAGGTATTATCCGTACTAGAGGCCTGTACACTACCCCCATCCACAAAGAATTCGTAATTAGTGGCACCGGAAGCGGTGAAGGTGACCGCATCGCCATTACATATTTCATTATCCGCATCGCTGCTGGTTAATACTACTGTTGGTAGTGGATCCACGGAAGTGGTGATACCAGAGGATGTGGCCACACAGCTATTCCCATCAATACCTTCTACGGTCACGACCTCTCCATCAGCTAAAGCAGAGGTGGTATAGGTAGCAGTAGTACTTGAGGCCTGAACGCTCAGTCCATCTACGAAGAACTCATAATCAGTGGCTCCAGAAGCCGTGAAGGTGACCGCATCACCAGCACAGATACGATTATCGGCCTCAGAGCTGGTTAGGGTTACTGTTGGTAAAGAGTTTACAGTGATGGCCGCTTCAGTAGCGGTGGCGGAACATGTATTTCCATCCGTACCTTCTACACTTACGACCTGTGCATTGGATAGGCTGCTTGTGGTATAGGTAGCGGTGGTGTTGGGTCCCTGCACGCTAATCCCGTCAATAAAGAACTCATAGTTGGTAGCTCCGCCAGCGGTATAGGTGACGGCATCTCCAGCGCATATTTCAGTAGCACTTCCTGATAGGGTAACGACAGGCAGCGAGTTTACTGTCATATTGATAGGGCTGCTTGTGGCACTGCAACTGTTGGCGTCAATACCTTCTACGGTCACGACCTCTCCATCAGCTAAGGCAGAGGTGGTATAGGTATTATCCGTACTAGAGGCCTGTACACTACCCCCATCCACAAAGAATTCGTAATTAGTGGCACCGGAAGCGGTGAAGGTGACCGCATCGCCATTACATATTTCATTATCCGCATCGCTGCTGGTTAATACTACTGTTGGTAGTGGATCCACGGAAGTGGTGATACCAGAGGATGTGGCCACACAGCTATTCCCATCAATACCTTCTACGGTCACGACCTCTCCATCAGCTAAAGCAGAGGTGGTATAGGTAGCAGTAGTACTTGAGGCCTGAACGCTCAGTCCATCTACGAAGAATTCATAATCAGTGGCTCCAGAAGCCGTGAAGGTGACCGCATCACCAGCACAGATACGATTATCGGCTTCAGAGCTGGTTAGGGTTACTGTTGGTAAAGAGTTTACAGTGATGGCCGCTTCAGTAGCGGTGGCGGAACATGTATTTCCATCCGTACCTTCTACACTTACGACCTGTGCATTGGATAGGCTGCTTGTGGTATAGGTAGCGGTGGTGTTGGGTCCTTGTACGCTAATCCCGTCAATAAAGAACTCATAGTTGGTAGCTCCGCCAGCGGTATAGGTGACGGCATCTCCAGCGCATATTTCAGTAGCACTTCCTGATAGGGTAACGACAGGCAGCGAGTTTACTGTCATATTGATAGGGCTGCTTGTGGCACTGCAACTGTTGGCGTCAATACCTTCTACGGTCACGACCTCTCCATCAGCTAAGGCAGAGGTGGTATAGGTATTATCCGTACTAGAAGCCTGTACACTACCCCCATCCACAAAGAATTCGTAATTAGTGGCACCGGAAGCGGTGAAGGTGACCGCATCGCCATTACATATTTCATTATCCGCATCGCTGCTGGTTAATACTACTGTTGGTAGTGGATCCACGGAAGTGGTGATACCAGAGGATGTGGCCACACAGCTATTCCCATCAATACCTTCTACGGTCACGACCTCTCCATCAGCTAAAGCAGAGGTGGTATAGGTAGCAGTAGTACTTGAGGCCTGAACGCTCAGTCCATCTACGAAGAATTCATAATCAGTGGCTCCAGAAGCCGTGAAGGTGACCGCATCACCAGCACAGATACGATTATCGGCCTCAGAGCTGGTTAGGGTTACTGTTGGTAAAGAGTTTACAGTGATGGCCGCTTCAGTAGCGGTGGCGGAACATGTATTTCCATCCGTACCTTCTACACTTACGACCTGTGCATTGGATAGGCTGCTTGTGGTATAGGTAGCGTTGGTGTTGGGTCCTTGTACGCTAATCCCGTCAATAAAGAACTCATAGTTGGTAGCTCCGCCAGCGGTATAGGTGACGGCATCTCCAGCGCATATTTCAGTAGCACTTCCTGATAGGGTAACGACAGGCAGCGAGTTTACTGTCATATTGATAGGGCTGCTTGTGGCACTGCAACTGTTGGCGTCAATACCTTCTACGGTCACGACCTCTCCATCAGCTAAGGCAGAGGTGGTATAGGTATTATCCGTACTAGAGGCCTGTACACTGCCCCCATCCACAAAGAATTCGTAATTAGTGGCACCGGAAGCGGTGAAGGTGACCGCATCGCCATTACATATTTCATTATCCGCATCGCTGCTGGTTAATACTACTGTTGGTAGTGGATCCACGGAAGTGGTGATACCAGAGGATGTGGCCACACAGCTATTCCCATCAATACCTTCTACGGTCACGACCTCTCCATCAGCTAAAGCAGAGGTGGTATAGGTAGCAGTAGTACTTGAGGCCTGAACGCTCAGTCCATCTACGAAGAACTCATAATCAGTGGCTCCAGAAGCCGTGAAGGTGACCGCATCACCAGCACAGATACGATTATCGGCCTCAGAGCTGGTTAGGGTTACTGTTGGTAAAGAGTTTACAGTGATGGCCGCTTCAGTAGCGGTGGCGGAACATGTATTTCCATCCGTACCTTCTACACTTACGACCTGTGCATTGGATAGGCTGCTTGTGGTATAGGTAGCGGTGGTGTTGGGTCCCTGCACGCTAATCCCGTCAATAAAGAACTCATAGTTGGTAGCTCCGCCAGCGGTATAGGTGACGGCATCTCCAGCGCATATTTCAGTAGCACTTCCTGATAGGGTAACGACAGGCAGCGAGTTTACTGTCATATTGATAGGGCTGCTTGTGGCACTGCAACTGTTGGCGTCAATACCTTCTACGGTCACGACCTCTCCATCAGCTAAGGCAGAGGTGGTATAGGTATTATCCGTACTAGAGGCCTGTACACTACCCCCATCCACAAAGAATTCGTAATTAGTGGCACCGGAAGCGGTGAAGGTGACCGCATCGCCATTACATATTTCATTATCCGCATCGCTGCTGGTTAATACTACTGTTGGTAGTGGATCCACGGAAGTGGTGATACCAGAGGATGTGGCCACACAGCTATTCCCATCAATACCTTCTACGGTCACGACCTCTCCATCAGCTAAAGCAGAGGTGGTATAGGTAGCAGTAGTACTTGAGGCCTGAACGCTCAGTCCATCTACGAAGAACTCATAATCAGTGGCTCCAGAAGCCGTGAAGGTGACCGCATCACCAGCACAGATACGATTATCGGCCTCAGAGCTGGTTAGGGTTACTGTTGGTAAAGAGTTTACAGTGATGGCCGCTTCAGTAGCGGTGGCGGAACATGTATTTCCATCCGTACCTTCTACACTTACGACCTGTGCATTGGATAGGCTGCTTGTGGTATAGGTAGCGGTGGTGTTGGGTCCCTGCACGCTAATCCCGTCAATAAAGAACTCATAGTTGGTAGCTCCGCCAGCGGTATAGGTGACGGCATCTCCAGCGCATATTTCAGTAGCACTTCCTGATAGGGTAACGACAGGCAGCGAGTTTACTGTCATATTGATAGGGCTGCTTGTGGCACTGCAACTGTTGGCGTCAATACCTTCTACGGTCACGACCTCTCCATCAGCTAAGGCAGAGGTGGTATAGGTATTATCCGTACTAGAGGCCTGTACACTACCCCCATCCACAAAGAATTCGTAATTAGTGGCACCGGAAGCGGTGAAGGTGACCGCATCGCCATTACATATTTCATTATCCGCATCGCTGCTGGTTAATACTACTGTTGGTAGTGGATCCACGGAAGTGGTGATACCAGAGGATGTGGCCACACAGCTATTCCCATCAATACCTTCTACGGTCACGACCTCTCCATCAGCTAAAGCAGAGGTGGTATAGGTAGCAGTAGTACTTGAGGCCTGAACGCTCAGTCCATCTACGAAGAATTCATAATCAGTGGCTCCAGAAGCCGTGAAGGTGACCGCATCACCAGCACAGATACGATTATCGGCTTCAGAGCTGGTTAGGGTTACTGTTGGTAAAGAGTTTACAGTGATGGCCGCTTCAGTAGCGGTGGCGGAACATGTATTTCCATCCGTACCTTCTACACTTACGACCTGTGCATTGGATAGGCTGCTTGTGGTATAGGTAGCGGTGGTGTTGGGTCCTTGTACGCTAATCCCGTCAATAAAGAACTCATAGTTGGTAGCTCCGCCAGCGGTATAGGTGACGGCATCTCCAGCGCATATTTCAGTAGCACTTCCTGATAGGGTAACGACAGGCAGCGAGTTTACTGTCATATTGATAGGGCTGCTTGTGGCACTGCAACTGTTGGCGTCAATACCTTCTACGGTCACGACCTCTCCATCAGCTAAGGCAGAGGTGGTATAGGTATTATCCGTACTAGAGGCCTGTACACTACCCCCATCCACAAAGAATTCGTAATTAGTGGCACCGGAAGCGGTGAAGGTGACCGCATCGCCATTACATATTTCATTATCCGCATCGCTGCTGGTTAATACTACTGTTGGTAGTGGATCCACGGTAGTGGTGATACCAGAGGATGTAGCCACACAGCTATTCCCATCGATACCTTCTACGGTCACGACCTCTCCATCAGCTAAAGCAGAGGTGGTATAGGTAGCAGTAGTACTTGAGGCCTGAACGCTCAGTCCATCTACGAAGAACTCATAATCAGTGGCTCCAGAAGCCGTGAAGGTGACCGCATCACCAGCACAGATACGATTATCGGCTTCAGAGCTGGTTAGGGTTACTGTTGGTAAAGAGTTTACAGTGATGGCTGCTTCAGTAGCGGTGGCGGAACATGTATTTCCATCCGTACCTTCTACACTTACGACCTGTGCATTGGATAGGCTGCTTGTGGTATAGGTAGCGGTGGTGTTGGGTCCTTGTACGCTAATCCCGTCAATAAAGAACTCATAGTTGGTAGCTCCGCCAGCGGTATAGGTGACGGCATCTCCAGCGCATATTTCAGTAGCACTTCCTGATAGGGTAACGACAGGCAGCGAGTTTACTGTCATATTGATAGGGCTGCTTGTGGCACTGCAACTGTTGGCGTCAATACCTTCTACGGTCATGACCTCTCCATCAGCTAAGGCAGAGGTGGTATAGGTATTATCCGTACTAGAGGCCTGTACACTACCCCCATCCACAAAGAATTCGTAATTAGTGGCACCGGAAGCGGTGAAGGTGACCGCATCGCCATTACATATTTCATTATCCGCATCGCTGCTGGTTAATACTACTGTTGGTAGTGGATCCACGGAAGTGGTGATACCAGAGGATGTGGCCACACAGCTATTCCCATCAATACCTTCTACGGTCACGACCTCTCCATCAGCTAAAGCAGAGGTGGTATAGGTAGCAGTAGTACTTGAGGCCTGAACGCTCAGTCCATCTACGAAGAACTCATAATCAGTGGCTCCAGAAGCTGTGAAGGTGACCGCATCACCAGCACAGATACGATTGTCAGCCTCAGAGCTGGTTAGGGTTACTGTTGGTAAAGGATTGATCGTAGCATCAAAGGCTATAGAAGGAGCACTATAACAAATAGCGGTATTGTCTCCATTGGTTACTTCTACAGTATAGCTGCCTGATTCAGCTACTGTATTAAGAACAATAGCTTGGCTAGTTTCACCTATAACTTCTGTACCATCTTGGTACCATCTGTAAGTTCCTTCCGTTGTACCAGGTGCGACAGAAGATGTTAATGTAATGCTTGTACCCAAGCATTCTGTGGCTGAAGCACTCGAAATAGTAGGTTGTCCAGGAGGACTTTGCACGGTAACAGTAATAGGAGCAGATGTATCGGAACATCCTGTGGTGTTTGTACCTACGACAGTCACCTGATCACCATTGACCAATGAAGAAGTACTGTATTTAGTTGCAGCAATAGGGCCTTGAACAGAAGCTCCATTCACAAAAAATTCATAAGTATCATTAGCTCCACTTGCTGTGAATTCTATAGGGCTACCACTGCAGATGGTATTATCTAAGTCATCACTATTTAGAGCAACAACAGGAGGGGCATTTATTGTAATGGTATTACGATTAGGAGAGTCGAGCAAAATAACAGAGCAACCAGTATCATTACGAGTTACTCTTACTCTTACTAATTCACTTGAACCTAAAGTACTTCTGTTAAAGGGAAGACTAGTAATGTCTAAGCTCGCCCCATTACCGTTCACAATTGCACTTAGTGGATTTTCTGATTCATCGATCAATTGATACGAATTGAAGGAATATGCAGTGTTAATTGTAAAAGTCAATTGTCCACCATCACAAACTGAAGGTGCAGAAGGAGAAGTTGTAGTAGGAGTTGGATTGAGACTTGGACTATCATTAGGAGGTAATTTAACATATAAATCTACTTTCGTAGCTTCACTTTCACAACCCTGTGCAGATGTTTCTGTTACATAAGCAGTATAGGTGCCGGTGCTATTACTATTAAAACCAATATCTGAGTCCGCCGTGGCGGGACCAGTGTGTATTAAATTGTTTAGTTCAGCATCGTCATACCACTTAAAAGTTCCT
Source organism: Marivirga salinae (assembly GCF_030503855.1). NCBI lineage: Bacteria > Pseudomonadati > Bacteroidota > Cytophagia > Cytophagales > Marivirgaceae > Marivirga > Marivirga salinarum. Next base: position 3,554,366 of record NZ_CP129971.1, on the reverse strand, counting down.
CCGCTGCCACTGGCTACTGGTAAAACAAATGTAGCAAAGTCATCTATGCAATACTCCTGATACTGGGGAGTGACTGTTGGTGCAGCAGGTATTGGATTTACTGTTAATGTCGCAGGGTTAGAGGTAACTATAGGCGAGCAAATCCCTTGTACTACAACACGGTAACTGTTTCCGCTAATACCAAGAGGGGCATTTGAAATTAGTAGTTCGGAAGAATTGTAATTACTGTATATTCCACCTCCAGTGGTTATGTCGCTAAAACCACTACCTTCATCAACTTGCCATTGATATGAGGTAACATCTGAGGTAGTTACACTGAATGACGTATTGCCATTTTCACATACAGGTGTAGGGAGAGGGTCACCTATTATAGCAGGATCATTATATCCGTATAATGTTCCAAAAACAGTACTTGGTGAAACTGGAACATTATTTATAGTTGCGTCAGTACCAGTAGTTGAGCTGGTTCTACTGATGTCACCTGATGCTGCACCAGCTACAGCTCTAATTTCAAGGTTAAATAAAGTAACTGAATTACGAGAAATAGTATTGTCCACATTCCATGCTATTTCTATGGAATTTGAAGTACCATTATAGCTTGCAGCGGGGGTAACGCTAAAATCCGAATTTGGATCTGCAAAAGTGATATTACCAACTGAGGTATTAAATTCGAAATTTGAGGGCAATTCGATCCTTACGTAGACTATTCCAGACGAAACTGCAAAATCCGAATCATTTGTTTCTTGGATCGTTATATCTGGATAAGAAGAATAACCTGACCCAATACATAAGTTCAGATCATTATTGCTTATTGATGCCTGACCATAAACAGAAGAAGCCCAAAATAAAAGTGAGCCAAAAAGTATTACATACTTGATATGGTGGTAAAGGTTTTTCGTAACTTTTTTATCTAGTGTAACTTAAAATATAATCAATTGGGGAGTAATTAACAAATTTATATCTATTAATAGAATTTTACTAAAATTTTATCTTCATTAATCCTATTGCTGTCGAATTATTTTCAAATGCCTTTTGAGAAAGTATAACCACTGTATTATTAGTTTCACTCTCTATCTTTTTAATGTTGTAAAATCCTGTACTTGGAAATTGAATATTTTTAATCTCCATTTCTTGGTTTTCATTCATTACTTCAATAGGTGCTCCCGAAGGAGAGAACTTTAATAAGTATGAAATATTATTTAAAGTTCCTTCCTCAATGGTAGCTATAATTATATTTTGTTCAGCATCTTCAGTCAAACTACTTATTTTTGTTCCATATTCTGCAAAGGAGTAGATATTTTGATTGGTATTGTTATTTCGTCCATTATATTCTTTGGTAATTAGAAACAATGAATTTTGGTCTTCGCTGGTATAATTACCAGCTATATACGTTTTACGGTTAGAGTGATAGAGAACATTGCCAAAGGCTTCATTTTTATCTGTTCCGATAAATATTGGTTCACTGGCACTGGACTGAATACTGGTGTAAATATTCCAACTTATATTATCTGATGACTCAATGCTTTCATCATTAGGATTACCTCTAAAACTTTGACCGAATACTTCATAAATGGCATTCTCATGATTTCCTTTCAATACCTTTAAATTTCTAGAGTTATTATATGGTATTTGGCCCATTTCAGGTTTTTGTCTGGTCATTAAAATATCTACATCCGAAGTGTCTGAAAAATTAATAGAGTTCCAATCATAAATCCTAGTAATTTCACTGAAATTGCCAGTAGGAGATTGTCTTATACTGCCTACAGTGATCAAATGTGGTGGTACTATGATGAAGTCATTAAGTTTGTAAGGAGAATTTTGATTATCTGTTATTATTTTAATTTCTGCTTCAATTGAATCGCTATCTAAAGCATTTTCAGCTTTTACCGGAACGCCCTCCATATTAGCTTTAAGTAAAATGTTTTGATATACATTCGCTTGAGTAGCTTCTGTCCGTCTATTGCCTAATATTATTATTGAATTATCTACTTCATTAATTTTTAATTTAACTGCTTCATCGAAAAATGGAGTTGTAATTCTATTTAATTTTCTTTGCATCCCATCAGGTGAGACATCTATTAGAAAAATATCAGAGTTTTCATTGGTTTTTAAGTTTCCAAGAATGATATAACCACTTTGATCTGGTTTACATATAAAATCTACCGCTTCAACATTTTCCGAAACGGCATAAAGTTTATTGAAACTTGGCAGTTCATCTTCAGGTAGTGGATCCAACTGACATGCGTAAACTATGGGAATCCATAATAGAATATATATGTAGGATCTCTTGATCATTGAAAATTAAAGAAAGGTATATTGAATGTGAAACTTAACTTATAGACTAGATTGGTAATATCATCGTTTAATATAGACATTCCTTTTAAGAGCGGCTCAGTATATGCTGTTTCTCTCCCTTCTGGATTAAGATGGTTAATAAAATAATTACTTACCCCAAATTTAATTTCAACATAATTTTCACCTACTTTTCTCATAGTTCCCAAATTTGCACTTACTGCCACATTGAAATTTGCTCTTTTAGATGAGATATCTATTTTTTCATCAATAACTTCGTCCTCCACTGTAGGAAAATAATCACTTTCATATCTGATAACATTATAACTTAAATTATACCGACCTACAGTCCCAACTTCAATAAAAGGTTTCCATTCATAGAAATCCTTCATATATCTCATGTTTATAATTAAATTTAATCCATTATTTGTTGCATCATATTCGATATCTGTATAATTATCATTGAAGTTTTCAGTATTTTCACCAATTAAGTAAGTGTTTTTTTCTGAATAATTGAATCTTTGATTTTGATATTGGGCTTCAGCTCCAACTATCCAGTTTTTTGTTAAAGGATATAAGAATTGAATACCTACTTGTGGACTTGGAATGATACCAGTTTTATATTTAGCTGTATGATCTGGTTCAATGGGGTTTGGGTTTGTATTTCGATATTTATGAACAAATATAGTATTATAATTAAATCCAAAAGTAACCCCAATAAAATACTTAACATCTGTATCTATTTTTCTATATAAGGAATACAATTCAGACGGATCTACATTTTCCTGTACTTGAAAGTCAGTTTTAAGATTGAGTAGTTTAATAAATGTATTTCTTGCTTTTTCTTGCTGATTAATATTGATATAGGTCAGTGTCAATAAACGTAATGCATCAATTTTTTCAGTTTTGTTAAAGCCTTCTTCTAAACAATTGGCTAATTTACCAGGTATGGCATATAGATTACCATTCGAATAATCAGCTCTTGCCTCATTTAAGTTTCTTTCACAACTAGACTGCGCTATTAATTGTGTGCCTAAGAGGTAAAATAATAATATTAGTAAATATTTATTCATCTACTTTGATTTTTAAAGACACTTTTATCAAATATTGGCTTATACGGCAAGTCGTCTCCGATATATCGGTCCCATTCTTCAGGCGTAATATCTCTCCTTAATTTGTTTTTTAAAGTTTCTGCTAATATTTCACTTTTAATCGGATATAGCCTGAAAACCTGATCTTTACAACCTGCAAAGATATGGTCTTTATCCATTAAGGCAATAGCATTCACCCATGATCCTGGCTCATTTATTATCATAGGGAATTCATCAGGATCTTCAAGGTTCCACATTCGAATTGTCCCTTTCGTACTTGCTGCAATTACTTGATTTTCTGCTTCATTAAAGGTAATATCAGTCATTATTTCACCATCACTTCCTCTAAGTGAAATTGAGTTTCTTGAGTTGAAATTTTCATCTAGGTAAAAAAGAGTGACTTGACCTGAATTATCACCAGCTGCAAGAATGCCGTTTCCCATAGCTAATGAATGAATATATTTATCATTTGCTTCCCTAATAGTTATTTTACTCTCTTTTTCATTGGTATCCCAAATTTCAATTTTACCATCGTTATTTCCAGTAGCTATAAAATTTTCATTTATGACTTCCATATCATAAATTCTACTTTTAGTATCAATAAAAGAGGATAATTTATTGTCTTTAAATTGATAAATCATATTATCAGAAGCAGAAAGGTAGAAATCAGTAGATCCTTCCATGAAAGTAACATCAAAAGCATAACTTCCAGGTAAGCTATGCTTTTCCACAGTTCTAATTCTCTGAGATACGTCAATAACATAGAAATCCGAACCGTCAGTCAGTGCAACAAGTTTTTGATTGTTTTTATCAACAAATATTTTTTTAACAAATACTCCTTCTTGTTCAAAAATCACAATGCTTCGTTTTGCTGTTAAATTCTCAACTTCCCATGCATTAATTCTACCTGAAGTACCTGTGGTGTATAAAAATTTGTCCTGAACAAATTGTAATGACCGCACATCTGAAGATTTACTTTTAAAGGCATCATAATAATCAGGATCAAAATTTTTCACTGCATAAAACAGTCCGTTATAAACATCATTATTACTATCATACCCTTCATTATTGATATTAAATTTAAACCCTAAATAAGCTAAAAGACCTTGTAACTGATCGTCTTCCATTTGCAAGGATTTTACAGCTAAAGATTGTGCAACTGCTCTCATACTCAATTGAGTTGAGTTTTTCTGTTCTCGTTGTAGATCCTCATTGGCAATGGCTAATTGCTTTTGTCTTTCTTGAGCAATTTCACTTTGTCTAATGGCAATTTGCGCTTGTTCATTGGCTTGTTTTCGTGCAAGTTCTTCAGTCTTTTTTGCATCCATTGCAATGTAGAAATTGAACTCAGCCCTATTTCTTTCCTTATTCGCTCTAATACTAGATTTGTTAGCTTCTATTTTTTGTCTCTGAGCTTCTAAAGTTTTTTCATTAGCTAATTCAGCATTCTTTTTAGCTTCATCAGAACTTTGTTCAGCTAATTCTCTTTGTCTTTCTGCAATGCTACTTTGGTTAAAAGCATAAAATAAAAGAATGATGGATAAAACTGCAGCAGTTCCTAATATGGTTGCTATAATTTTGGAACGCTTCAATCTCTTTCTTTGTAAAAGTTCTTTTGTCTCTTGTTCCCTTTTATAAGACTCTTCACTTTTATTCAGGAAAAGAATTACAGCCTCGAAATTATTTTCGTATTGAAGTGCCCACTTTAAAGTAGGTTTTGATTTATTTCTCCATTCTATAGCTAATTGCAAATCTGGTGGACGCCATAAACTGGCACTCCCTTGTTGGTATTTTGTGGCAGCTTCTGATAATCGTAAATATATTTGGGCCGATTCTGATTCATTTTGAACCCAGTTACGTAATCTGTACCAAACTCTCATTAAAGCCTCATGGCTAATATCAATTACTGACTCGCCATTTAATTCTACTTCTTCTCGTGGGGTAAGAAGTGCACGGCCTTCAATTCTGAATTTATCTATTATTTTAATTAGAATATGCTCATCCTCATCTACTATTTGTGCAATTTCTTTTAAGGGAGTTGGTCTTCTAATTCCATCATTATCGCTTCTTTTTTCTGTAATGGTTTTGAATATCTTTTCACAGATTATTTTTTCATCCTCATTAAGTTCATAAAAAGCTTCATCAGCATGTCTAGATAGGGCTTCATTAACTCCACCTATAGCCTCATAATGGATAAAATCTAATTGTTCTCTAGAATTCCCACTTTCAGCCCAATAATTCCAGGTACGCATCAAAGCATGTTGCAAAACGGGCAATTGGTCATATCTATCGCCCATGTCATTGAGCAACCTTTGAACTAGTCTGTTAGATATTTTGGCATCACCTACTGCAACTGGACCAGTAATCACCAACTTTTTCTGTTCCCTAGTCATTTGTGGGATCAGATAGTGACTATCATTTATTTTATTGGTCAGTTCTGGAAATTGTTCGCAATCTCCTAAGAAATCAGATCGCATTGATAGGGCAATATAAATAGGAATCTCAGTTTGCTCTATTGCTTGCAAAATAAGGTTCACATAAGCCAATGATTCATTCAAATGCTTAGTTTCGCCTAATTTTCTAAATCTGAAAATCTCTTCAAATTGATCTAAATAGATCAATAAGTTTTTTCCTTTCAGATGTTTATTAAGTTTATATAAATCGCTTAAGCCTTTCGTACTTTTCTTAAGAACTGCCTCAAATAAATGTTGATTTATCAGTGCTTGAGAATCGTCAATAGAATCATTAGAAGAATGTTCTTCAATATGTTTTTTAAATCCTTTAGCTAAATTCTTAATAGGGTTTAGACCAGGTTTGGCAGTAATTATTTCCCACTCGTTTCCTGCTTTTGATATAAAGCCACCGTGAAGGGTAGGGATAACCCCGGAGAACATCAAGGATGATTTACCGGTACCTGAAGATCCTAGTATATTGACAAATCGGTTTTTTTCCAATATAGCCAATACCTCATCACTTTGACCTTCTCGGCCAAAGTACAGATAGCTTTCTTCAATTCCGAAAGGCCTTAAGCCCGGAAATGGATTAAAAATATTTTCCCTATTATTATTTTTATCCTGCACTTAATACTCTAGTTTCTTAATAACTTCTATCATTTGTTCGGGTTTTTCCTTTTCAATTAAAGAAAAACCGTCTAAATTTTCTTTTACTATTTTTGATTTATTTCCATATATCACATATTTACCAAGAATATCTTTTTCATTTCTAAAACCAGGTGCTTTCTTTATTTCAGATGACATAGAATTTAACCAAGGTATGTTATTTTTAAAATAGAGTATAAAAAAGTAATCTGCTTTTCTCAAAAGTTCATAATGTAAATGCCGGTAATCAGTCACATTTTCAACATTATCGATTATTTTTAAATCAAAATTTTCTTCAATTGATTTATCTTGGTTTATTTCTTTAAAGCTTTGATCTTTGATTCTTGTATCTGAAATAATATAAATTATGTTCTTTAAAGATTCTTCTTTTGTTTCGGTTGATTGCTTGATTTTCTTAAGATTATCTTTGATAATGTCTTTTAATTCTTCAATAGTGGATTCAACCGCTTCAATGTTTTGATAAGGCTTAAGTTGTACTTTTAACTCATTATATTTTGCTTTTTTCTCAGGTTTAAGGCCTTCTGAAGGACTAAACCAGATTAATCTTCTCAAGGAAGGTAATTTATTAAAAGAATTTCTTTTTTCTTCATTGGTTAAATCAATAAATTCATCTGGGAAATGTAAAGCCATATTACATTTTTTCATATAGAAAAGCTCTGGGTCTTCCATATAATTGGCTTCAATAGAAAAATCCTCATCTGGAAAAATTTCTGTCTCGAAAGCTTTTAATTCTCTTTTGATAGAGTTTCGTGAGTGGTAATAACTTTTATTTTTATCGGAGATAAATACAGTATTTTTAATAATGGAGTCTTGGCCTCCTAAAATGTTTAAAGTGTCTAAAAGTACGTCTGCAAATACTTTCCAATAACTTTCATTATCCTGGTATTTATTCCAACCCTCAAATGTTTGGTAATCTTCTTCATTTAATAAACTATGATCATAAAATCTATAATAAGTAGGGGTGGATAATGATAAAGGAAGATCCTCAATATTAACAGGAGCCTTAAATACCTTTTTTATTTTAGAGTTAATCAGTGGAATATCAAAATTTAAAGCCTGTTCAAGTTCTGCAGAGTCTTGATTAATATTAGAAGCAAAAACCATAGCAGGAGAGAGGATGTAAAAAATTAAATCAGTTTGGTCAAAATCCTCTTTTGTAATTAAATCAAGTTCACTTTTAAAAATAATATCAACAGTATTTTTCAGTTGATAATTGATTCCTGTTTTTAAAAAATCAGCAAAATAATCTACCCAGCCTTTTACATGGTCTGCTCCTGAGATATTATCATTTGGAGTGAATTTAATGATGATATGGTGGTTTTGTTTACTCATATTCTAAAACCTATTACTAAAATGTCATCTGTTTGTGCATAACCATCTTTCCAATCTTCAATTTCTTCATGTAGTATTGTTTTTTGTTCTAATACTTCTTTATCATGAATTTTTACTAATAATTTTTTGAAATTTCCTGTTAAATATTTAAAGCCTTTTTCTCCACCAAATTGATCTTGGTAACCATCAGAAAATAAATAAAAGCTTCGTTTTTTCCCATCCGTTAAATCTAAATGATGAGTTTCAAAATCTCTTTCAACTCCTCTTTGTTGACCACCAATTGCATGCTTATCACCCTTGATTCTAATAAGTTCACCGTCTTCAACATACATAAGCGGATTTTTGGCACCCGCAAAATAGAGTTGTTTCGTAACCGTGTTAAACGTGACGATCGTCATATCCATCCCGTCATTAACTTGCGTTTCATCTTGTCTTAAATCTGAAATGATGTCATAGTTCAATTCAGTCAGTATTTGACCAGGATCATATATTTTCTTTAATTTAGTGATGTTGTTAAGCAAGTTCATTCCTACCACACTAACAATTGCACCAGGCACGCCATGACCTGTACAATCTACAGCTGCCAGAATATGTAACTCCTCATTTTTTTCATTGTATGCTTTTTTAAACCAAAAGAAATCTCCACTTACAACATCCCTCGGTAAAAAATACACAAAACTTTCTTGGAATGCTTTTTTAATTTCAACCTCAGTACTCATTAATGCATTTTGAATCCTTTTAGCATAATTAATACTAGATTTCAATTTACTACTGGTTTCTTCCAATAAATCTTTCTGCTTTTTAATTTGCTGGTTTGTTAAGGATAGTTCGTATTTCTGTGATTCTATTTGCGTATTCTTTTTCTCAAGTTCTCCTTTTTGTGAAGTGATTAATTCATTTAGTTGCTTTAACCTTTCTGCTTTTAATACTTGCAGATGAGATTTCTTTTCCAAATCCTCTAAACCTTTGTGAAGTTCATCTTCAAGTTCTTTCGCTCGGTTGTTCTTAATATTTATCACTGTTTTATAACCAATGAATCCAAGTAGTAGTAGAGATAATGCTCCACTAAGGTAAAACCAGTTTCTTTTCCAAATTGGCGGGATAACAGTCATATTAATCATCTCCTCGTTTCTACTTTCAACCCCATCACTGTTAATGGCTTTAATGGCTAATGTATTTCTACCGTCTTCAAAGTCAGTTAATATTATTTTTTCACCTGCTTCAATCTTTCTTTCTGCTTGGTTAATACTAATATTGCGATAAGATATTTGAGACTTTTCATTTTTTAAATGATTAATCACTCTAGCTTCAATTACAACAATAGCATCCTTTTTAATTCTTGCATTATCTGCTAATAAATTAATTGTATCCGTGGGGTTTTTATATTCATCTAATGAATAAGCAAAAGCTTTTTCAATAGAAATGCCAGGTTCAATCAGGTTTGGGATTTCTTTTAGGGGATTAAATAATGATATTCCATTATGATTGATGAACCATAGAACTCCTGATAAGTCTTTTTTTGCATCTTTAAAATAAGTGGAATATAAAAAATCATTCTTATTATAAGCGATAGGTGATCTACTACTTATTTTATCTCTTTTAATTGTAATAGGCACCCTTAATAAATGGCTTTTGGTTGATATCCATAGGTTGCCATCATGATCATCAAAAAGCTTAATAATTATTTTATTTTCAAGAAGTTCATATTGTTGAATTTGTAATGATTGAATATTTCCAGCTTTATTAATAAAATAGATATCCTTCTCATTAAAATACCAGAAACCATCTTTTCCTACCACCAAATTTGAGGCATTTATAGAATCTGGTATCTGTAAAGAGCTTGTATTTTGAGTTGTTCTATTTAAAGTTGATATAGTATTTTGATTGTTTACGGTAACAATTTTTTCTTCTAAGACCTCCAGTTTTTTTGAAGAATTGAGGTGATCAATTCTCCGAATTGGTAAAAAATTGTTGTTCAAAAAAAATATCTCTCCTCTTTGGTTATAAGCTAAAAGTGAATCATTTGAGTGAAAACTAAATGGAATAAAACTACTATTTTCAACAAGCAATGATAGATTATTATCCTCAATATTCCATTCGTATATATTTTTATCAAAGGATATTATCCAAGTATTATCTAATTCAAATGCATTGATTGTATTAATTGGCAATTCTTTTCTCGGGATTTTTAAGGTATTTTTTTTATTGTAAACGTTATAATGTATTAATTCCTCAGAACGAACAAGGAGATTACCTTTATTCCCATTAAATATATCAGTTACTTCCGAATGGTTTAGTCTTGAGAATGGATTATTCTGAACAATTTTTAGTAATTGATTTTTCCCTAGCACCCATAGATTATTTTCCTTATCATTAAATAGATTAAAAACCTTTATATTTTCATTTGGAAATAAGTTATTAATTTCTTCTGTTTCTATACCATTATTAACCCAAAGTTTTCCCTTAGAATCTACTGACCAAGTTTTCCCGAAATCATCGATAAAGAAGTCTTTAATGATAAGATCATTTTTAACTAATCTTGATATTTCTCCATTGTAGTAATTAAAAATTGCATCATTATTGAGAATATAAGTATTTGAATCAACTGAAATGATCTTTGAAGGATTAGAAAGAAAAGTCCCTATTTGCAGTGGATTTTTATCTTTTTTTAATACCGTTAATCCATTACTATGGCCAATTATTGTATTAAAATTATCGACATTAAAGCTGTAAAATACTTCCTCATTTTGATTACTATGAATCTCTTCAATAGTATGTGATTGATCATTTAAACGGGTTAATTTGGTTTTGGATAGCATCCATAACTGGTCTTCATATTCTTGAAATTGAATAACAGGTCTATCCCAAATGACTTCTAAACTATCATTTTTTAAATCAAAAGAATAGGTTTTGGTATTGTCGGAGATGAAAAGTTTTGTTTTGTAAGCATAAAGCTTATCTATACTTTTAAGAGTAATGGGTAATTTTACTTTTGTGAAATTTGTCCCATTAAATTTTAGAATATCTTTATTTGATTTAAAATAGATATTTAAGTCTTGATCTTGACTGGCAGAAAGGAAATCTTTTTCACCTAAAAAATCATTAGCTGAAAATGATTCAAATTGTTGCTTTTGAGTAAATGCAGTTTTCACCAATAACAGCAAAATGATTAAAATGCCAATATGTTTTATTTTTAAAATCAAGCAGCTTCTTTTTTTAATTTTTTCTGATTTGTATTCCTATCTGGCAATTCTTCCAAATATTTTTGGATAATGCTCTCATAGTTTTTAATAATATTAAGTAAAATTACTTCATCTACCACTAAAAACCTTACATCTTCCTCTAAATAAAAAAATACATTTTCTGTTGGGCTCTCATGATCTGATACTTTAATAATATCCCGTTTTTTAAATTGATTGAAATCAATCCCATTTTTTGAATATGAAGCATTTCCATGTTCCACTATCCAGTAGCCTAAATTAAATTCTTCTTTCAATGAAATTTGATGTTCGCCAGCTTCTAGCACTTTTGGTTGAAAGTATTTATGAAAGTTTAGAATTTCAGAAACAGATAAATAATTTAAATAAGGAATTGAAATCAAGAAATTTATTTTATCAAATAAAAGTAAATTGTCATGATGAATTTGCTTTTGATTGACTACATCTAAATTAGATCTGATAAGATAATCTAATTTGGTAGCCTGATTTGCTGGTAGCCTCTTAAGAAATATAGTATAAAATTCAGGTAAGTTTTTATATATATTAACCGCTGCTGTTTCTTTCAATAATTTATTCTGGTTAAGAAATTCCGATGCTAGTTCAAACGGAATATCTTCTTTGTAAGCATATTGTAATATGTTTATGGTACATGCTCTAGTCCAACTATTAATTTGATCATATTCTTTATTTAAGATACCCCAAATTAATTTTTCTTCAGTTTCATAATTTGGTTGAAGAGTAATTTCTGGAAATTCTTCTTGGAGTACTTCCAATAATACTTTTTCTCGAGGTGAGAATAATGTTTTAATTTTATTATGAACCGATAAATTATCATTTATCACTAAGTCAATTAAGCAATTTGCAACAGCATTGCTTTCAACATTATTGTTTTTATAATTTCTGAAAATCTCTTCAATTGCTACAGGATTATAATAAAGCTTAACAATATTGATGATGATATATAGTGCTTCTTTATTTTCATTTTCAATGGCATTTTTTAGTATTTTGAAGTTTTCATTTTTTAACTCCATCTGTTCAATTAAATAGCCATTGCTTAATATTGTCAGGATAAGTTCGTCAAAAAGTTTAGCAAAATATTTACGATTCTTTTCTGTTACTTCAATGTTATTTATAATGATTTTTTTGGCCGCTATTTTCCTGATATTACTGTTTGTTTCATTTAAAGATTTAAACAATATTTGATAGGCAGCCTCATTATTGATTCTACATAATAAAGCAAAGCTTGACTCTACGAAAAGCAAGTTTTCTTTTCTTTTTGAAAATTCAATTTCGATATATTTCAAGCATTTTTCACCTATGTTTTCTAATGCTAATTGAGCCCATAAACTTAATTCAGGTTTTTCAAGATGCTCAATCAGAATTGAAATAATATTAATGTCATCTTGATAGCCCGCCACTACACATGCTGGCTTTTTTACTGATAACCTATTATCATTTAATAATTTGATTATAAAATTTCGATCAGGCGAAATAATTTGATTTCTAATCAATCCTTTGATTATGGGTAAATCATTTGATTGCTCAATATATTCGTATGGATTCTTTATTTCCTCAATTTCTTCTTTAATTCTTTTTAAATACTGATTTATTTCAACTAAAGTATCATATATTTCATCTGAGGAATCAGTCTTTTCAATCAGTAATTCTATACTCCCAATTTCATCTATAGCTGAAATTCTTTTGATAGTATACAAAATGTAGTATTTCTCTTTTAAAGAAGCTTCTAAGAATTTCTCTCTTAATAATTCAGATAGTTGATAAGGGTTTTTTTCGTAGACATTGAATAAACTCAAATTTTCATTCTCTTTTTTCAAATCCCTTTTGATAGTCTCCGTGAATTTAACAATTAACTTATGTTGAGTTTTGTGAAGAGGGAAGTTTATAATCGATATGATTATCAGTAAAATTAGCGGTAAGAATAATAAATAATTAATGGTTTGAGGTAAAAAATCATAAAGAATACCAAAGCAAGCAATTATAATGATGGTGAAATATATTTCATATGATTTGATTTCTTGAATGCCATCAAATTTAGTGATCATTAATTTGGCTTTTTCATCGGTTCTTGTGAATGATATCCAAAAGAAAAATCCCAGCGGTAAACCAATCATAAAAATTGCAGAGCCCAACATGCTAAATTCAAAAACTAAACTAGCATCTTGAATATTTATATAAATTAAAACTAAGCATAAAGCACTAAAAACAAGGTTAAATAGGTTGAATAAATTCGAAAATAGAACTTGATTTATTTTGGGTCTTAAATATGAGTAAGACACATTTTTCACTTTTTCTCTCATTATACTAAAAATAACCAATGTTAAAATCCCTCCTAGATAGGCGGCATCGGCATTGAAAATTTTATATGTACCAAATAGAAAAATAGAGGTAAGACAAAGAATGCTAACAGTATTTAATACATATTGTAAACTAAAAACTCTTTTAAGTTTACTTTTGTATAAGTTGTTGTCTATGTGATGGTTTGCATTCATAAATTAAATCTAAACTTAAATAATTGTTTAAACAACAAATTATTAATAATCGATTAAAAAGTTAGCTTAATCGAAATATTGTTACATGTTGAAGTATTTTTAAAGAATTAAGAAGTATTATGACTATAATTGCTTTACAGAAACTAAAATTACGTGTTAATGAGTGTATTAGAAATTCCGGCTAAAGAAGCTGCACCTTACGTTAGATTTGATGAAGAGAATGCTACACTTCAACTTAAGGGGAAATCTTATGATGATGACGTAGTGATGCTTTTTACTATGCTACGCTCTAAAGTAAAAGCTTTTGGTGAAAAAAATCCTGAAAAATTAGATGTTAATATCTACTTAAAATATTTCAATACATCTTCTTCAAAATGTTTGTTTGATTTGTTAATGGAGTTGAAAAATATAGAGGATAAAGGTACTAAGTTAAATATTATTTGGAATTTTGTTGAGGGTGATGAAGAAATGGGAGAGGAGATTGAAGATTTCAGAGATTCATTAGATATGGAATTTGATATTAAACCATTAGCGGAAGATATAGCTTAATAAACTTTAAAATAGAATAGAAAAAAAGAGGGCATATTTTATGGCCTCTTTTTTTGTTCAAAATATTATTACGGATTTAGTTTAATGTCATATACACCAAATCTCTTTTTTAATTCCATACTTCCTAAAATACTTTTTGAAGGAATTTCTTTGTAAGTATCAATCCTACTAGCTTCATCTGATCCAGCCAAATAGATTAAAGCTTCTCTCAATAACTTTTCATTCACATCTCCTAATTGAAGTTTAACTAATGAATTATCCTTTAAGGCAATATCAGGATAAAATCCTAAATCATAATCGGATTCATTAAGACTATTGAATGATTTGGTGATAATAGGCTGCATACCCCAGTTGTTTTCGGCATTATCTTCTTCATAGAAACTAGTGGAACCTACATTTTTACCCACTGTAGTATCTCCAATTATATAGGTTTCCATGAATGGGTTCAATCCATTAATTAGTAATTCGGATGCAGAAGCTGTCATGGAAGATGTTAATACAGTTAATTGCGGACTCTTTAAGCTATTCCCAATATTTTCTGTTTTATTAACAAACTTTCTGTTTAATGATTCTTCACCATATTCATCAATGAAAGCTTGTTTTAAACCTTCATTATAATCTCTTTTAACGAAAATGTCTTGATCGGAAACATTAGTACCTATTAAACTAGCAAGATTAATGGTGGCTCCTTCGGCTCCACCACTATTATATCGTAAGTCTAAAACTAAATGATCAATCCCTTCTGATTGAAAACGTGAGAAGACCTCGTCCATTTCATCATTATAGGCAGTACTTTCATTGTTAGCACCCACTGTAAATAAATTATAAACGTAATATCCTATCTTTTTTCCATTCCTAGTATAGACTGTATCAAGGTGGTTCGGGTTTTCAGCAAATTGAATAGCGCTTAATTCAAAGTCCCCAACTTCTTCAAAAGATCCATTTTCGAAATCGTATCTTTCAATAGTTAAAATGTGGTTTTCTCTAATATTTCCCAGTTGATTGTTGTAATTATCAATTGTTAATGCTGTTCCATTTATTTTGGTAAATAAATCTCCTCTGTTAAGCCCTGCTTCTTCTGCTGGAGAACCTTTTTTTACATAAGCAATTTGGCCCACTACACCGTTGGCAACTTCTGGATCGTTGTATAACAAAAATTCATATCCAGCTTCTAGAGTAATGCCTTGTAAAGAATTCAATAATTCCTGAAAATTTGGCTGAATCCATGAAAATCGGTCTTGAGTAGAAATTAAACTATAGAAAAAATCATCAGGACTTTCACCATTTATATTCTTGTCAGGTAAGTCTTCTGTCCAATAATAATAAAGATCCATATTATCATAAATCCAATTATTCACATATTGATTGGTGCCATTTTCATAGCTAGGAGGTTCAGGATCTTCCTTTCTACATGCGGATAGAATTATAATGCTAGTAAGGATTAAATATGATGCAATACTTCTCATAGAAAGATTATTAAGTTTGATAATTATAGAGATACAAATCTCTAATTTAAATAAAAAGTTCCTCTAATTGTATAATAGGAGTGCGCAATCAGCTTAAAATTTTCTGCATTGTGAATAGCATTGAAATATCCACCTCTGGGGCTTAATTGTCTTGATTCTAATTTTGATTTTTCTAATTTATTAGCCCAAAAATCAACAAGCACTGCCTGCGTAGAACCTGTAGCATGATCTTCAAGTTGCTGAACATGGGGAACAAGTGTTCTGCAGACAAAGTCACCTTTTTGAGAAGAGGGAGCTGTTACAGAATAGCCAAACACATCTATTTTTCTTAATGCTTCAAAGTCAGGTTTCATTTTAGCTAGGCTTTCTTCATTTTCAAGTAATACAATATGCTTGTTATCAGTGGGGTAATATTCCACTATTTTCTTTCCTAGCGCCTTTTCTAAGCCTTCTGGTGACTGCTGTTGTTTACTTCTCTGAATATTTTTAAGAATAATAAAATGCTCATTTTCTGAATTGAGCCCTGCTTCAATAATTGTATCATTCTTAATGAGTTTAAACCCATTATCAGCAGCTACATCTGAGAAATGATCTGATAAGAAAACTGAAGCAGCCATTGCACCATGTCCGCATAAACCTATTTCTGCATCTGGAGCAAACCAACGGATTAAAAACTCATTTTCTTTTTCAGTTTTCCAAAGGAAGGTAGTTGCAGGTTGGTTGAGCTCTGTTGCTATGGCTTGTAATTTTATATCTGATAAATCTCTATCAAGTAAAATTATGGCTGATGGATTGCCTAATGCATTGATTAATGAATTTGAAAATACGTTAATGATAGCAAATTGAAATTCTGATTTCATCTTGATTTATTTAAAGTAAAATTACCAATAAGAAAAGTACTGCGAGTAAAACCGCAATCCATTTTAATTTGTTTTGATAACTCCTCTTCGGAAATTCATATTGACAAATAGGGCAGATTTGCGCATTCTTTTCAATCATCATAGCACATGCAGGGCATTCTTTTTTCATAATAGGGCCTTTATTCAATTTTAAGCAAAAGGAATATAACTAACTGCTATTTAATTCATCTTCCATTGATTCTCAAAAGATCTGTTAAATAAAGTGAAAAAATATTATTGAGTACGCTTGTAACTATCGATTCGAATCTCTATATTTATATTAACGAGTCGGGATTATTTTTTCCCTCACGTTATAAAGAGGTAGGATTAATGACGAATAACCGTCATTATAACCCCAAAGGCGAGTTTAAGCTCGCCTTTTGGTTTTTGCGGGGTAGTAACTTTTTAAAGAATTAATTTTCTTTATTTTCGGAATCTTCTTCCTTATCTTTTTTCTTATCTTTTTTGGGCTCTTCTGGTGGGCTATCTAGAATATTTCCGTAATCATCAACATAAGCAATCATATCATCAAGAGCTCCGCCTTTTGATTGTTCTTTACGCATTTCTTTTTTCTCTTGCTTCTCTTCTTTTTTCTTCATGCGCTTTTTCTCTTTCTGTTTCTTGATAAAGCTGTTTTGTGATCTTGCCATAAAGTAGGGTTTTAATTTATAGTGTAAGACAAGTATTTTACTTGAATGTAAAAATCCCTTTTGTGAGGGGTTCAAAGGAGAATAACCAAGGGAAGGTATCTAAATAGATAGATGCAAATGGTTAAACTTGCTTTGAAAGACAACAAAGCTACCAAAAAGCTTTCAAAATAACTATTATTTGAAAAAATCTGGTAACTTATATTCTTGTATTACTAAGCGATAAGTTATACTTTTGGTTCAATTTTAAAGGAAAAAATTTGAAGAGAGCCCAGACTATAGAAGAAGAATTAGCTAATAGCCTTACGCACGGATTTGGTATTTTATTTAGTGTGGTAGCCATTTCACTTCTTATGACATTTTCAGTTTTAGAAGGTAGTATTCTACATATTATCAGTACTAGCTTTTTTGGTGGAGCATTTTTACTAATGTATACCTTTTCAACTCTTTATCATGCGATTCAGCATCAAAAAACCAAAACGATTCTAAGGATTTTCGACCATATCAGTATCTATTTTCTGATCGCTGGCACTTACTCACCATTTTTGATTTTGGGAATAGGAGGTACCATGGGTTGGTTAATGTTTGGTATTGTTTGGGGAATAGCCGTTTTTGGAACCATTTTTAAAATATTTTTCACTCATCGATTCCCTAAACTTTCTTTAATTCTTTATTTAGGAATGGGATGGATAGCGGTATTTATTGCTAAACCATTATATGAAGAGCTTTCAACTACCGTGCTATTGTTATTAATAGGAGGGGGATTAAGCTATACAATCGGCACTATTTTTTATACAAACCATAAAATGCATTATGCCCATGCGATTTGGCATGTTTTTGTTCTGATTGGCACTATAACGCATTTTATAGCGGTTATGTATTTACTATAAATTAAAGATCAGCTTCTCTTATATTTAATAATTTCTTGATTGCTTCAATGGTTTTAGTTTCCATATCATGGATAAAGCCATCTGCCATAATTACTTCTTGTAAGTCGTTTAAGATTCTATTAGCATTAATCCTGTCATTCTTATAATGGAGATAATTATGATAAATGATGTGGTTGATGTCAGAATCAGAAAGCTCTTCATATTCATCCTTCAAAGTGACAAATTTTGATTGGAGTTGATCCATATCTTCAATGTCAGGGAAATAATCTTCCATTTTAGAGAGAATAACCTCTATTTCAGAGCCTTTAAGACTATAATCTGAACTTCCTACATGAATTAGTAAAAATAAAATAAAGCTTTCGTAATTCTTAAATATATGATGCTTGTCCATTTCTTAGTTAAGTTTAATGTAAAGCTATACTTTTTTAAAATAAAAAAACAAAAAAGGCCTTGTCAATCGACAAAGCCTTAATTTTCTTCTTTGAATATTGGGAGATTACATCATTCCACCCATTCCGCCCATGCCGCCTGGCATTCCGCCACCTTGCATTCCGCCACCAGCATCTTCTTCCTCTTCATCTGCCACTACACATTCGGTAGTTAACAATAATCCTGAGATAGAAGCCGCATTTTCTAGCGCTAAGCGAGTAACTTTAGTTGGATCAATTACACCAGCTTTGAATAAATTTTCATATTTATTCTCACGTGCATTGTATCCATAATCGTCTTTTCCTTCTAATACTTTATTGATGATTACTGATCCTTCCTGACCTGCATTCTCAACAATAGTTCTTAAAGGAGATTCAAGAGCTAATCTAATGATGTTCACACCAGTTTCTTGATCTTCATTTTCAACATCTACTTTATCTAAAGCTTTAATAGCTCTTAATAAAGCAATACCACCACCTGCAACAATTCCTTCTTGAACTGCAGCTCTTGTAGCGTGTAGAGCATCATCAACTCTGTCTTTTTTCTCTTTCATCTCTACTTCTGTAGCAGCTCCTATGTAAAGAATAGCTACACCGCCAGACAATTTAGCCAAACGCTCTTGTAATTTTTCTTTATCATAATCAGAAGTAGTGTTCTCCATTTGAGATTTGATTTGACTCACTCTCGCTTGGATATCTTCTTTTTTACCAGCACCATTAACAATAGTAGTATTGTCTTTGTCAATAGTGATTTTCTCAGCAGTACCTAAATACTCTAAAGTAGCGCCATCTAATTTATAGCCTCTTTCTTCAGAAATTACTGTACCACCAGTTAAGATAGCGATGTCCTCTAACATTGCTTTTCTTCTGTCGCCAAAGCCAGGAGCTTTAACTGCAGCAATTTTTAAAGAACCTCTGATTTTGTTTACCACTAAAGTAGCTAAAGCTTCACCTTCTACTTCTTCAGAGATAATCAATAATGGCTTACCAGTTTGAGAAACTGCTTCTAAGATAGGAAGCAATTCTTTCATGCTACCGATTTTCTTATCGTAAATTAAGATATAAGGATTTTCTAATTCAGCTTCCATTTTCTCCGTGTTAGTCACGAAATATGGAGACTGATATCCTCTGTCAAACTGCATACCTTCAACAGTCTTCACTTCAGTTTCAGTACCTCTAGCTTCTTCAACAGTGATTACACCATCTTTTCCAACTTTGTCCATTGCCTCGGCAATCATTTTACCGATTGTAGCATCGTTGTTAGCAGAAATAGTACCTACTTGCTCAATTTCGTTGCTGTTAGAAATATCTTTAGACTGTTTCTTTAAGTCTGCAACAACCAATTTAACTGCTTTTTCAATACCCCTTTTCAAGTCCATTGGGTTAGCACCCGCTGTCACGTTTTTCAAACCATGCTTGAAAATAGATTGAGCTAAAACAGTGGCAGTTGTAGTACCGTCTCCAGCCTCATCTGCAGTTTTAGATGCAACTTCTTTCACAAGCTGAGCGCCCATGTTCTCAATTGGATCTTTCAATTCGATTTCCTTAGCTACAGAAACACCATCTTTTGTTACAGATGGAGCACCGAATTTCTTATCGATGATTACGTTTCTACCTTTTGGTCCTAAAGTTACTTTTACTGCATTAGCTAATTTATCAACGCCTTTTCTTAAGCCATCTCTAGCTTTTAGGTCAAATGAAATATTCTTTGCCATGATATTATAATATTTTTAGTTTAACTTTTAAATAGTGCCGAAAATGTCGGAGTTTCTCATAATTAAATACTCTTTTCCTTCAAGTGTAAATTCTGTTCCAGAATACTTTCCGTATAATACAGAATCACCAACCTTAACGGTTACAGGAGCATCATCTTTACCTGGCCCAACTGCAACGATTTTACCTTGTTGAGGCTTTTCTTTTGCAGTGTCAGGAATGATAATACCAGATGCTGTTTTTTCTTCTACAGGAGCTGGCTCTACTAGAACCCTATCCTCATTTGGTTTAAATGATACGTTTGACATTTTATTATAATTTATATTTTGATTTTTTATTAATCCGCAATGCTGATAACATTAAATGTGCCACTTGTAAAAGCGTGTCAAAATTGCAGGTTTTTCGTTTTAAAATTGTCATGTAAGATTATTCGTATTATCGTTTGTGAACTTTTGACAGATTATGATTATATTTTGATGACAGTTTATGTTAAAATCAAATTATTATGGAAAAGTTATCAGATGATTGGATCACCAAAGGCACACTAGATTTTGAATATAAAAAGTATATATTGTTAGCCTACTTGCAACAAGTAAGTAAATCTTTTGAGCAACATAAACTTTATCCTTCTTTTGCTGATTTGATTATGCACTACAAAAATGCATCTCATTTAAAGGCGGGAAAGCAAAAACTATGGAAGTCCTTTCCTAAAGAATTAACTAAGCTGGATTTGAAGAATTTTAGGATGTTTTTTGAATCGAAAGTGGCGGAAGATGATCAATTAAAAGAGCTAGAAAATATTGTTGATTTTGCCATGAATAAGATACAAAATCATATAGTTGTTGGGAAAGATATTTTTGACGAGGTCGAGAAACAACTAATCATTGAGCCAGTGGGAGTAAAAGCTTTGGAAGAAAATGAAGGCTTATTATTAATAGATCCTCAATATGAATCATTTTACCATATCTATCAATATAGAATTTCAATCTTTGAAGCAGCCGAGGAAAAAGTTAGAGGACTACAAACTGTCTTTATTGATAGAATAAAAAAATCACTAGGCACTACATTAGAGCAAATCAAAATTCAAGTTTTAAAGAATATTCAATTGGTGAGTAATTACTCAGCTTTCAGAGTAGTAGCATTACAACCCTATCCTTATTATGAAACGCTTTTACCAATCGTAAAAAGAAGCTTTTCAGGTTATTTGGAAAATAATAATCGTTGATAATAAATAATTCCTCATTCATTGACTAGCATTGGTTGCTGACTAAAAATAGAAACCTCAAATACCATTAAACATTTAGTTTTTCCTTTGGCGTATTACTAATTAGTAAAAACCATTAGGTTTATATAATTTCATGTATACGTAGAATTTAATTACTCAGCAATGAGTAAGTACTAGTAGCTCTTTTTGAAATAGATTGTTAACCAAAAACTAAATGTCATGAAAAAAATATTCTTCCTCTTCCTGTTGGTATTCTTCAGCTGGAACTTAACGGCCCAAGAAAACTTAGATTATCAAAAACCCCCAAAAGAGATTTTAGAATTAGTTGATGCCCCATTAGCACCCTCAGTCTTAATTGACAAGAAGGGAGAAAATGTGGTTTTGATTTATAGAGATCCTTATAAACCAATAGCTGAGCTCTCAGAAGAGGAATTAAGACTTGGAGGGTTGCGTATTAATCCAAAAACCAATATTGGAAGCCGAACCCGATACTACAACGATATAAAAACCAAGAAAGCGCTAAAGGATAATATCAAGGAAGTAGAAGGCTTGCCCGAATCTCCAAGATTATCCAACTTTAATTGGTCGCCTAATCAAAAAATGATTGCTTTTTCTCATACTACTTCAACTGGTGTTGAGATTTGGGTTTTAAATATTAATGAAAGCAAAGCAACTCGATTGATGGAAGGTATTGCGAATGCAAATATGGGTAATCCTATTGAGTGGAAAAAGGATAATTCAGGACTTTTAGTAAATGTTTTGCCCGAAGATCGAAAAGCGCTCATTAATTCAGGAGAAGCTATTCCTAGTGGACCAGTTATTTCAGTAAGCGATGGAGAGAAAGCTCAAAATAGGACCTATCAGGATCTATTGAGTAATACTAATGATGAATTCAACTTTGAGCAATTGGCTTTATCCAAAATAGTCTCCTTGGATTTGAAAGGAAACGCGACAGATTTTCTACCGACTGCTATGTATTCTAGTATGTCAGTTTCTCCAAATGGAGAATATGTAATGGTAAGCCAGATTAAGACACCTTTTTCATACATAGTTCCTTACTATAGATTTCCTAATGAAACT
Organism: Marivirga salinae; assembly: GCF_030503855.1. Lineage (NCBI taxonomy): Bacteria > Pseudomonadati > Bacteroidota > Cytophagia > Cytophagales > Marivirgaceae > Marivirga > Marivirga salinarum. Next base: position 3,531,907 of record NZ_CP129971.1, on the reverse strand, counting down.
AATATTTATGATATGGAAGGGAATTTAATTAATCAGGTGAATGATGTTCCTCTTCAGGAAGTTTTGCCTAAAGGCTTTATGTCAGTTAGAACAGGCCGAAGAAGTATGAATTGGAGAAATGACAAACCAGCAACTTTAATTTATGCAAAAGCTTTAGATGAAGGTGATCCGGAAAATAAAGTAGATTTTAGAGATGAAGTTTATCAATTAGAAGCTCCATTTAAAGGTGAAGGAAAGCCATTATTAAAAACCATCAATCGATACAGATACATCCAATGGGGAAATGATAATATAGCAATTGCCCATGATTATTGGTGGAATACTCGGAATATGAAAGCCTATACATTTAATCCATCTAATAGTGAACAAGAACCAAAAGTACTTTTTGATAGAAATTATCAAGATCGATATAATGACCCTGGAAGCTTTGTAACTACAAAGAATAAATTTAATGAATATGTGCTTGAATTAGAGGGTGAAAAAGCCTTTTTGATGGGAGATGGTTATACACCTGAGGGGCAATTTCCCTTTGTAGATGAGATTAATTTAAAAACACAAAAGAAAAACAGACTTTATAAATCGGAATATACCGATAAGCTCGAAAATTTATACTCTTCTATTGATATGAAGAAAGGAACAGTTTTGGTGAGAATAGAGTCCCAAACAGATTATCCTAATTACTATTTCAGAAATATTCGGAAGAAAGATGACTTGAAACAAATCACTTCCTTTGAGAATCCTTTTAAAAGTATGCAAAATGTGCAAAAGGAAGTAATAAGCTATGAAAGAGAAGATGGCCTTTCATTAGATGGAACTTTGTATTTACCTGTAAATTATGATAAAGAAAGTAAGGAGAAAAAGCCCATGATTTTGTGGGCTTATCCACGTGAGTATAAAGACAAAAGCAGTGCGGGTCAAAATACTTCTAATCCTAATGAATTTATTTATCCCTATTATGGAAGTCCTATTTATTGGGTAACTCAAGGTTATGTGGTATTGGATGGCGCAGCTTTCCCAATTGTTGGAGAAGGGGAGGAAGAGCCCAATGATACATTCAGAGAACAATTAGTGGATAATGCAAAAGCAGCCATTGATGCAGTGGATGAAATGGGTTATATTGATAGAGAAAGAGTAGCAGTCGGAGGGCATTCCTATGGTGCTTTTATGGTAGCCAATTTGCTTTCTCATTCTGATTTGTTTGCAGCAGGAATTGCCAGGAGCGGTGCTTATAATAGAACCTTAACTCCTTTTGGTTTCCAAAGTGAAGAACGTTCTTACTGGGAATCTCCTGAGACGTATTATAATATGTCTCCATTTATGCACGCTGAAAAAATGAAAACACCATTGTTGTTGATTCATGGACAAGCTGATAATAATTCAGGAACCTATCCTTTGCAAAGTGAACGATACTTCAATGCTTTAAAAGGCTTAGGAGCTACAGCACGATTAGTGATGCTGCCTAAGGAAAGTCATGGATATAGCGCAAAAGAAAGCATTTTGCATATGCTTTGGGAGCAGCATGAATGGTTAGAGAAATACGTTAAAAATAAGCAAGAGGATACTTCGGAAGATGATGAAAAATCTAAATGATGTTAATCTAGAGTATTAAATTTTTGAAGCCTGTAGAATTAGAAGTTTTACAGGCTTTATTTTTAATAAAAATTCATCAATTTAATAGGTATTATTTTTTTAGTTTGTATTTTTATACGAACTATCAATAGAAAATATGAAAAAATTTAAATCATTAATTTTTGCTGTCCTGATTTTCATGACTACTTATGAAATGACAGCTCAAATTTATGCAGGCGGAGGCTTCGTTTATTCTTCGCTATCACAACAAGGGTTGGATGATGTCACAGGTTTTGGGATTGATATCCAAAAGGAATTTACTCATGAAGGTGGAAAATTCAGTCTTAATCCCACTGTCCATATTACAGTGCTAAATTCTAATATTTTCAGAGAATTTAATGCTTTTTATGCAAATACCATAAGTTTTGCTCCTTCGGTGGGGTATAAGATACTTGAGGGAAACAGGATTTCTATCACTCCATTTGCTTCTCCTTTTATTGGTTGGTTAACGGGCTACAGAAATGAAGATGTTTTTTTTGATGCCGGTTTTCGGAATGAAATTATTTATGGCTTAGAATTCGGGCTGGAAATTAAAGTAGCCCTCTATGAAAATTTAGAGCTCAAATTAAATCCAATAACTTTTCAAATTGGAGATAATGATTTCAGACAGGGAATGATTTCAGTCCTTTTTAGGCTGTCTAAATAAAATATTGAACAATTATTTTGATTAAAAGAACAATAGGCATACATTTGCAATCCAATTTTGACAAAGAACTAATCATGGCAGGAACAAGTCTCAAAAGAAAAGCAAGAAAAAACAGAGTAGTAGCAAAGAAAAGAGTGGATAGCATTCAGAAATTGCAACAACAACCTGTTATAAAAAATGTTGATGTAGAAGCTATAAAAGCAGAATTCGAAAAAGCAGATAAGAAAAAACCTGCTGCCAAGAAGGAAGATACTGCTAAAGCTGAAAAAAAGGAAGAAGCTACTGAAGCAAAAAAAGCAGCTCCTAAAAAGAAGGCGGCTCCTAAAAAAGAGGAAGCAAAAACTGAAGATAAGCCTAAGGCGACTAAGAAAAAAGAAGATAAGAAGGAGGATTAATACTTTTTCTTTTTAATAGATATAATAATGAAGCGAACATCAGTTCGCTTTTTTTGTTTATAGAGATCTAATTTATATCTCCGTTAATTTTCATCTCATGGCTAAAATTATTTTAGAAGCTATAAATATTTCCAAATCATTCGATAAGGCTATTCTTTCAGAAGTTAATTTGAAAATAAAGGAAGGTGAAACGCATGTGGTGATGGGAAAAAGCGGTGAGGGAAAATCTACCTTACTTAAAATTTTAGCTGGACTTGTTGCTCCTGAGAACGGGAAGATTATTTTTGAGGGAGAAGAATTAGAAAATCCTGAGGAGGTATTAGTTGCAGGGAATGAGGAATTGGCTTATGTGGCTCAAAATTTTAATCTACTGCACAATCGAACAGTCCTAGAGAATTTAAAGGATGCGCTTTTATCTTTTAAAGATGATTTTGCTGAGCAACAAATCAATCATTTGTTGCAGCTTATGCGTTTGGAAGAATTAAAGGAGCATAAAATTGAATTATTATCTGGAGGTGAAAAGCAAAGATTGGCAATAGCTCGTGCATTGGCTACTCAGCCATCAGTCTTATTACTAGATGAACCTTTCACTCAGCTTGATTTTCCTACACGTCAAATTCTACTTGATGCCATTAAGGAAGTGAAAAATGAATTAGATACCAGCATCATACTAGTTAGCCATAATCTCTATGAAGCATTCTATTTGGCAGATATTATTCACATCTTAAAAAATGGGGATATTATAAAGAGCGATAACCCAAAAGCTATTTATAAAAACCCTGAGTTCACCTCTGTTGCTAATATTTTAGGCGAAGTAAACCTTCTGCCAAAAGGCAAGTTTGGGAAAGGGCAATCAAAATTACTCGGGATATGGAGTGAAAATATTTTGATCGATACTGATAATGATACAAAGCATCAATTGGAATTGAAGTTGACTGAAAAGCTATTCATAGGAAATTATTATCGCTATCAATTTCAACTTAACAAAAATCAATCATTGATTGTAAAATCAACCCAATCAGAATTTGAAGTAGGAGAGAATTATAATGTTGTTTTCCTTGAATCCCATCTATTCGAATTAAAAGAAGATTGATTTTAACCATATTTAACCGCAAAGAGCACTATGATTTTTCACAAAGTTTCACGAAGAAGAACCTTAGATTTTTTAATTGTACTTTTGTGTTCTCTTAAAAACTTCCCAGTTTGACTATCAACTGACCTAAATATTCCCATTTGTCAGCTTAAGGTACTCGATTAGGTCAGTACCGAAGGTCAGACCAGTTTTATTTCACAAAGGGGAGCCTTAGTAACCTTCGTGAAAGTCTCAGTGAAACTTAGTGGTTAAAACAATAGATTTTTTATTATCTGAGTGCCAACATATTGCGACTTTCCAAATAAATCGTACCTTTGCAATCCGTTCGAGTGAATGGGCTTATCTGAGTAGGTAAGTATTTGTAAACCAAAACGATGGAAATCTTGGCTCGGATTGACATTGTAATTAAAGAGCCCTGACACATTATGGCAGAAAATCAAGAAAACGTACAGAACGAAGAGTTCGACTGGGAAGCATTTGAAACCAAAGGTTTTGGTGAAGGCTACTCAAAAGCTAGAAGAGAAGAACTAGCTGCAATGTATGACAATGTTGCTACTGACTTGGCTGAGCAGGAAGTAGTAAAAGGTATTGTGGTAGCGATTAACGATCGTGACGTGGTATTAAATGTTGGGTACAAGTCTGATGGTTTAGTTCCTACCAATGAATTCCGTGATACTCCTGATTTAAAAATCGGTGACGAAGTGGAAGTTTACGTTGAAGAACGTGAAGATCAAAATGGGGAATTAGTTTTATCCAGAAGAAAAGCAAAAATTGTAGGTGCTTGGGACAAAATCCAAAAAGCGCTTGACGAAGATCTAATCATAGAAGGATTAGTAAAAAGAAGAACTAAAGGTGGTTTAATCGTGGATGTACACGGTGTTGAAGCCTTCTTACCAGGTTCTCAAATTGACGTGAAGCCTATTCGCGACTTCGATGTTTTCGTAGGTAAGAAAATGGAAGTAAAAGTGGTGAAAATTAACTACAGTAACGATAACGTAGTAGTTTCCCACAAAGTATTAATAGAAAAAGATCTAGAGAAGCAAAAAGCTGAAATCTTGAACAACCTTGAAAAAGGTCAGGTTCTAGAAGGTGTGATCAAAAACATGACCAACTTTGGTGTATTTATTGACCTTGGTGGTGTTGATGGTCTATTGCACATTACGGATATTTCTTGGGGTAGAATCAATCACCCAGAAGAGGTATTGAAGCTTGACGAAAAAGTGAAAGTAGTAGTACTTGACTTTGACGAAGGTAAAAAACGTATTTCTTTAGGTATGAAGCAATTAACTTCTCACCCTTGGGACTCATTGGCTGAAGGCCTTGATGTAGGTTCTAAAGTGAAAGGTAAAATTGTTAATGTTGCTGATTACGGTGCATTCTTGGAGATCGCTCCAGGTGTTGAAGGTTTGATCCACGTTTCAGAAATGAGCTGGTCACAGCACTTAAGAAATCCACAAGATTTCATCAATGTTGGTGATGAGTTAGAAGCAGTAGTTCTTACTTTAGACAAAGAAGAGCGTAAGATGTCATTAGGCATTAAGCAATTGACTGAAGATCCTTGGAACAAGAAAGAAGTATTAACAAAGTATGCTGTTGGTACTGAGCATAAAGGAGTAGTTAGAAATATGACTAACTTCGGATTGTTCATCGAGTTAGAAGAAGGTATTGACGGATTGGTTCACGTTTCTGATTTAAGCTGGACTAAGAAAATCAAGCACCCATCTGAATTCGTGAAAGTAGGAGAGGAATTGAACGTAGTTGTTTTAGAACTAGATGTTGATAACAGAAGATTAGCATTAGGACACAAACAATTGGAAGAGAATCCTTGGGATACTTTTGAATCAGTATTTACTGTTGGTTCTAAGCACAAATGTACTGTGTTGAACAAAAACGAAAAAGGTGCAATCCTTGAGCTTCCTTACGGAATTGAAGGTTTCGCTGCTACTAAGCATTTGAAGAAAGCAGATGACTCAATGGCAGAAGTAGGTGAGTCTTTAGAATTCCAAGTTTTAGAATTCTCTAAAGATGACAAGCGTATTGTATTGTCTCACTTACATACACACTCTAAAGTAGAAGAGGCAGCTCCTAAGAAGAAGCCAACTGCTACTGGAAGTGGTAAGAAGAAATCAGCTCCTAAGCAACAAGCTTCTTCATCTACATTAGGTGATTTGGATGCATTATCTGCATTGAAAACACAAATGGAAGATGATGCTAAAGGCGGAAGCAAGAAAAAAGCTGCTCCTAAGAAAGAGGAAGAGCCAAAAGCGGAAGCAAAGAAAGCAGCGAAGAAAGAAGAGCCAAAAGCTGACGAAGTGAAAGCAGAAGCCAAAAAGGAAGAAGCTAAAGCAGAAGAGAAAGAGGAAAAAGCTGAAGAGAAAAAAGCTGACGATAAAAAAGAAGATAAAGAGTAATCTCTAAATCTTATTAAATATATGTGAAAGCCATTTGCTGAAAAGTAGATGGCTTTTTTTTGTTTTTCACGGATTTAAATTTGAGCGACTGTCCTTGAGAAGACTTTAATGTTATTAAGTTAACCTTAGAAACATCAGGCTTCAAAGCAATCCTAAAAATAACCTTGGTTATCTCCCTTTGTGTTCTATTGTCTCTTTTGTGGTGGGAAATTGCTAATGTTGGTACAGATTAACAAACATTTTTCTAACCACAAAAGAAACAAAAGGTTTTTCGCTTTAGCGAAAAACTCTTTAGAATACCTTCTTAACTTTAATAGTATTGAGGGGATTTCGTGGTTGTAGTATTAAAGTAATAAAGAGATATCGTCAAATAAAAAAAATCTAGTTATAGAATAAGTTAAATTATTTAATAATTATTCTTGTTCTCTATTTGACAAGCGCAATAATATGTCTATTTTTGCAATCTCAAAAGCGAATAAGGTCACGTGGCCGAGTGGCTAGGCAGTGGTCTGCAAAACCATCCACAGCGGTTCGAATCCGCTCGTGACCTCTTTTTTTACCTCCAGCAGTTTATTTTTTCTGTTGGAGGTTTTTTTATGCGCAAACTTTCCAGCGGATGAGAAGCGCAGGTTCGAAATCAAGCCGCAGGCGAAGATTCACGAGGGGGTGTGCGGCATGCCCGTGCGTATGAGTAATCCGCTCGTGACCTCTTTTTTTACCTCCAGCAGTTTATTTTTTCTGTTGGAGGTTTTTTTATGCGCAAACTTTCCAGCGGATGTGAACCGAAGGGTAAAAACTAATTCATTGAAAATGAGAAAAAGATTATAATGTACCCTCGAAGCTCATACACACATTACAGAAATTCTTTAATTAAGTAACACAAACATGTTTCCAATTAAAATTTCAATTAAACCTTTTAAATTTGAAATATAACTTATAATTTAGTTTTTGACAAACCATCAATTAAACTCAAATGAAAACTATCAAACTAATTACATTACTCGTTTTAGGACTATTAGCTTCATGTTCTCCAGAGAAAGAAAATATGGTAACTTCTTTAAAGGGAGAAGTCATAAATCCAAAAGGTGACAATATTTCATTAAGACTTCAAGATACAACTATAACAGCTGCATTAGATTCAGTTGGCAATTTCCAAACTAATATACCTATTAATAAAGCGGAGAAGGTAGTCTTTGCTCATGGAAATGAAATAACTACCCTATATCTAAGGCCAGGGGATCAATTAAGCCTTACAATTGATCCAAGAGAATTTGATGAATCTATAAAGTATGAAGGTAAAGGAGCAGCCATTAATAACTTTTTGGCGTCCACGGTTTTAATGGAAGATACTTTAAAAGGAATAGCACAATTAGCGGCTCTTTCAGAAGATAGTTTTCTAGTCGCATTTCGTAAAAACTATGTATTGAAAGAAAATGCTTTAGAAAAGTCAGGAGTTAAGGATCAAGAATTTAAAGACTGGTATCTTAAAAATAATGATTGGGAGTTTTATTTTAATCTATTGAATTATTCAGGATATAAATCCAGATTGACAAAAGAAGAATTCGAACCTTCTGAGAACTTTTATGCTTTTCAGGATTCATTAGATCTTTACGATTCAAGCAATTTAGATTATGAGTTTTTTATACCTTATTTACAAAGACAGATTACATTTAAAGTAGGTGAAAAGTTTAAAGATAAAGGCCCACAAGATGTAAGTGAGTATGTGATGGCATCAGTTGAAGAAGTGAATTCTATTCCAAGTGATCCTATTAAGGGAGAATTATTATATCAAGTAATCAATGTACATTTAAATAGATTAAACAAGGAAGATAGAGATTCTTTGATTGTGGAATGGAAAGCATTGAATTCCTCAAAGAAACGTTTAAAGAATGTAGAAGATAAGCTTGAGGTTTTAGCGTCATTGGCAAAAGGAAATCCGGCTCCAGGTTTTAAATATGTTAATTTGGAAGGAGATAGTATGACTATGGCCGATTTTAAAGGTAAAGTAGTTTATATAGATGTTTGGGCAACTTGGTGTGCCCCATGCATTGCAGAACATCCTCATATGGAGGAATTACAGAAGCAATATGAAAATGAAAATGTTGCATTTATTGCGATAAGTGTTGATTCATCACCTGAGCCTTGGAAAAAGATGGTTAAGAAGAAAGAGTTAGGAGGGATTCATTTATATGCTGAGGGTGCCTGGGGTGCTACTATTATGCAAAAATATGCCATCAGCGGAATTCCTCGCTTTATTTTAATCGATCAGGAAGGTAATATAGCAGATGCAAATGCTGCAAGACCGTCTGGTGATATTGCTGAAGATATTGATGATTTACTCTCTAAAGGCGTGCAATTGTAATGCATAGGTGTTGAGATTTGTATTGCTGATTGTAGGCGCAAGCTGCGTGCATGCGTTAGCGTAGATTTTACAAATGGACGCATGCGACTTTTGAGTCGCATGCTTTTGAGGCTATTTCGATAAATTAGCACAAGCGGATGTTTGCGCTATGTGATTATTATACATATAGCACTGGATAAAGCGTTCGCTGGGCCTTTATTACACGAGAGTGTCCAATTCGCTTCATGACTTATAATATACTTAAAAGGTAGTTGTTACGTTAATTTTAGTAAATTAATATTCAAGCTTGATGAACCGCCTCAAAATAATATTAATTATTGCCTTTTCGGTATTAAGCTTTTCTCATTTGAAAGCTCAAAAGCAACTAAAAGGACTTTTAATTGACGAGGATACAAATGATCCCATAGAAGGAAGTCATATTATAAACCTTAGCAAAAAAACTATTGCTATAAGTAACCAAAATGGACAATTTAGCATTCAAGCCCAATCTTTTGATACCTTACTGATCTCCAATATTAATTATCATCGCAAAGAATTCATTTTAAAAGAGATCAATCCAGTCGTGATTTATATGACTCCCTTAATCATTCAGTTGGATGAGGTGGAGGTCAGCAATAGGCCTAAAAATTCAAGTGTTTTTAGTGAGAAGTTGAAAAATATGGAAAATCAAGATGATAAGGGATTTAGAATCTATGGTGTTCCACAGGCTAAACCAATGGCTGAGATTCCACCTTTATTTCAGGAAGATAACAGTCTGAGATTTTGGGAAAATGGTAGAATTCTTCCTCCCGCTACCATTGATATATATGTAATTCCTAAAATGTTCAGTCGTAAGTATAAAGCTAAAATGAAATACTATGCGCTTAAAGCTGAAAAAGATGATCGTATTATTTATAATAAGAGATTTAACCGAAATATTGTCAAAGGAATAGTCGGTTTAGAAGGGAATTTACTCACTGATTTTATAAGCTTTATGGATGTTGAGGAGGAATTCATTAAATCATCTACTGATTATGAAATCATGGTTTTTATTAAAGATAAGTATAACGAATTTATGCGTTTTGGGGAGTGATTGGCTGTAATTAGCTCGGGTGAGGTGTGTTAGATAATGACTACCTAAAGAGATTTTGCATATGGACACATGCGAAAACGCGTGCGCCAGCGCAGCAGCTTCTGCCAGTAGTTCGGGAATTCTACAGATTATTAAAATTTTCTTAATTCTTTCAATAAACTTTTAGTTAAAGTAATTTGCTAACCCCTACTGTATAATTACTTTAGTATTTATAGTAAATGTAGAACTGATAGATAAAGCTAGCGCGTCTATGTGTCTAAGCAAAGTCAGCCATTAATAGAGATTGTTTATTATCAACCTTATCCTAGCTTGTATATGAGTAGAAAGTATAAATTCCACAATAAAGAAGGCCTGTATTTTGTCAGCTTCGCCACTGTATATTGGATTGATTTGATGGTAAGAGAACAGTATTTTTCAATCCTTATTGAAAGTTTAGATTACTGTCGAAAAAATAAAGGAATGGAAATTTATTGTTATTGCATAATGCCAAGTCATTTACATTTAATTTTCAGAGCTAAAGAAAATAATCCAGAAAAAGTTTTAGGTAGGTTTAAAGAATTTACTTCCAAGCAATTGCAAGCATCCATAAAAGAAAATATACAAGAAAGCAGAAAGGAATGGATGCTTTGGATGTTCAAGAGAGCAGGCTCTAAGAGTAGTAATGTTACAGGAAGTCAATTGTGGCAACATAATAATAAACCTATAGAATTGTACAGTAATGCAGTAATCGATCAAAAAGTTAATTATATTCATCAAAATCCCGTAGTTGCAGGATTTGTGAATGAAGCTCATCATTGGAGATATAGCAGTGCAATTGATTATAGCGGAGGGAAGGGTGTTTTGGAGATTGATTTTGTAAAATAGCTGATATAGGTTTTAAGATGGACACACGCGAAAAAGCGTGTGCCAGCGCATGTTTTGGATATTGATTTTATTGGTTAGTGGTTGCATATGGACAGTCTAAGTAAGCCAACGGTATAGTAGATCATAAATTTTATAAAAAAGAAGGCTTACAAAAAAGACTTAAATCAAACCTGCTCCCGTCTCATTTTCATTTCCCCAACACTCATATTTCTTTCTTTAGCCAATCTTCTTTCTTGGCTGGCTTCAAAGGCTGATATGCCTTGTAATTCGGATAAATAATCTAAATGACCAGGAGAGGTAACGACCATGATGTCATCAGCTGTGATCTGATTAGGACTATTGTAACCGCAGGATTCTGCTAGCATTTGAGTTTCTTTATAAAGCGCATCTGCATATGTGGCAATTCTTTTGGCTGCGGCTTCAATGTCTAGTGCTTTTTGCAATCTTTTGTTTTGAGTAGCAATGCCAGTAGGACAGGCATTGGTATGGCATTCTAAAGCTTGAATACAGCCTAATGAAAGCATAAAACCTCTGGCAATGTATACGGCATCAGCACCTAAAGCCATGGCAACCGCTATGTCAATAGTTGTAGCTATTTTTCCGCTTGCAAAAAGCACTACTTTATCTCTTACACCATTATTTCTTAAAGCCCAATCTGCTACAGCTAATGCTTGTTTCATGGGTAAACCGGCATACGAACTTAAGACGTGTGGAGAAGCTCCAGTTCCACCATCACCGCCATCTATCACAATGTAATCAGGGCCTCTTCCTGGCTGGTCTTTCATCATCTTGGCGATGTCTTCAATCTCAACAGTATGACCAATTACCATTTTAATACCCACTGGCTTATTGGTGATTTTTCTTACTTTATCAATGAAATCAAATAAACCTGCCACATCAGAAAATTCTTTATGCCTGGCAGGTGCATAGGCATCTTTTCCCATTGGGATTTTTCTTATCTGGGCTATTTCGGCTGTAATTTTTTCTTTGAGCAACATACCCCCTTTGCCTGGTTTGGCTCCTTGAGCCAATTTGATTTCAAACATTTTCACTTGAGGATGATTCGCCATATCCTTTAATAAATCATCATCCAAATCACCGTCTTCATTTCTGATTCCGTATTTGGCTGTCCCAATTTGAAAAACCAAATCTGCTCCACCGTATTCATGACATGGCGCAAGTGAACCTTCACCAGTATTATGTAAAATTCCTGCCATTTTCGCTCCTTTGTTAAGGGCTGCATGAGCATTGTAAGATAGTGCTCCGTAGGACATGGCGCTTATATGTACAAAATGATTTAAAGTGTATGTTTGAACTCCCGTATGTTCGCCAATCACTTTTTTATAAAAATGTCCGGTTTCGTCCCCGGTTTTGGTTTTAGTATTGGTGAAGGTAGCGGGCATAATCAGGGTAGTGCCCACTTTATCCATATCTATTTGACTCCCAAAACCAATAGTATTACTCACTCCAGCAGAAGTAGCATAAATCCAATTTCTCGTAATTCTATTGTAAGGCGTTTCTTCTTGATCGTTTGAGAATAAATATTGACGCAACAATGGCCCAACTTTTACTAAGAATTTCCTACCCCAAATGACAACAGGAAAAACACGCTGAATAGGAGTATCGGTTTGTCTTTTATCATAAATGTATAAAGTAATCAGCCCAGTAATTAGCAGCGCTAGGATAAATTCACTTCCTAAAGTAAGCGCTAATTGTATTGGGCCGGATTCTTGTAAAAATTCGTACTGAAAAAAGTATCCGTACACAGCCGTTAAGAGAAGGGCAGAAATTACCCAAGCACTAGTGTAGCTATTGAAAATTTTGAAAACGTACTTTAAACGGGGACCGGTTGTACCTGATTGAATAAATTCGCGTTCTGCCATAGCATGAAAAGTTTATAGTTATTGGTAATATAGTACAATCTATAAGCTTTAGCAATAGCATTGGTCGAATATTTTTATTTATATGTCTGAAAACCAGTTAATAATATTCTACTCCATTTGTTTTCTCCAAAAAGCATCAATTAGTAATTGAGCAGTTGCAGGATTTGTAGCAATTGGAATGTTATGTACATCACAAATCCGCATCAACATTTGCACATCCGGTTCGTGTGGATGTTTGCCTAATGGATCTCGGAAGAAAAGTACCATCTCCAATTTCTTTTCGGCTGATAAAGCCGCTATTTGCGCATCACCTCCAATTGGACCGGATAATAATTTCTCAACTTTCAAACCTGTATTTTCTACATATTTACCAGTTGTACCGGTTGCCACTAAAGAAATTTCCTTGAGCTTATCCTTATTTTTATTAAGAAAGGAAACCATCTCCGGTTTTTTCCCATCATGGGCTATTATTGCTATTTTCATTTTTTTGTTATTATATATTGAATATGAAAATTAGTTTTACAAATATTCATTGTTTGGTAATGATTATCAGATAGGCACAAAATTATCTCGTGTAATTGCCAAATAGGCTCTATTTAAAATAATTTAAACCTAACTGATATCCTTTTAACCCCAATCCTGAAATCATGCCAACACATTTGGAGGAGATGATGCTTTTGTGCCTGAATTCTTCTCTTTTATAAATATTAGAAATATGGATTTCCACCACAGGAACTGTTATGGCGCCAATTGCATCATGAATGGCTACAGAAGTGTGCGTATAAGCAGCCGCATTCAATAAAATTCCATCAAATTCTCCTTCCGTTTGTTGTATTTTGCTTACTAATTTTCCTTCAATATTGGATTGATAATATTCCAATTCCAGCTCTGAATTTTTGATTTGCAACTTCTTGAAAAATTCCTCAAAAGAATCCCCACCATATATTTCAGGTTCTCTTTTGCCCAAAAGGTTTAAATTAGGTCCGTTTATGATGATGATTTTCGTTTTTTGCATTACTTTCGATTATGGCTTGGGATGTATTTTTAACTGAATATAAAAATTATTTACAATTAGAACGTTCATTAGCGGAAAACACCGTAGCTGCTTATGTTCATGATGTGATAAAGCTAAAACAGTTTTTGGATATCTCCAATCGAAATGTTGGGCCATTGGAAGTTTCTTCTACTGATTTGCATGATTTCCTGGAATATGTAAATGAATTGGGCATGACAGTCCATACTCAAGCTAGAGTTGTTTCAGGAATAAAAGGCTTTTATAAGTATTTGATTTTTGAGGATATCATTAAAGATAATCCAGCCGAACTGCTGGAAGCACCAAAACTGGGAAGAAAATTACCAGATGTTTTGAGTTTTGAGGAAATCGAGCAAATTATTTCTTCCATCGATAGAAGTACTGCTAATGGCCAGCGAGATATGACTATGCTGGAAGTATTATATTCTTCTGGCCTCAGAGTTACCGAATTAACTAGCCTAAAAATTTCCAATACTTATTTTGATTTAGGCTTCTTGAGAATTATAGGAAAAGGGAGTAAAGAAAGATTGGTTCCGATGGGGAAATCTGCTGCCAAGCAATTGAAAATTTATATAAATGATGTGCGGGTTCACCAAAAGCCAAAACCCGAGGCTAGAGATATAGTGTTTTTAAATCGATTTGGAGGGGCAATCAGTCGGATTTCTGTATTTACCATGATTAAGAAACAATGTGTTATGGCAGGAATACGAAAAAACGTAAGTCCACATACATTCCGTCATTCCTTTGCTACTCATTTGATTGAAGGTGGAGCTGATTTAAGAGCGGTGCAAGAGATGTTAGGGCATGAATCCATCACCACTACTGAAATATACACTCATTTGGATAGAGATTACTTAAGCCAGACTTTAAAGGAATTTCATCCTAGGGCCTAATTCTAATAAAACAACATAATTTTATGTTTAATAAAACATTCGTTATTAATTTCCGAAAGAGAAAGAGAAACTTTATTTAAAAATGAATACTATGAAATTTTACCATAATCCAAGATGCGGGAAAAGCAGAGAGGCATTGAAACTATTGCAAGAAAAAGGCATTGAGTCTGAAATTATTGAATATTTGAAGAATATACCCACTCATGCTGAATTAGAAGATGTACTTCAGAAATTGGACATGAAAGCTGAAGATTTATTGCGCAAAAATGAAAAGGTTTTCAAAGAATTATACAAAGGTAAAGATCTATCAGACTCTGAGTGGATTGAAGCCATGATAGCAGAACCTAAGCTGATTGAAAGGCCTATTTTTGTGAATGGCGACAAGGCTGTTGTTGGACGACCACCTGAAAAAGTTTTGGAATTGATTTAGGTCTATTATAGGGTGCTCTTTATTAATACTTCGAAATTTCTAGACCTAAAAATATTTGATCGAAGAGAGCGGGATGGAGGACAAAAAGGCGGGGAGGGCGCTGCATTGAAGCGTGGAAGCATCTTTTTGTCTTGATTTTTTCTTTCTTTTTGATCAAGCAAAAAGGAAAGGGAGAAACTGCAGAATTATAGTATGAAACATAAATCTATCGTTAATATCCAAAATTTCATATTCCGTAATAAACACTACTTTTTGGGATTTTAACGCAATTAAATTTCAAAGAAGATTCTTTAATCTTCTTTAAAGCTAAATATAAGAATCTTTTTTATTATTCAAGAGAACCCTAGTATAAGAGTCTAGAATCAGGATTCTAGACTCTATATTAAATCACTTCAATAAATCCTTAAATTCCTTAGCTACTTTATCTATTTTTGGTTTAGATACATTCACTATATAGCGGTCATTAGGATTTTTCTTTTCATAATCCTGATGATAATCCTCTGCTTCCCAGAATTTGGTAAAAGCTGTCAGTTCAGTTACGATTTCATCATCAAATTTTGAAGCCAGTTCATTCATTTTCTTCAAGGCTAAATTCTTTTCAGTTGAATTGCGGTAGAAAATGGCAGATCGATATTGTTTCCCTACATCAGGGCCTTGTCTGTTCAATTGAGTAGGATCATGCGCTACAAAGAATATATCCAAAAGTGTTTCGTAATTTAAAACAGATGAATCATATAGAACCATTACGGCTTCCGCATGATTAGTTCTTCCATAACTCACTTCCTTGTATGAAGGGTTTTTCTCTTCCCCACCGGAATATCCTGAAACTGCTTCTTTAACTCCTTTTATTTGATCGAAAGAAGCTTCTACACACCAAAAACATCCTCCCGCAAAATAGGCTGTATCTATAGCTTCAGTAGTTTGTACGGGTTGAGATTCGGTTGTTGTATTTTCAGATTTATTATTTTCTGCTGCACAAGCAAAAAATAGAATGCTTAGGATTACAATTGCTGTATTTCTTATCATGGTATTATCAAGTTTGCAGAAAGAACGACTAGCTAGGCTTTTTAGTTTTAATTAAAAACCGATTTGTCAGCTATTATGCTATTTAATTTCAATACTGCCTTCTTTTTCATAAGCCATCAACTCTTTTCTTAACCAATCAGGAATTTCAATTGTAGTTTTATTCTTAGTATCAAACATCACTTGAATGGAGGTCCCGACAGTATGCACAGTTTTATCATCAGTGGTTATCATATATTCCAATACAAAGCTTTTTTTGCCCATTTCCTTAGTGCGAACCCAGCATTTTGTATTGTGCATTCCAATTTTTAGTTCTTGAAGATAGCTACAGTTAATATTTGCTAACAAAAACATATTTTTATGCCAATCCCAGCTTGGAGATGCTTCGAGCATATATCTTCCTCGAGCAATTTCAAAATATTGGATGTAAATGGAATTATTGACATGTGCTAAAGGATCTAAATCCGTCCAACGCACTTGTATATCTTCTGAAAAC
Organism: Marivirga salinae; assembly: GCF_030503855.1. NCBI lineage: Bacteria > Pseudomonadati > Bacteroidota > Cytophagia > Cytophagales > Marivirgaceae > Marivirga > Marivirga salinarum. The sequence goes on along the minus strand of NZ_CP129971.1, from coordinate 3,515,677 downwards.
TTAAAATTATTGGGGTCTGTAGTTGGTTTCATTATTATGATTTAATTTAAAAGCGAAATTACGATTTAAAATTTAGAGGAGGTTGAAATTAAATGGGAAATTGGAATTATAGTTAAGAGGTAGGTCGAGAAATTAGCTGTTGTGTAATAAAAGAAACCCTATCACATTCTATGATATAAGCTTGATTTTTATTATAGAATGCGGAGGAATCTTTGTTATCTACATAAGATCACATACTCACCCACTTCTTCTCATCAGAAGACTGTATAGCCTTCTCAATAAACAACATTCCCCTCACACCATCTTCAATTCCAGCTTTTACAAATTCCTTTTTACTATTTTCATTTAGAATAGTGTCGAAAAAGCCTTCATATATCCTTTGAAAAGCTTCAGTGAAATAAGGAGAATGCCCCGGGATATTGACTTCACTGCTTTCCCACATTTCATGATCTAATCCTTTAATGGATTCTTCTCTAAAATCAGGATATTTTATGGTGAGTAAATTTGGCTCATTGTGATTCCATACCATTCCAGCTTTACTGCCGTAAATATGTAAGCTTAAATCCTGATCTTCGCCTGTGCAAATCTGACTGGCAGATAAATAACCTTTGGCACCGCTTTCCATCTCTAATAAAACATTCGAGTCATCATCAATCTTTCGTCCTTCAACTAAGATGGAAACATCAGCCATCAGCGATTTCACTTTTAATCCGCTTACAGATTCAAGCAGATTAAAAGCATGAGTACCAATATCGGCTATAGTACCGCCTTTCCCTGATTTTTCGGGATCTGTACGCCAGCTAGCTTGTTTGTGACCTTCTGCTTCAATTAACTGAGATAACCAACCTTGAGAATAATCAACTTTCACTTTTCTAATTCTCCCTAAATGACCTGAATCAATAATTTCCTTGGCCTTTTCCAATAGTGGATAGCCTCTGTAAGTATAGGTCATAGCGAAATGTCCTTTGGCATTTCTCACTGCTTTTTGAAATTCTAAAGCTTCAGCATAATCAAAAGCAAGCGGTTTGTCGCATATCACGTGAAAACCTGCTTCTAAGGCTAATTTAACGGGTTCAAAATGTAAATAATTAGGGGTGACTATGGCAACAAAATCCATTTTTTGATCCTCATCGAATTGAGCTTCTTTCTCAATCATTTCAGTGTAACTGCCATATATTCTGCTTTCATCGAGCCCTAGTTCCTTTCCTTTTTCTAATGATTTCTCTTTTGAAGAGCTAAAAGCACCACAAACTAATTCAGCATTTCCTGAAGCGGTTGCAGTTATTCTATGAATATCACCAATCATGGAGCCAGGCCCGCCTCCTATCATTCCCATTTTTAATGTTTTGCTCATATTTTAATGGTTTACTTTTTTATCTTATTGTTGTTTGTCAAATAAATGCCTTGAAACAGGTTGGTTGGTGAGTCACCGACCAGGATAGTGTTGTATTGCAATCTTTCCCATGGTCGGTGGCTCACCGACCATTATGAATTATCGAAAGCATTCATTCTCCTTTTATATAAACATTTATTGAATTCATTTCTTATTTCTTGAAACTAAACAATAACTTACTTATTATTAAATTTGAATAAGGAAATTTAGAGAATGAACAGAAGAGAAGCGATTAAAAAAACGGGATTAGCATTAGGTTTTGCTGCTACTTCACCTCTATTGATGCATTTGATTCAATCATGTGAAAGTAAGAAACCACTAGGATGGAAACCTCAGTTTTTTGATGAGAAACAAGCGCTGTTGGTAGCTGCATTAGCCAATCAAATATTACCAAAAACAGATACTCCTGGAGCCTTGGATGTGGGAGTCGATGTTTTTGTTGATAAAATGGTAGCAGAAGTCTATAGTGAAAAAGAACAAAAGCAATTTTTAAAAGGACTTGAAGAAATCGAAAAAAACAGTGAATCAAAAAATGGTAAAATTTTTACTGACCTCGAAAGTAAGGTTCAATATGATTTTTTATATGGCTTGGAAAATGAAGTAAAGCATTTGTCTTTTGATTCTGATCCAAAAGAGAAACCTTTCTTTTTAATGCTTAAAGAGCTAGTACTTTTAGGCTATTTCACATCAGAGGAAATTATGACCAAGCATTTAGATTATCAACCCGTGCCCGGACAACTTCTGGGCTGCGAACCCATGAAAGCAAATCAAAAATTAAGAGTAGGAAATTATTTTTAGAATGAGTAAAGAAAAAAACCAATTTGATGCCATCGTAGTAGGGTCAGGAATTTCGGGCGGATGGGCAGCAAAAGAATTGTGCGAAAAAGGCTTGAAAACTTTAGTACTAGAGAAGGGCAGAAATGTAGAGCATATAAAAGATTATCCTACCATGAATAAAGCCCCTTGGGAATTTGATCATAGAGGAAAAGAATCTCAAGAAGTGCAGGAAGAATATTATGTCCAAAGCAAAACTTATGCTTTTGATGAAGGGTCTAAACATTTTTGGGTAAATGATAAAGAAAACCCCTATACTCATCCTGAAAATAAAGAATTCCGCTGGTTAAGAGGGAATCAAGTAGGTGGCCGCTCTTTAACCTGGGGAAGACAAAGCTATAGATTAGCACCAATGGACTTTGAAGCAAATGCTAAAGATGGTATTGCAGTAGATTGGCCTATTCGCTATGAGGATTTAGCACCTTGGTACGATAAAGTGGAGGAATTTATAGGTGTTTCCGGTAGAAATGAAGGCTATACGCAATTACCCGATGGAAATTTTCAGCCGCCCATGGATATGTATTGTGTGGAAGAAAAAGTGAAAGGGGCAATTGAAAAAAATTGGGATGACCGATTTATGACCATTGGTAGAACGGCAAATTTGACCCAAAACAAACATAATCGAACGAAATGTCAGTATAGGAATTTATGCAACCGTGGTTGCCCTTTTGGAGCATATTTTAGCAGTCAAGCTTCTACTTTACCAGCTGCATCTGCAACAGGCAATATGACTTTAAGACCCAATTCAATTGTAGAGTCGGTTATTTTAGATGAGAATACCAATAAAGCTAAAGGGGTTCGAATTATCGATGCTGAAACCAATGAATACCATGAATATTATGCAAAGGTCATTTTCCTTTGTGCTTCAACTTTAGGTTCAACCTGGATTATGTTGAATTCCAAAAGTGACCGTTTTCCGGATGGACTAGGAAATACAAGTGGATCATTGGGTAGAAATTTAATGGATCATCATTTTGAGGTTTATGTGAAGGCAGAATTTGATGATTTTAAAGATAAATATCATACTGGCTATAGACCAAATGGAATTTATGTCCCGCGTTTTCAAAATATAAAATCACAGCATCCTGATTTTATTAGAGGGTATGGTTTTCAAGGTGGAGGCAACAGGGTAGGCTGGGGCTACGGCAACAGATTAGCTGGTTTTGGAGCTGAATTTAAAGATGCTCTTATGAAACCCGGTCCTTGGGAAATGTCTTTTATGCCTTTTGGCGAAACTTTGCCATATGAGGATAATCAAGTTACCCTCAATGAAAATGTGAGAGATAAGTGGGGATTACCCACTTTGCATATTGATTGTGAGTTTAAAGAAAATGAACATCAAATGCGAAAAGACATGATGAAAACAGGTAAAGAAATGTTAGAAGTTGCTGGTGGTAAAAATATAGAAGCAGTGAATTTGCCAGCTGTTCCTGGTTTTGGAATCCATGAAATGGGAACTGCCAGAATGGGAAGAGATCCTAAAACCTCCATGTTGAATAAGCATAATCAATTGCATGAAGTACCTAATGTTTTTGTAACAGACGGTTCTGCCATGACTTCTTCTGCTTGTCAGAATCCAAGTTTAACTTATATGGCATTAACCGCAAGGGCAGTAGATTTTGCGGTTTCGGAACTCAAGAAAATGAATTTGTAAGTTCTTATGGAAATCTCCTTAACGACACCGGCTTTACTTTTTCCAGCTATATCATTATTGTTGTTGGCTTATACTAATCGTTTTTTGGCTTTGGCAAACTTGATTAGAAATCTGCATGCTCGCTTCATGACTGAAAAGGATGTGAAAATTAAAGCTCAGATTTCTAATTTGAAAAAGCGTGTGATTCTTATTCGCAATATGCAATTATTGGGGATTTCCTCTTTGTTCTTCTGTGTAGTGAGCATGTTCACCATTTATCAAGAGTATCAAATGGCTGGAAGCATCATTTTCGGTTTTTCTTTGGTGCTATTGATGATATCTCTATTACTTTCCATAGTTGAAATTCAAATCAGCGTAAAAGCCCTAAATATTCAAATGGGGGATATTGAAAAATAGGAATTTATAGGATAACCTATTCTAAGCGTTTCACTAAGACATTATAAAAAGAATATATTCCAGTATAAGTTTCTGTTAATTATCAAATCAATTTACCCAAATCTCAGTTAAGCATTATGTGCAAACTCAAGAAATAAAATATTCTAATAAAACGCTCGATTCAGCCCGTAAAACAGGAGATGCTATAGCAGATAAAACCGTCAAGGTTTTATTTGAAAGTGGATTTAATCCATTGTCTAATGAGGCTTACAATGAATTGATTTTTAATCATCAGCCTATTCCTGAAGAATTTCCTGAAAACTTAAAAGAATATTTCAAAGAGATTAAAAGCTTTCAAATAGATGAAAAGCTAGCAGAAAAGGGGTCTGAATTTTATGTAGAACATGCCTCTGCCATTATGCTTTGCTTGGGAATGTTGTCTTTGCCTTATTGCTATGCCGCTGCAGAAGGCGCCAAGGTCTTGAGTTTTTCCAAAAGGATTTATGAGCAACCTGAAAAGCGCTTAACCGAAACGGCTGAATTCGTATTTGATGTTTGCAGTCCTGAAGCTTTTACTCCTCAAGGAAAAGGATATATCAGTGTTGCTAAAGTACGTTTGATGCATGCTGCCATTCGCTATCATTTACTCAATAGCGATAAATGGAGTGATGAATTAGGGACTCCCATTAATCAGGAAGATATGGCAGGAACAAACCTTTCATTTTCATTGATTGCTATTCGTGGATTAAGAAAATTGGGCTATACTATTTCAGCAGAACAATCTCAAAACTATATCTGCTATTGGAATATGATAGGAGAGATGTTGGGTGTAAATAAAGAATGGTTGCCAGAAAGCAATCAAGATGCTTTTATACTAGAACAAAAAATCAAAAACCGCAATTTTCATAATTCAGAAGAAGGGGAGATGTTAGCCATTAATTTGCAAGGCTATATTAAAAAGCAGCCTTTGCCTTTTAGCTTTCCTTCAGAAACAATGATGGCCTATCTACTTGGAGAGGATATTTGCGAAATGATTGGATTGCCATATGATAACCTGAAAGTGGACTTGATAAGCAATATTAAAAACCTTAATGCCCTCAGAAATGTATTTCCAACAAACCATCAAAAAGAATTTAGAAATTTGAAAAAGCAGTTTGGTGATCGAAATTCACAGAATGTTCCTTTTAGGTTTTTGACTAGCTTGGATGTCTAATATTTTATTGCCTTTTCAAGCCAAGCTAAATCGGTAATATTTTCAAAACTTTGAAGCTGTTTATAGTTTTCTTAATTATCCCAATTTGCTAAATTTTTACTTCTATTTTCAAACTTTAATCTTATCCCTCCAAAATATTTTCAATATTTCCCCTCTCTTTTCGATGCTCCTTGGCATTTAGATTATAAATTTGTCTTATGGATTATTTAAGTCATTTGAATCCCCCGCAGAGAGAAGGAGTTGAGAATTTGGAAGGCCCCACCATGATTATTGCTGGTGCTGGTTCTGGGAAAACACGGGTGTTAACCTACCGTATTGCTCATCTGATTACCGTTAAAAATGTGGATCCCTTTAGCATTTTGGCTTTAACTTTTACCAATAAGGCAGCTAAAGAAATGCGGGAAAGAATTGAAAAGATAGTGGGAACTGATGCCCGTAATTTATGGATGGGAACTTTCCACTCTGTCTTTGCTAGAATTTTGAGAGCAGAAGCCGATAAATTAGGCTATCCTAGCAATTTCACCATTTATGATACCGAAGATTCCAAATCTCTGATTAGAGCAATCGTAAGGGAAATGGGATTGGATGATAAAGTCTATAAGCAAAATGTAGTTTATAGTAGAATCTCTGGAGCTAAGAACAATCTGGTTTCCTGGCAGAATTACATGAACAATTCAGTTTATGTTTCTGAGGATGAGCAAGCTCAAAAACCTAAAATGGGTGCCATCTACAAAGAATACGTACAACGTTGTTTCCGATCTGGCGCTATGGATTTTGATGATTTATTGTTTAATACCAATGTTTTATTCCGCGATCATCTCGATGTACTGAACAAATATCAGCAACGATTTAAATATGTGATGATAGATGAGTTTCAGGATACTAATATTTCCCAGTACCTGATTACGAAAAGACTTTCATCTGTCCATCAAAATATCTGCGTAGTAGGGGATGATGCGCAAAGTATTTACGCCTTCCGCGGAGCTAACATTCAAAACATCCTGAATTTTGAAAAAGATTATCCTGATTTGAGGGTAATCAAATTAGAGCAGAATTATAGAAGTACACAGAATATTGTAAACGCGGCTAATTCAGTCATCCTAAAAAATGCAGCTCAGCTTAAAAAAAATGTCTGGACGCAAAATGATGATGGCGAGTTGGTCCATTTGATAAAATCCACTTCCGATAATGAAGAGGGTAGGCTAGTGGCTTCTTCAATTTTTGAGGATAAAAACAACAAAAAGCTAGAGAATAAAGATTTTGCTATCCTTTATAGAACTAACAGTCAGTCCAGGGCTATGGAGGAGGCCTTAAGAAAAAGTAGCATTCCTTATAGAATTTACGGTGGCTTATCTTTCTACCAAAGAAAAGAAATCAAGGATTTATTGGCCTACCTCCGATTTACCATCAACCATAACGATGAGCAATCTTTCAGAAGGATCATCAATTTACCCAAAAGAGGAATTGGGGCTTCTTCGGTTGATAAAATAGTGGTTTCCGCTTTTGAAAATGATTTGGGAATTTGGGATGTGTTGCAAAAGAGCCAGAGAGTGCTCCCAAACCGAGCTGCCAATGCAGTGGATAATTTTGTCACGCTGATTAAATCTTTCAAAATCAGAATAGAGCGAGCGGATGCTTATGATACTGCAGCCTTTATCGCTAAGCAAAGTGGCTTGCTTAAGGAATTATATGACGATAAAACCATAGAGGGATTAAACCGCTACGAGAACGTTCAGGAATTGCTCAATGCCATTAAGGAGTTTGTGGATGACGAGCAGCAGGAAGATAAATCACTGGAAGCTTTTATAGCTGATGTGGCTTTACTGACCGATGCGGATAATGAAGATCAAGATAATAATGATCATGTGAATTTGATGACTATTCACTCTGCAAAGGGATTAGAATTTAAACATGTTTTCATTGTGGGGATGGAGGAGGATTTATTCCCTTCTCAGATGATGCTCAACAGCCGAGCTGACTTGGAAGAAGAACGAAGGTTGTTTTATGTAGCTTTAACTCGTGCAATGGAAAAAGTCACTTTAAGCTATGCTTTAACCCGCTACCGTTTTGGTAGATTGAAAAACTGTGAGCCTAGCCGATTTATAGAAGAGATTGATCCAGCTTATATAAAAGTAGATAGAAAGTTTAATCGCTCTGAACCAATGGGCAATTTGAATAATGGAAGTGGGAGTAGTGTGTATGCCAAGAACTTGGTAGCTCAAAGGAAGACTGAAAGAAAAGCAGTGCCTCCTGGCAAAAAACTACATACACCCTCTCCTGATTTTGCACCTAGCGATACTCGCACTTTAGATACAGGAATGAAAGTAGAACATCCAAAATTTGGCTTTGGAGAGGTAAAGAAAATGGATGTACAAGGAGCCAATAGAAAAGCGACTATTGAATTCGAGAATTTCGGTGAGAAGACACTTTTACTGACTTTTGCTAAGTTGAGGATAATGGAGGATTGATTTATCAGCCTTCCATTTTAATGACGAAGATAGTAATGATAATTGCTTAAATAAATTTTTTTAAAAAAACATAGTATATGAATTTAACTAAACAGACTTATTTTGGAATAGCAGGAGGTATGCTTTTTTTATTTTTATTAACTTCTATTGTATTCATAATTTTAGGAATTAACAAAGAAGAACCTTTGTTTGATAATATTTCCATAACTATTAGCCTTGCTTCAAGTTTATTTGTATTTCTTTTTGGTGCTGTCATTAGCTTATTTTTAGCATCTAAAAAAAGTCAAACTACAAATAAGTAGATTGTTAGGTTTTTTTTTAGAATGATTTTCCTGAAAAGTGCAAAGGATAAAAGATTTTCGCGAGCAAAAAGGATTAACTCAATCAGATTTAGCTGATAAAACAGGTTTGTCTTTAAGAACTATTCAACGAATTGAATCTGGACAAACCATTCCCAAAGGACATACTTTAAAAGTACTTTCAGATGTAATTGGGTTTAGCCGTATAGATTTTAAAAGTCATTCTTCTCAAGTTACAAATGAGCAGAATGATCAAATAAGGCTTATCAATCTTTCTGCCTTAGCTTTAATTGTGATTCCTTTCGGGAATATTATCTTCCCTTTTATTCTTTGGCGTAAGCACCATAAAGATCAGATAGTTAATAATGCTGGTAAAAGTATTCTGAATTTTCAGATCATTTGGACTTTAGTGCTATCACTTTTGCTCATAATAAGTCCTTTTATTCAAAATTCACTTCAGTTATCATTTTCATTAATAATAGTGGTTTTAATTCTAGGATATTGCTTTAATACTCTGATGATATTTAAATTCTCCAGATGGATCAGAAATGGAATGTTAGATCGGTTAAAAATAACTTATCAGCTCTTATAACTGCTGTTCTACTATTGTCACATTATTGTCATACACTTGACGCATAGTTTCAGTTTAGATTTTCTCAGCTTTATATGGAAATATAAATCTGTTAATTATGAGGAAATTCGTATTTATTTTATTTGCTGTATTGCTAATAAGTGGGCTAATAGGATACTTTTATTTTGATAAAAAATTTACCCCACCACAAAATCAATTGAATGTATCCGATCATCAAGATACTATTCCTATAAAATGGGTTTCAAGTCAAGATAGTAAGTATGCGGCATTACTTTTACCAGTAAAGCTAGATGGAATTACGGATACTTTCTATTTGCAATTTGATTTGGGGGCACACAGCACTCTTTTTCATGAAGAAGCACTTCAATCTATTATTCAAAAGCATCCTTTTCTAAACTCAAGGATAGAAAATGAAAATGATCCTTTTAAATTTAAATTGGGTGAAATTCCGGTTTTTATTCCAAAAGTTAAAAGAATAAACTATGGAAAGCCAATAAATTGGACACCTTCAGCAACCAACATAATTGGAACACTTGGTTCTGATATTTTGGAGCATAAAGTAGTAGTGTTTGACTTTAAACAACATATTATTCGGTTTTGTAATTCTTTTCCTAAAGACATTGCAGAGGAAACCATTCAGGATTTTGAATTTAAAAAACGGAAGGTGATGCTAAATGGGAAGATTAATGATGATGATACTCAATTCTATTACGATTCAGGGAGTAGTGCATTTGAATTGATTACTGATAAAAAACAATGGGAAAATTTATCGCTGGAGGGAGCAGTGGAACAAACATATCAAGCCAATTCATGGGGAAAACCCTTAGAAGTACACAATATCAGTAGTAATGCTATAATCAAATTTGGTAAGGAAGAAATTTCACTAAATAAAGTAACATACATTGAAGGGACTTCAGTTGTTCAAAATCTTTTAATGTATTTTAGTGGAATGGGCGGTATGATAGGTAACAAACTATTTATAGATAAAACCCTTGTCTTAGATGCTAGAAACCAGAAATTTGCTGTTTTTTAACCTTGTATTAAAGTTGAGAATAATCAATAATAATAAGCTTTAACTGTTTATTTCTCTATTTCCTTAGTGAATCACTGCGGTTAATTGATCATAGCTTCTTGCTGAACAAGAGGACTTCTAAGTAAATCACCTAATCACAATTTCCGCATTGCACTAATGTATACAGACAGTATTATCATGACATTTGAATATAATTAGAAATAAAAAGCCAATTGTTATGAAAACGTATCCAAACATTTTGAAGCCAGTTAAGAAATATGTTTTAGTAGGGCTAATCGTTTTGATTACCTTATTTGGTTTTATCCTTGATGCAAATGCTCAAAGTACATTATTAGAAAATGATGTAGATAAGATCAATAATTCAATGGTAGTTCAACTTGCAGATTATGATTTTGATATCATGATACCTAAAGTGACCAATGAAGAGTTGGAAACTTTTGAGGATGCAGCTTTTAACCAAATGGTTTATGTTACTGATGGTGCTTCAGGCTATTATTTCTATATGGGAGCTGAATGGGAAATGCAAAATGTAAGAGAAGTTTTCGAATTGATAGATATGAATATAGCTATTCAAAAGCCTGTTAATGAAAGTTTTATAATAATTGCAGGTGAAGAAAATTCTACTGCATTACTTGACTATAATCATCATGTTAAAAATATCTACCAAGACTTTGGATTTGATAAAAATGACGAGGCAATGGCAATCAATATTAAGAAAGAATAGTTTTTTGAATGATAGGACAATAGTTTGTAAAAGGCAATGTTTTAAAAAGCATTGCCTTTTTCTATTATGATATTTTCTGATTTAAATTTCTTTTGCAAGCTAAAGGCTGATTAGCCTCTGACAGAAAATGGGCATAGGTGTTGCTTACGTAAATCACCTATTTGAAATTTCAGCAATGCCCTAATGTTTACAAGCTTCATTATTATGACCTTTGAATATAAATATAAACAAAAGTTATGAAAACGTATCCAAACATTCTGAAGCCAGTTAAGCAATATGTTCTAATAGGGCTAATCGTTTTGATCACCTTATTCGGTTTAACTTTGAAAGCAAATGCTCAAAGTGCATTATTAGGAAATGATGTAGATAAGATCAATAATTCAATGGTAGTTCAACTATCGAATTATGATTTCGATATCATGATACCAAAAGTGAGTAGCGATGACTTAAATGCTTTGACTGATGCTACATTTAACCAAATGGTTTATGTAACTGATGGAGCTGCTGGTTATTATTTTTATATGGGAGCTGAATGGGAAATGCAAAATATAAGAGAAGTTTTCGAACTAATTGATATGAATTTAGCCATTCAGGAGCCTAGCACAGAAAGCTTGATATTAATAGCAGGAGGTAATGACACTAATGCATTGTTAGATTATAATCATCATATCAAAAATATATACAGAGATTTTGGATTTGACCCAAAGGATAGTCAAATGGCGATAAATATAGATTAAGAATAGTTTTAAAGTGATAGTTTTTTTAAGTCGTTTTAGGCAATGCTTCTCAAAGCATTGCCTTTTTTAATTCTTCTGAAAAACTTCATTGTTATATAGATAATTCCCTCTGTGTTTTTTTCGGATGAATACGGGACAAGTTGTGAAGCCTTAGATCTTCTTTGTGTTCAAATTTTTGTTTCAATCCACCAAGCTTCAGGCTTAACCAGAATAGTATCTTCTTTATCAACATGCACCATACCTGGAGGCAAGCCTTTTGGTTTTCGCACATATTTCTTAGGTGTTACAATAACGGGACTTAAGCTATCTGATTTTCTTTTAGAATAAAAGGCTGCGGCTTGTGCTGCTTTTTCTACAACTTCCTGAGGAAAAGGTTTGCTACTTTGCTGTTTCAACACCACATGAGAACCCGTAACATCCTTTGCATGCAACCATAAATCATTTTTCTTGGCATACTTTAAGGTCAACTCATCATTTTCTCTTGCGCCTTTTCCTACTAAAATGGTAAACCCGCCATATTCAAATTTTTTATAGGGGACTTTTAATTCTACTTGTGCTCTTTCTTTAACTGGGTTTTGTTTAATCAGTTTTTTAATTGATTTGATGTCTTCTGCTGATTCAATTTCAGCCAGTTTACTTTCTGCTTCCTTCAATTCTTGTTCTTTTTGTTTGATAGAAGCTTCCAATTGTTCTAATTCAATTTTCTGGTTCTTAGATTTTCTGTAAAGGTTTTCTGCATTTTTTTGCGGACTTAAATGAGATTTCAATGCAATTTTAATATTCTCATTCGTGTAAAAATTGAACAATTCCACTTCCTTGGCATGAGCTGGGATTTGATGCATATTCGCCATCAAAATATCGGCTAATTGATTATAGCCTGGTTTATCCAAAACATCCTGTAGCTTTTGATTTGATTTCTTTATATAATTTACAGCCTGATTTCGCTGTTTTTCCAATTGCTTAGAAAGTCGTTTTTTCTCTTTCCGAATAAAATTCTCTTTGGAATAGGTATAATAGAATTGGGTAATGCCTTCAAGACAGCTTTTCTCTTCTTTTATAATCTCACCTATTTTCAATAGCGAAAAATGAACCTCATCATTCCATAGAATGGTGTAAAAACCATCTGGATTTTTAATATCTGATTCTAAAAGTGAAATGATTTCCCATTGCTCTTCCAATGGTTTTTCCTGCAATTTTATGCTACTTAAATATTGCTTGATTAATTTGCCGAAAGTAGGGAAAAGCTTCTGGTAATTGCCGTCATATTCAAAGAAGGCTTCTTTGCTTTGGTCAATGGGTCTGTTTAAATCCTTCAAATCTAGCTCCATATCCTGTGGGAAACTATTCCTGAACAACTCATAGGCTTTATTAGCTTGGTAGCTAATTATATTTGAGCGGTTTCCATGCATTTTAAAAAGTAAGCTCCATTCTCCTTCAAAATGTAAGGCAAAGCACCTTTCATTCTCGAATTGTTGAATCCGGTTTACTCTTTTACCAATAAAATCAGTGAATAAATCTATACTGTTGCTTTTGGTTCTAGCGAATTGATTAGGAAAACTTAAGCATGAAAATTCTGGTAATAAGGAAGCTTTTATGTAAAATTCCTCTTGTCCTTGACTGAATCCTAAAATCAGTTCATCACGGCTTTGGCTAAAACAAGCTAATAATTCACTTCCGCGGATTTTTGCTTCTAATTCAGATGATAATTGTCGGAATACATAATAGTTATTATGCATCTTAAAGTTCTATTTGAAGTCCATCATAGGCTAATTCCATGCCTTCTGGCAATTCTTCTTCTATATCTCTGTGCAATCCTATTCTGTGTCCCATATGGATAAAATAAGCTTGCGGAATTTCCAATTCTCTCACCATAGCAATAGCTTGTTCTAGATTAAAATGAGAGAGGTGTGAATTCTTTTGCAAGGCACTTAATACCAGTACTTTACTACCTCTTATTTTCTCTTTCTCTTCATCTGGAATGTGATTTACATCGGTGATATAGGTAAAATCATTAATTCGATAGCCAAATACAGGCAGTTTGTAATGCATAACATTTATTGGCTGGATGTGAATGCCTTCTACCTGAAATGCTTTATTCTCAATTTCGTGGAGCTTAACTTTTGGGATACCAGGATATTTATTGACTGCGAAAATATAGGCAAATTCTCTTTGTATTTGTTCTAAGACTTGCTTTCTGCCATAAACTGGCATATCCATTTCCTGTTTAAAATTGTAGGAGCGTACATCATCCAATCCGGCAGTATGGTCTTTATGTTCGTGGGTATAAATCACAGCATCAAGATGATTGATTCTTTCCCTGAGCATCTGTTCTCTGAAATCAGGACCTGTATCAAACACAATGCTTTTTCCACCTACTTCTATATGGATACTGGTTCTGGTTCTTTTATCCCGGTAATCGAGTGATTGACATACTTCACAATCGCATGCAATTACGGGAACTCCCTGCGATGTTCCTGTTCCTAGAAATGTTACCTTCAAAGTGCGAGTTCAGTTTGTTGTAATTCTAAATAGAAATTTTTGTTTTTGTCACTTAGTGTTTTGCTGTCCAACTCAATGTTTTTGAGGATATCCACTAAGCAATTAATTTTTCCTTCCGTATCAAAGAATTTATTAATGATCACAATACTTTGTTCTTTCAATACACAATAACCTGATTTGAAATTTCCTTTTTCATAACGAAGGACGTAATCAGATTCAGCGAATACATCTTCTAATTTATTGAGGAATGATTTTGTGTACTTTATCTGCATATTAAGGAATTTATAAATTAACTACACAAACTTTCTAATTGTTACTTATTTTCGGATAGTTATGGTTTTACGTTCGATTAAATGCTAAAAAGAATTTGATCAATTTGTTAATTTCTTAACAGTTTCCACCAATTGGTCAAAATTGAGCGGTTTTTGTAAATATTCATTGATACCAGCTTCTTTGAAATCTTCTATGCTGTAATTTTTTGCATTTCCTGTTATTGCAATAATTGGAATAGCTGATTTTTCTTTATCATCCAAAGCCCTGATAGCTCTAGTGCATTCCATCCCATCCATTTTAGGCATATTAATATCCATTAAAATGATATCAAATGATTCGGATTCTAAAGCTTTTAAAACTTGCTCTCCGTTTTTTGCAGAATGGATGCTGTAATTTTGCATCATTAAAATTTTCTTGGTAAGGTTTTGGATAACCGAACTATCTTCTGCTATAAGTACTTTTTTTGTGTTTGCCATCTTATTTTAAAATTGACTGATAATTGTCTGTAAATTTATTAAAATTATCTAATAAATGGTTTAAGTCATTTACAAGCTTTTCGGTATTATCTTTTTTTAAATCGCCTTCTATTTTTTTTGCCTGTTCCTCTAATGAACGAATTCCAAGAGTACCTGCGTTTCCTTTAAGAGTATGCAAATTACTTAATATTTTGTCGATGTCCGAAGTCTTTTCAGCATTTATACTTTCTAATATCAAACTTTTTGCTTCTATTTCAAATTCTTCAAAGAATGATTTGATTGTAGGCTTGTCTGCATATTTACTTAATTGCTGAAGTGTGGACTCATCAATTAATTCGGTTTCATTTCCATTGCTTTTATCTGGGATTATTTCTTCTAAGTTAAGACTTTCCGCTTCAAAATCGGGTAGGTTTTGTTGAATAACTTCTAATAAAATGCTAGATACTATTGGTTTAGCTAAATAATCGTCCATTCCTAAATCCAAAAATCGTTGACGATCCTCTTTCATGGAGTAAGCCGTCATGGCTACAATAGGAGGAATTTTCTTTGACAGCTTTTTGATTTCTCTTGTAGCAGTTACTCCATCCATAACCGGCATTTGGATATCCATCAGAATTAAATCATAATCTATATTTTTCACTTTTTCAATTGCTGCTGGTCCACTAAAAGCTAAATCTGTTTTAAAACCTGATTTCATTAAAATCTGACTAGCTACTTGTCTATTAATGGTGTTATCATCTACAATTAAAATGAAAGGTGCATTTTCACTTTTAAAATTCAGCTTTTGGCTTTTCGTTACCTTTTGATTTTGATTTTCATATGTTTCAATTTCCGCTTCAGAAGCTTTTTCTCCAATTAGTGTAAACCAAAAAACGCTTCCTTCATCAGGCTCCGAACTAACACCAATCTGCCCACCCATTAGGCTACTTAATTGTTTTGAAATAGCAAGTCCTAACCCTGTACCGCTAAAAGCTTTGGTACTTGAATTATCAAGTTGTGTAAACAATTTAAATAATTGCTGTTGATCATTTTCAGATATACCAATACCGGAGTCTTCAACTGCAATTCTGTATAAGTCGTCTTTAATTTCTTTAGAGATATGTAATAAAACCTTGCCGTTTTTCTCTGTAAACTTCAAGGCATTTGAAGTGAGATTAGAAACTATTTGAATAATGCGAGTTTCATCAATCTTTAGATATTTAGGAATGTCATTATCAATTTTAAAATTCAGGTTAATGGATTTCTGATTGGCTTGTTGACTAAATAAATTTAATACTTTGTCAAATATTGACTTTACTTCTGTTACATGAGGCTGAATTTTCATCTTACCAGCTTCTATTTTGCTTAAATCCAAAATATCATTCAGTATTGTCAGTAAAGTTTCAGATGAACGCTTGATAGTTTGTACAAAATTCATTTGCTCAGGATTGAGCTGAGTTTGAGCCAGTAAATCCACCATCCCGATAACCCCGTTCATTGGAGTCCGAATTTCATGGCTCATATTAGCTAAAAACTGCTCCTTTACTTTCAAGGAATTTTCAGCCATGTTTTTTGCATGCAATAATTCCCTATTGGCTTGCTTTAATTTAGTGATATCACGGGCTACCCCTTCTATAGTAACTTCACGGCTATCTTTATCTCTTACTAAACGAACGTTACATATACAGTTCACCAACCTGCCGTCTCTGGTTATAAGGGTTGCTTCAAAGTTTTGAACCCTTCTTCTAGAAACCAATTTTTTTAACAGATCTTTTGTTTTTTTGGTATAGAGGTAATAGTTGGTGATATTATTCCCTGTCACCTCATCTTGTTCATAGCCAATGTTCTCTTTAATGGAAGGACTAATAAGGATAATTTCCCCATTAAATCGGCAATTAAAATAGATGTCTTGAAATGACTCAAATATATTCCTAAACTTTAACTCACTTTTTTGAATATTTAGTGCGTTAATCTTCCTTTCCGTAATATCATGAGCAATACCCGAAAGCCCAGTTATTTCTCCACTTTCTGTATATATTGGGTTCAAAAAAATCTCTTTCCAGACTATGGAATTGTCGATAGGGTTCTGAAATTCTACCTCAAAATCTATTGTCTCACCATTTAAACAGCTTTCAAATTTATCGCCCCAAAATTTATAACTACCTGAACTAAAGATTGATGTTATTACTTTTCCCCTTAAATCTGTATTTACTTTTGGTTTAAAATTAAAATATTTTAAAAACTCATATTCAAAATTTGGATTAAATGAGGTAAGCTTAAAATCTTTATCAATAGACCAAATAATATGGTTACTGCTGTTAAATATGGACTGCAATCGACCAGCTTGCGTACTGATTTTTTCTTCAATAAATTTTCTTTCAACCGATAGTAATACTTGATTTGAAATAAAATTCAGCAATTTTAAATCCCTGTTTTGGAAAGCGTTTTCATCCTTATAGCTCTGTACCCCAATTACGCCAGGCGTTCCTTTCTCCGTTTGGAATGGGACGCCTAAAAAAGCTTTTGGAATGGTGCCGTATTGATTGATTTTTCCTTCCAATATTAAATCCATAATATCTGATTCTTTTAATAACATGGATTTCCTTTGGTGATAAATGTATTCGCACAATCCTCTTTTATATTCCAATGTTAAGGATTTGGGTGAGTCTGCTACAAACTCATCATGAATATAAGGAAAGAAAAGT